>JAJYTY010000027.1 GCA_021792835.1 Pseudomonadota bacterium
GATCTGATGACACCGACCAGGTTGCTGCGCGCCGTGTAGCGCGCGGCGTGGCCCGGGTCCGCGACGATCTCCTCGCAAGCCGCGGCCACGCCGGGGGAATAGGCCAGCGCGAGATCGCGCTGGTTGGACAGCTGCTTGGTCGGCGCGACGCTGATCTTTCCGGGAAGCGGATGCTCGTGGTATTCCAGAGCCGCGCGACGGAGCTCGGCCTTGGCGTCAGGATTCGACATGAAGAAGGTCTCCGAAATCCGCGGCCTGCCGTGTCGTTCAGGCGCGCTCGCGCGGCGTCCCGTCGCGCGGGAGCGCCGCCGGCGCCGGCCGCGTCCCCATGGGCGCGACGGCAGGCTCGGGGAAAGCGATTCTAGGCCCGCCCCTGTCCAGGGATTGAGCCGCGCGGCGACAATACCGGGCATGGTCACGAAGCTCGGGGAGTTCGATGTCATCGCGCGCTATTTCCGCCGCCCGGCGCGCCGTGCGCTGCTGGGCGTCGGCGACGATTGCGCGCTGCTGGGACCTGAGGCTGGCCAGCAATGGGCCGTCTGCACGGACATGCTGGTCGAGGGGCGCCATTTCCTCGCCGGGACCGACCCCCGGCACCTCGGGCACAAGGCGCTGGCGGTCAACCTGTCGGACCTTGCGGCCATGGGCGCGCGCCCGCATTCCTTCCTGCTGGCGCTGGCGCTCGCGCAACCCGACCCCGCCTGGCTCGAGGCCTTCAGCGGCGGACTGTTCGCGCTGGCCGACGAGCACGACATCGAGCTGGTCGGGGGCGACACCACGCGCGGCCCGCTGAACCTGTGCGTGACGGCAGTCGGGCTGGTTCCCGAAGGGCTCGCGCTGCGCCGCGACGCGGCGCGCGCGGGCGACGAACTGTGGGTCTCCGGAACCCCCGGGCAGGCGCGCCTGGCGCTGGGCCACCTGCTGGACGAATGGCAGTTGCCGCAGCCGCTGCTGCGGCAGGTGCTGCCGCGCCTGGAGCAGCCGCAGCCCCGCGTCACGCTCGGACTGGCGTTGCGCGGGATCGCGCACGCGGCCATCGACATCTCGGACGGCCTGCTCGGCGACCTGCGCCACGTGCTCGACGCCAGCGCGGTGGGCGCCGTCGTGGACGTCGACGCGCTGCCTGCCTGCGAAGCCCTGTCCCGGCAGCCGACGCAGCGCCGCCGCGCCTGCCAGCTCGCCGGCGGCGACGACTACGAATTGCTGTTCACGGCAGCACCTGCGCGGCGCGAGCAGGTGCTACGCGCCGGCGAGCAGGCCGGTGTCGCGCTCACGCGCATCGGCAGCATCGAGGCCGAACCCGGCCTGCGCCTGCGCGATGGCGCCGGGCGTAGCATGCCCGCCGATTACCCCTCCTTCGACCACTTCCTGCAGCCATGAACCCGGCGCCGCCCGAAGCCGCGAACACGCCGCCGCGCGCCGACCTGCGCTTCCTGCTGCGCAGCCCATGGCATTTCCTGGCCCTGGGCTGCGCGAGCGGGCTGTCCCCGGTGGCCCCCGGCACCGCCGGCAGCCTGTTCGGCTGGGCCACCTACCTGGTGCTGCAGGCCCTGCTGCCGGCATGGGCCTGGCCGCTGCTGCTGGTGCTGGGTTTCGCGGGCGGCATATGGATCTGCGGGCTCACCGCGCGCGCCCTCGGCCTGCATGATCCTTCGCCCGTGGTATGGGACGAGATCGTCGCGATGTGGTTGCTGCTGTGGCTGGCGCAGCGCGGCGTCGAGGCGATTGGCGGCGGCACGAGCCTGCCATGGGGCATGCAGCTGGCCGCCTTCGCGCTGTTCCGGCTGTTCGACGCGGTCAAGCGCGGGCCCGTCGGCTGGGTCGACCGCAAGGTCCGCGGCGGCCTGGGCATCATGCTGGACGACCTCGTGGCCGCTGTGCTGGCGCTGCTCGCGCTGGGCGCGGGCACCTTCCTGTGGGTCTGCATCGACGTGTGGCTGCATGGACTTCATCTCATCATGTGAGGGCGCCCCGGCGTTGCCGCCCGCTCCCGGCTGGGCGCAGCTGACCGGCGCCGCCGATGCACTCGGCCGTGAACTGCTGCACCGCGGCAGCATGCTGGGTTGCGCCGAGTCCTGCACCGGCGGGCTGATCTCGGCGGCCTTGACCGCGCTGCCCGGCTCGAGCCAGTGGTTCGAGCGGTCGCTGGTCACCTACAGCAACGCCGCCAAGCACGAACTGCTCGGCGTATCGCCGCAGGTGCTGCAGACCCACGGCGCAGTCAGCGAGGCCACCGCGCTGGCGATGGCGCGCGGCGTGCTGGAGCATGCGCCGGTCCAGGCGGCGCTGGCGGTGACCGGCATCGCCGGCCCCGGCGGCGGCAGCGCCGACAAGCCGGTCGGGCTGGTCTGGTTCGCATGGGCATGGCTGGACGCGCAGGGCACGCGTGCGCAGGCCGAGGCGGTTCGCTGGCCCGGGGACAGGCATGCGGTGCGCATGGCCACCGCGCTGCACGCGTTGCGCGGCATGCTGCTGCGCCTGCCGCCGATCGAGGCAGGCGTGTAGTTTCTACAATGGGGCCGATGAGCACCTTTTCCGCCCCCCACGCCGCGCTCGCCAGCCCGCTGAGCGCCCTGTCCCCGCTCGATGGCCGCTACAGCGCCAAGGTCGACGCGCTGCGCGCCCACCTGTCGGAAAGCGCGCTGATGCGCTGCCGCGTGCAGGTGGAGATCGAGTGGCTGATCGCACTGTCGCAAGCCGGGCTGCCTGAGCTGGCGCCGATTCCGGCGCAGCTGCAGGCCGAACTGCGAGGCCTTGCGGCGGCTTTCGGCGAGGCCGACGCGCAGGCCATCAAATCCATCGAGCGCGTCACGAACCACGACGTGAAGGCGGTCGAGTACTGGATCAAGGAACGCCTGGGCGCATGGCCCGAACTGGCCCGCAGCAGCGAATTCGTGCACTTCGCCTGCACCTCGGAAGACATCAACAACACCGCGCACGGCCTGATGCTCAGCGGCGCGCGCGAGCAGGTCCTGGTTCCGGCACTGCAGGCCGTGCTGGCGCGCCTGCGCCGCCTGGCACTGGACCTGGCCGACGCGCCGATGCTGTCACGCACCCACGGCCAGACCGCCAGCCCGACCACGCTGGGCAAGGAAATGGGCAACTTCGCCGCGCGCCTGCAACGCGCGCTGGTGCAATTGCGCGCGGTCGAGCTGACGGCCAAGATGAATGGCGCGGTCGGCAACTACAACGCCCACCTGGCCGCCTATCCGGACGTGGACTGGGAGGCGCTGGCGCGTGGCGTGGTCGAGCAGCAGCTGCGCCTGCGCTTCAATCCCTACACGATCCAGATCGAGCCGCACGACTCGATGGCCGAGCTGTTCGACGCGGTGGCGCGGCTGAACACGGTGCTGGTCGACCTGAACCGCGACTTGTGGGGCTACATCTCCCTGGGCTACTTCCGCCAGCGCACCAAGGCCGGCGAGATCGGCTCGTCGACCATGCCGCACAAGGTCAACCCGATCGACTTCGAAAACTCCGAGGGCAACCTCGGCGTCGCCAACGCGCTGCTGCGCCACCTCAGCGAAAAGCTGCCGATCTCGCGTTTCCAGCGTGATCTCACCGATTCGACGGTGCTGCGCAACATGGGCGTGGCCCTGGGACACGGGCTGCTTGCCTACGACAGCCTGCAGCGCGGCCTGGACAAGCTGGAGCCGGACGCACAACGCCTGGCCTCCGACCTCGACGCCGCCTGGGAAGTGCTGGCCGAGCCCATACAGACGGTGATGCGCCGTCACGGCCTGCCCAACCCCTATGAGCAGCTCAAGGAACTCACGCGGGGCAAGGCCATCACCCGCGAGACCCTGCGCGAATTCATCGCGGCCCTGCCGCTGCCCGCTGCCGAGCGCGAGCGCCTGCTGCAGCTGAGTCCCGGCGGCTACACCGGCAAGGCCGCCGAACTGGCGCGGCGCATCGGCAGCGAGGGTTCCTGAGGGGCGGGGCCCGGCATGCGCCGGCGGCCTGGGCGGTGGCGCGTGTATTCGCGCGGCCCAATGCGCGCGGGCAATGGCTGGGTTAAGGTAGTGCCCGCAGGGTTCGCATGCGCCCGTCGACAGGAGTCCCGATGCTGAAGTTGCTCGTCAAGTGGCTGCTCTCGGCCACCGCGCTGATGGCCGTGGCCTATCTGTACAGCGGAGTCCACGTGGCCGGGTTCGCGGCCGCGTTGTGGGCGGCGCTGATCATCGGCCTGCTCAACAGCCTGGTGCGTCCGATCCTGTTCGTGCTCACCCTGCCGATCACCGTGTTGACCCTGGGCCTGTTCTTCTTCCTGATCAACGCGCTGATGTTCTATGCCGCATCCGGCCTGAGCAGTGGCTTCGAGGTGCGCAGCTTCGGCGCCGCACTGATCGGTTCACTGCTGTACAGCATCGCCGGGGTGCTGATCGACTCCGCCCTCGAGGGGCTTTTCGAACAGCGGCGCTGAGCCGGTTCCGCCGCCGTGGCCCTGCGCAAGCAGCGCGCCCACGCGCTGCGCGATCGGCGGGTGGCGGCGGAACAGGCGCTGCAGGCCGCCCGATCCACCCGGTCCACCCGATCCACCCGATCCACCCTGCACGCGGACCCCGGAATCGGCCAGCGGGTCGCACACCATCATCTGTCCGCCAGCCGGGTTGCATCCGGCGACCAGCCAGCCGGGCCGCTCGGCGGCGTCGGCCTGGACGCGCTGCAATGCGCGGGCCAACGCGGGGGCGTCGCCGCACAGGGATGCGCCGAGGCGGTCGGCGGCCAGTTCATGGCGCGCCGACGCACCCAGCCATGCCATCGCTCCGGCCAGCGGCGCCAGCAACAGCCACAGCGGGGACGCCAACAGCGAACGCCCCTGCGACGCGTTCTCGTCCGACACCTCGCAGCCGACCTGCGAGGCCGTCGCGAGCAGGCCGCCGAGCGCGGCAGCCAGGCTCGCCGGAAGCATGTCACCACGCAGCATGTGGGCGAATTCGTGGGCCAGCACCGCGCGCAACTCGCGCTCGTCGAGCAGGCGCAGGATCCCGGTGGTCAGCAGCAGACAGGCGTGGCGCCCATCGCGGCCGATGACGAAGGCGTTGGCGGCAGGCTCGTCCAGCAGGCACACGCGCGGCACCGGCAAGCCGGCGCGCGCCGCCAGCTCACGCACCATGGCCAGCAGGTGCGGGGCATCGCGGTCATGGACTTCGCGCGCGCGATAGCCTCGCAGCAGCAGCGCAGTGAGGCTCAGATACGCGGCGGCCGCCGCAGCCAGTGCAGGCAGCAGAACCACCAACCAGCCCTGACCGGCGCCCAACCACCAGCCGAGTGCCGCCGCAGGCGCGGCGGCAAGAGCCAGCAATGCCGCGGCGCGAAGCAGGTTCGACATGCGAGACGACTCCATCCGGCAGGTGCCGGACATTACTTCTTGATACACGAGTAACGCATGCTAGCGCATCGCGGTGGCCCATGCCAGCGACGGTGGACTTCAGGGAGCGCGAGGCGCTTCGCAGTCGAAATGCTGGCCTGGGCGAATCTGCAGGCCGCGCAAGAGCTCACCGGCATCGACCGCTCGCCCGCCGGCGCGTTGCAGGCGGGTCAAGCGCAGCGAGCCTTCCCCGCAGGCCACCTCGATGCCGTGCTCGTCGGCACGCAGCACGCAGCCCGGCTCGGCGCTCGTCGCGCTGCCTCCGAGGTGGGCACGGTGCACCTTCAACTGCAGCGCTCCGAGACTGGTGCGGGCCCCGGGATGCGGCTTGAAGGCGCGGATCCGACGTTCCAGCTCAAGCGCCGGAAGCCGGAAGTCGAGCCACGCCTCGGATTTGTCGATCTTGTTCGCATAGCACACGCCGTCGTTGGGCTGCGCCGTCGGTTCGGCGACATCGTCGCGCAGGTCCTGAAGCACCTGCAGCAGCAATTCGCTGCCGAGTCGAGCCAGGCGCTGCTGCAGGCTTGCCGCGTCGTCATCGGGGAGGATCGGCATTTCCTCCATGCGGTAGACCGCTCCGGTGTCCAGTCCGGCATCCATGCGCATGATGCTCACGCCGGTGATCTCGTCGCCGGCCTCGATGGCGCGCTGGATCGGCGCCGCTCCGCGCCAGCGCGGCAGCAGCGAAGCGTGGATGTTCAGGCACCCCACGCGCGGCAGGTCGAGCATCCACTGCGGCAGAATCAGCCCGTAGGCCGCCACCACCAGCACGTCGGGGGCCGCCTGCCGTAGCGCCTCGCGCGCCTGCGCCGCGTCCTCGGCGAAACGCCCGTCCAGACGCAATCCACGCGGCTGCGCCAGCGCCAGTCCATGCTGCAGCGCGAGTTGCTTGACCGCGCTGGGCTGCGGATGCATGCCGCGCCCGGCCGGACGATCGGGCTGGGTCAGCACCAGCGCCACCTCGTACCCGGCGTCCAGCACCGCACGCAGGCCGGCCGCGGCGAACTCCGGAGTCCCCGCGTAGGCCAGGCGCAGCGCGGGCGCGTCGACGGCGCTGGGCTCGCCCATTCAGGCCGCCTCGGCCTCGCGCTGGCGCTTGCGCATGCGGGCGCGAATGCGGTTGCGCTTGAGCGCCGACAAGTGGTCGACGAACACCTTGCCGTCCAGATGATCCATCTCGTGCTGCACGCACACGGACAGCAGGCCGTCACCTTCGATCTCGAAGCTCTCGCCGCGCGCATCGAGCGCCCGCACGCGGATGCGGTCCGGGCGCGTGACCTTGTCGTAGATTCCCGGCAACGACAGGCAGCCTTCCTCCCATTCCTTGCAATCGCTGCTGCGCTGCACGATCTCGGGATTGATCAGCACCATCGGCTGGTCGCGCTGCTCGGAGGTGTCGACGACGATGATGCGCTCGTGAATATCCACCTGCGTGGCGGCCAGGCCCACCCCCTTCGCCGAGTACATGGTTTCGAACATGTCGGCGACGATGCGACGCACGCGCTCATCGACCTCGGTCACCGGCTTGGCGACCGTGTGCAGTCGGGGATCGGGATATTGAAGGATGTTCAAGAGGGCCATTGGGGACTCCGGTACCTCAGGTACCCTGTATGGAACCCGGACTGGACGCGGCATTCATGCAACTTCGCACAGGGTCGAACCGGGGTTTTGATTGCGACGGTCGCGGATTTACGGAGACAATGTAACAAGCATTCGAGGTTTTGCGTGCCGGATCGCCGGATCGTGCAGGGTCGCCCGCCCGGGTGGCAGGCCGACTTGCGACCCGACTCGCGCCCCGGCTTGCGGGCATGCGCCGGGGCGATGCGCTCCCGCCGCCTCGCCGGCACGGATCCGTTGCGCCATCGGATGCCATTCGACCCTCAAAGGGTATCTGGGGGCGTCCGGTCGATGGTCAAGAGTACGGGTCAAGCGTACGAGTCGAGGGCGGAGGCAGCGGCGCGCACCCCCTGCCGGGGCTTCGAGGCCCGCGGCAGAGTCGGGCGCAGCTTTCCGTTCAGGTGCATATTGTCTTTCTTGGGGGCCCCTTCATGCAACGCAAGCTCATTGGCCACGCCGGCGCGATCGGACTGCTGTTCTGGCTGGCTTCGGCCGCCGCGCAGCCCGTGCCGGACACCGCGCCCCCGCTGAACGGCCTGCCGAACTACCCGGTACCCGCGCAGCAGCGCGAACGCGCGCAGCAGGCCGCGCAGCAGGGCGTGCCGGTCAGCGAACTGGCAGCGGGCGCGCCGTCGCGCTACGAGGTGCGAAAGGGCGACACGCTGTGGCGCATCGCCGGCCTGTACCTGAAGCAGCCCTGGAACTGGCCCGACCTGTGGGGCATGAACCTGCAGCGCATCCGCAACCCCCACTGGATATTCCCCGGCCAGGTGCTGGTGCTGACGATTTCCGGGGGGCGTGCGATGCTAAGCCTGCAGGGCCGCGGCGAGATCCCGACGGTGCGCCTGCAGCCCGGAGTGCAGTACGAGGCGTTGCCGCCGCCGGGGATCCCGACCCTCAACCCCGAGATCATCGGTCCCTATCTGACGCGCCCGCTGCTGGTCGAACCCTCGCAACTGGAGAAGTCGCCGCGCATCGTCGCGTTGTCGCGCGGGCACGTGATGCTGGCCCCGGGTGACTACGCCTATGTGCGCGGCGATGTCGGCCACACCACGGACTTCGACGTCTACCGCCCGGCGCGCGCGTTGCGCAACCCGCACACCCACAAGATCGTCGCGTACGAGTCCGACTTCATCGGCAAGGTACGCATCGTGCACGGTCCGCAGGGCAAGGACGCGGTGTCCACGGTGAGCGAGCTGACCATGCAGCGCGAAATGGTCGTCGGCGATCTGCTGATCGCGCATCCGCCGAGCCAGGCCCTGAACTTCACGCCGCAGGCGCCGAAGCAGCCGGTGCATGGCGACATCATCTCGATCTACGGCGACATGCAGATGGCCGGCAAGGACAGTGTCGTCGCCCTCGACCTGGGCAGTGCCGAGGGCCTGCAGCCCGGCGACGTGCTGGCGATCATGAAGCGGCCGCGCGAAGTCGTCGACCCCACCGCGAAGGGCCGCCCGGAAATCGAGATCCCGGCTCGACGCGATGGCACGCTGATGGTGTTCCGCACCTTCCAGCACGTCAGTTTCGGCCTCGTGCTCAGTGCTCGCACCGAGGTGCAGGTCGCCGACCAGGTCATCCAGCCGTAGATGGAGTGAGCCCGCGCCCCGATGTGCACACGGGCGGCGACGCCGATGTGCACGCGTGGCTGCGGCTGAGCTACAGCCCCGGCATCGGACCGCTCGGCGTGCAGCGCCTGCTGCGCGCCTTCGGCGAGCCGCGGCAGGTGCTCGAGGCCGGGATCGAGCGCCTGCGCGGCGTCCTGCCGCGCCCCGCTGCCGAGGCGCTGCTGGCACCGCCGCCGGCGGCGCTGCGCGAGTTGCTGGCGCGCGCCCCCGACTGGCTGGCCGAACCGGCGCATGGGCTGATCCCGCTGTCCGACCCGCGCTACCCGCCGGCGCTGCTGCACATCCCCGACCCGCCGCCGCTGCTGTGGGTCCACGGCGATGCCTGCCTGCTGGCGCGCCAGCGCCTGCTGGCCGTGGTCGGGACACGTCACCCCAGTGCGCAGGGAGCGCGCGACGCCCACGACTTCGCGCAGGCGCTGGCTGCGGCCGGAGTCACGGTGGTCTCCGGGCTGGCGCGCGGAGTCGACGCGCAGGCGCACCGGGGAGCCCTGCTGGCGGGGCCCGCCGGCGCCTCCACGCTGGCCGTGCTGGGCACCGGCTGCGACCGCGTGTATCCGGCCACGCACCGCGAACTCGCCGCGCGCATCGCGCGCGAGGGGTTGCTGCTGACTGAATTCGCCCTTGGGCAGCCCGCGCTGGCGGCCCATTTCCCGCGACGCAACCGGATCATCAGCGGTCTGTGCCGCGGCGTGCTGGTGACCGAAGCCGCGCTGCGCTCGGGCTCGCTGATCACGGCTCGCCTCGCCGCCGAGCAGGGGCGCGAGGTGTTCGCGCTGCCCGGCTCGATCCACAATCCGGTGGCGCGCGGCTGCCACCGCCTGCTGCGCGACGGCGCTTGCCTGGCCGAGCAGGTCGACGACATCCTGGACGAACTCGGCTGGAGCGCGCAGCGCGAGGCGCAGGACAGGGCGGCGCCCGCCGACGAAGCCGCCGTGGAACTGCTGCATGCGATGGGTTCCGGACCGATCACCTTCGACCGCCTGCTTCACGACAGCCGGATGGACCCCGCGCGGCTGCAACAGCAACTGCTCGAACTGGAGCTGCAGGGCCTCGTGACGAGGCTTCCCGGCGGGCGTTTGTGCCGCGTGTCGCGCGCCTGAGGCCCCGCGGTCGCCGGCTCGATGCCCGGGCGAGGGCGGATTACCACACAGCGGCCCGCCGCGCGCGCTTGTGCATAGAATGCCCGTCATGTTCGACATTCTGATGTACGTCTACGAAACCTACTGGCATCCGGAGGCTTGCCCCGAGCCGGGACAGCTGTCGCGCAAGCTCAGCGCGGCGGGTTTCGAGACCGAGGAGATCAGCGATGCGCTGGACTGGCTGCACGGCCTGGACCTGGCCGTTGCCGACAGCCGCATCTCCGGAGATCCCACCGATGGTTCGATCCGCCTGTACGAGGCGGCCGAACTCGAATGCCTGGGTGTGGACGCGGTGGGCTACCTGAACTTCCTCGAATCCGCGGGCACCATCAAGCCGCACCTGCGCGAGCTGGTGATCGAGCGCGCCGTGGCCACGGGCATCAAGCAGTTGCCGGTCGAGCAGCTCAAGACCATCGTGCTGATGGTGTTCTGGCGTCTCGACGAGGAGCCCGATTCGCTGATCCTCGACGAACTGTTCGTCGAGGCCACCGACCGCGTGGTGCACTGAACGGACGCCCGCGTGGCCTCGCGGCAGGCACCGCGGCGTGCCTGGCGCGGCACGGCAGGCGCGCGAACATCCAGGCCTCATCCCCTACCCGCCGAGACCCACTCCCCGGAGATGTCCCCCATGTCCAGCCTTCCCCGTCGCGGCGCCGTCGCCGCCGCGCTGAGCCTGTGCCTCGCGCTCGCCGCCTGCGGCGGCGGCACCAGCAGCAAGTACGACGGATCGACCGTCGACGGCCAGGTACTGATGGACGCCACGGCGCCCGTGATCAGCAGCGGCGCCGTGTGCATGTACGCGATCGCCAACGGGCAGGGCAACCCGCTGAACTTCAGCGTCTCTCCTCCGACCGGCACCGGCACGCTGCTGACCCCCGGGTGCATCAGCACCGACGCGCAGGGCCAGTTCTCGCAGGCGCTTCCCAACTTCTACGGCCCGGTGCTGGTGCAGATCACCGGCGGCAGCTACCTCAGCGCGGCGACCCATTCGACCCAGTCGCTGACCCCGCTGGCGGCAACCAACGCCAGCCTGCAGGCAGTGGTGTTCGTCGGCGGCGGAAGCACCGTCAACGTGCAGGTCACGCCGCTGACCACGATCGCCACGGCCATCGCCAACACCATGCCCGGCGGCCTGACGATGAGCAACTATGCCGCCGCCTCGGCGAAGGCGGCAGCCGAATTCCAGCTCGGCGCCATCGACATCGCCAACACCCTGCCCGTCGCCGGCGACGCGCAGGACAAGGTGCTGTTCGGCATCGAGCAATACCTCGCGTTGCCGCCCGGCTCCTCGGACGACGCCGGCGGCGCCGACCTGCTGAACTGGAATACCGGCGTGCTGGCCCAGATGTCGAGCGACTTCACGACCTCGTACAACGCGATCAACGGCACCAGCGCCAGCTTCAGCTTCTACTGATCGCAAGCGGCGGGGCCGGGGCGTGCCGCCGCGGCGCCCCCCCGAATCCGGGGTGGCGGTGCGCCGCGACGGCGCTTGCACTGCCACAATGGGAGGATACGGCCGACCGGGGCCTGGTTCCGGTCACAGCCAGCCCGGACGACACCAGGACCGTGCCGTGCTCCGTCCGCTCCCGCGATGCCCCGACCGCCTGCCCGAACGCGCATAGTCGTAACCGATCCCAGCCAGCAGATCGCCTGGGCCAAGGCTGCGCTGGCGGCGCTGCTGCTCGCGGCGGGCTGCGCCGCGCTGGGGTGGCAGCAATGGCAGGCAACGCGCCAGCATGCGCTGAACAGCCTGCAGGCCGGAGCCGACGTGTACGCGCAGGACCTGCGCGCGCACCTGGACACGCAGGTCGAGCAGCTGCGCCGCGTCGGCTCCGAGCTCGAGCCGGGCGGTGACGCAGCGGCCACGCTGCGCCACGCGCTGGATCTGTGGCCCGGCAACTCCAATCTGGTGTTGCTGGGTCGCGACGCCCGCGTGCTCGCCGCGGCGCGTGACATGCCTCGTTATCCGACCCTCGACGCCGCGCTCGCGCCGGGCACCCGCGACGCGTGGTCGAGCTGCCCGGGCGCGACGACGCGCTGCGCGCTGCCCCCGGTGCCCGATCCGGCGCAGCCTGGGGCCTGGCTCAGCGGCGCCATGCTGCGCCTGGACAGCGGACGCTGGCTGGCCGTGATGCACCCGCAGCGCCTGTCGCCGGCCCTGCGCGTGCTGCTCGCCGGCTATCCGAGCGCCAGCCTGACTGTCGTGCGCGACGTCGACGGCCTGCCCCAGCTCGCCTACCCGGTCGGGCTGACCCCCTACGGACAGCCGCAACGCCTGGATCTGCCGCTGCGCTCGTTGCTGGAATCGGGCAGCGGCGACTTCCACGGAGCCTTCGGCGATTCCGCGCGTCGTTCCATCGGCGCATGGGTAAGGGTCAGCGGGCTTCCCTACGTGGTCATCGCCGCGGTACCGCAACGCGCCCTGCTGCTGCGCTGGATGCAGCGCATGCTGCCGTACGCCGCGCTGCTGCTGGGGCTGGCGGTGATCGGCGGGTGGCTGCTGGCGGCCGGGTTGCGCCATCTGCGCCACCTGCAGCGCCGCAACGCGCAGGCCCTGCGCACCCTCGGGCGCCTGTCGCGCCTGCAGGCCTTTCGCGCCAGGACCCAGGAACTGATCGCCGTCGCCGACACGGAGTCCGAGTTGCTGCGCGGCATCTGCGAAGCGGCGGTCGAGTTGTGCGAGGTACGACTGGCATGGGTCGGGCGCGCCGACGCGGCACAGCGCGCCCAGGTCGTTGCCAGCGCCGGAGCCACCGAGTACCTGCGCAAGATCCCGGGATCCCTGGACGGAGCCGGGGATGCCTCCGGCCCGTTCGGCGCCGCATGGCACAGCGCGCGCGCGCAGTTCCACGACGATCTGGCGCGCCCCGGCAGGCCGTGGAGCGGGCACGCGGCGACGCACGCGATGCACGCCTGCGCGGCGCTGCCGATTCGCTGCCACGGTCGCCTGGACGCGGTGCTGAGCATGCACTGGGGCGAAGCGCTGCAGTTCGACCCCGAGTTCTCGGCCGTGCTCGGAGACATGGGCGAGGACATCGGCCGCGGCCTGGAGCGCCTGGATCTGGTCGCCGCGCAGCAGGACGCGCTGCGCGCGCACGAACGCCAGGGCGAGCTGATGCGCACCGTGTTCTCGCAGATCGACGTGCTGATCGCATCGCGCAGCGAAGGCGAACTGCTGGAAACGGCGTGCACGCGCCTGCTCGAAGGCGGGCTGTTCGCCGCGGCGTGGATCGGCCAGCCCGGCGACGACGGCCGCGTACGCATCGTCGCCGCGGCGGGATATGCCCGCGAGACCCTGGACGGCCAGACGCTGCAGGTGCAGCGCGACGGCCGCGACGCGCTGTCGCGCACCTGGCGCGAAGGACTGCGTGCCATCGAGACCGACCCCGAGTCGGCGCTCATCCGGCCATGGCAGGCCTATGCGCTGGCCGGCTGCGCGCAGGAGGCGGTGACCCTTCCGCTGCGCCGGTCCGGGCGGGTGTGGGCGATGCTGGTGCTGGTGGCCAACGATTCGGCCGACCTCGACGCGATCGTGCAGGACACGCTGCTGCGCACGGCGGAGCTGATCGGCCAGGCGCTGACCGAGATCGACCTCAAGCAACTGCTGCAGGCGCGCGAGTCGGAGCAGGCGCATCTGGCGCGCCATGATGCACTGACCGGGCTTGCCAACCGCCTGGCGCTGGAGCAGCACCTGCCGCACGCGATGGCGCGCGCGCGTCGCAGCGGCCACCAGCTGGCCATCGGCGTGCTCGACCTGGACGACTTCAAGCCTGTGAACGACACCTACGGCCACGCCGCCGGAGACCGCCTGCTGCAGCAACTCGCGTCGCGGCTGCAGGCCCAGCTTCGCGAATCGGACCTGCTGGCGCGCCTCGGAGGGGACGAATTCGTGCTGGTGCTCGATGAACTCGACGCCACGCACCCGCGACAGGTGCTGGCCAGCGTGCTCGGCCGCCTGCATCGCGCCGTCGAGCAGCCATTCGAGCTCGCCGCGCAGGTGCAGGTCGAGATCGGCATGAGCATGGGCCTGGCGCTGTATCCCGAGCACGGGGAAGAGCCCGATTCGCTGCTGCGCCAGGCCGACGGCGCGCTGTACGCGGCGAAGTCCGCGAAGGCGCGGCGCCAGCGCTGGTGGCTGCTCAGCGGCGAGCAGCTCGATGATGTGCAGGAGGACGAGCTCGACCCCTACGGCCAGGCGGCGGCCGAGCTGCTCGAGAAGGTGCGCGACGAGATGCTGCCGGCGGATGCGCAATTCCTCGACGCCTACTGGCGCGAGTTGGCGCCTGACAGCCCGAACGCGCGCATCGTGGCGATGCTGACCCCGCAGGAGCTGCAGGAACTCAAGAACAAGCAGAGCGGGCACCTGCGACAGCTGCTGCGCCCGGACCTGCAGCGCCAGGAGCAGGAGGAGCAGGCTCTGCGCGTGGGGCGCGTGCATGCGATGGTCGGAGTCGACGGCGCGGCGTCCATGGCCGCGTTGAGCCAGTATGGCGCGGCGCTGCAGCGAGCCACGCAGCGTCTGTCGCTGCGCCTGGACGCGCGCGTGCGCCTGCAGACCCTGCTGCAGCAGCGCGTCGCGCTGGATCTGCAGGCCACCCAGCGCGGCGCCCTCGAGGTGCAGCACCAGCGCCAAGCGCACCTGGCGGCGCTGGAAACGGGCCTGGACGCGTGGGAACAATCGGGCCAGCTGCAGCGCCATGTGGTGGCGCACCTGGGTGAACTCCCCGGAATCGACGGCGTGGCCTGCGGGCGCCCCGACGCGGACAACCGTTACGTGCTGGAGTTCGGTTTCGGCCAGGCGCAGGCCTACCTGCAGGCGCTGCGCGAGGCCGGACTGGATCCGGATTTCCGGCGCACCGGGCAGGAATTTCCCGGAGCCACGCAACGGGCCTGGAGCAGCGGGACCATCGCGACCGACGCCAACGAGTGCGCGATGCAAGGATACGGCGACATCGCCAGGCGCTTCGGGGTGCGCAGCGTGGCGGCGATCCCGCTGCTCGACCGCCACGGGCACGTGCACCAGGTCATCACCTTGCTGGGGCGCCATCCCGGGCAGTTCGAGGCGCCCGCGATGCGCATGTGGCTGGAGTCGGCGCAACACCATCTGGGGCCGGCATTCCAGCGCGCGCTGGGAGGGCCCGCGCAGCAGCACCCGATCGCGGCCACGCGGCGCAGCCGCCTGCACGATCTGCTGTACAGCGGCGGGCTGCGGCTGCACGTGCAGCCGCTGATCAACCTCCTCACCGGACAACCCGACGAGGTGGAGGTGCTGGCACGCCTGCAGGACGGGGACACCGTGCTGCATCCCGGAGGCTTCCTCGAGGCCTTCGGCAACCACGAGCTTCGCATCCTGTTCCGCAAGGGCCTCGAACTGACCCTGCACTGGCTGCGCCGCTGGGACGAGCAGGGGCTGCAACTCGGAGCCAGCCTGAACCTGCCGCCCAGCGTGCTGATGGACCCGGAGTGCCCGCAGTGGATCGCGCAGGCGCTGCAGCAAGGCGGAATCGAGGCCGGGCGCCTGCGCCTGGAGCTGCTGGAGACCCACGAGGACCAGTTCGACAGCCAGCGGCGCGACGACGCCATCGCCAGCCTGTCGCGCCTGGGCGTGCGCTTGGTCATGGACGACCTCGGTTCCGGTTATAGCAGCCTGCGACGCATGCGCAGCCTGCCCTTCGACACGGTGAAGATCGACCAGCACATCGTGCAACAGGCGCAGGAGGAACCGGCGAAGACCATCGCCTTCGTCGGCGCGCTGGTACGCATGGCACAGGGCCTGAACATGCAGGTCACGATGGAAGGCCTGGAGACCCCCGACCTCGTCGAGATGGCGCTCGCGCTGGGTGTCGAGCGCGGCCAGGGCTACGCGCTGGCGCACCCGATGCCGGCGGAGCAGTTCGCGTCGTGGCTGCAGGACTGGCACTGGGACGTCGACCCCGCGAGCCCAGACACCGCGCTCGGACGCCAGGCGCTGCTGTACAGCCGGGACATCGCTCCGCTGGACTGGCAGCGCATCATCGTGTCGCACCAGGAGTATCGCGACACGCTGATGCGCAACCTGCGCGGCGAGGGAGCGCCGCTGCAGTGGCGCGTCGTGTGTCGCGACGACTCCTGCCTGCTCGGGCGCTGGATGCGACGCCATGCCGACACCATCTGGCCATCGACACGCTCGGTGTTCGATCGGGCGCAGCGCCTGCACGCCGAATTCCACCGCCAGGCCGGAGAGCTGCTGCGCGAGGCCGAGCAGGCGCAGGCGGCCGAGCATGTGCTCGCCGACCTCGGCGCCGGCGCGCTCGACCGCGTGTCGGAGCGGCTGGTGCGCGCGCTGCACCAGCTCAGCTGGAGCATGGGCGCGGCCGGCGGCAACGACGACCCGGCCCCCGGCGACGAAGCCGCCCCTGTCGACGAGCCGGCCGCCGGGCAATCGGCGCCGACGCGCGTGCGCGCCTGATTCGCGCAGCGCGCCTGCGCCGAGGCGCCGCACGTCGCCTCAGCGGGCTCCACCGAGGTTGTCGGCGAGTTGTTGCAGCACCCGCATGAACTGCTCGCGCTCGTCGGCATCGACCCCGGCGAAGGTGTGTTCGCGCGCGCGCCGCGACAGCTCGCGGATCTGCCGCAGCACCGGCTGCGCCCGGGCCTCCAGCAGCAGTCGGTGGGCGCGACGATCCTGCGGGTCGCGCTCGCGCCGCACCAGGCCTTCGGCCTGCAGGCGGTCGAGCAGGCGCACCAGCGCCATCGGCTCGATCGAGGCCAGTTCGGCCAGGCGCGACTGGCTGATGCCCTCGTGGCGCTCCAGGTAGGCGAGCGCACGGCAGGTCGTCAGGTTCAGCCCGGTCCCCTGCGCCAGCTCCTCGAACAGCTGGACGTAGCGACGGCTCAACTCGGCGAGCAGGAATCCGAAATGCGGCAGGCGATCCATCGGCGTGCGGTGGGCAACATGAAATCAGCCGAGACGATAACATTTGATATGAACTGCCCACCATCCCGATGAACCCCGATACCCCCGCGGACGCGCCCGGCGCGCCGCCAGCCGCGCCGATCACCCCCACGCATCTGCGACCCCTTCAGGGCAGCGCGCTGGTCATCGGCACCATCGCCCTCAGCCTGGCCACGTTCATGAACGTGCTGGACACCTCGATCGCCAACGTGTCGATTCCGTCGATCGCCGGTGACATGGGGGTCAGCGCCTCGCAGGGCACCTGGGTGATCACCTCCTTCGGGGTGGCCAATGCGATCGCGGTTCCGCTGACCGGCTTCCTGACCCAGCGCTTCGGCGCGGTGCGCACCTTCCTGTCGAGCATCCTGCTGTTCACGCTGTTCTCGTTCCTGTGCGGCCAGGCTCCGAGCCTGTCGGTGCTGATCCTGTTCCGCGTGCTGCAGGGGGCCTCGGCCGGACCGATGATCCCGCTGTCGCAGACCCTGCTGCTGGCGAGCTATCCGCCCAAGCGCTCCGGGATGGCCCTGGCGATGTGGTCGATGACCACGCTGGTCGCGCCGATCGCCGGGCCGCTGCTGGGAGGCTGGATCACCGACAACATCTCGTGGCCCTGGATTTTCTACATCAACGTCCCGGTGGGGGTGGTCTGCACGCTGGTCACGCTGACGATCTACCGCACGCGCGAGACCCCGACCCGCAAGCTGCCGATCGACTGGACGGGGCTGGCGCTGCTGGTGATCTGGGTCGGCGCGCTGCAGGTCATGCTCGACAAGGGCGAGGAGCTCGACTGGTTCGGATCCACGACCATCGTGGCGCTCGCGGTGGCCGCCGTCGTGGGCTTCGTGCTGTTCCTGATCTGGGAGCTGCACGACGATCATCCGGTGGTCGACCTGACGCTGTTCAAGCTGCCCAATTTCACCCTCGGCACGATCATGCTGGCGCTGGCCTACGGCATGTATTTCGGCTCGCTGGTGCTGCTGCCGCTGTGGCTGCAGGAGTCCATCGGCTACACCGCCACCGAGGCAGGCGGCGTGCTGGCATGGGTGGGGCTGTTCGCGCTGCTGTTCATGCCCTTCGTCGGGCGCTACGCCAGCCAGATCGACACGCGCTGGATGACCTCGTTCTCGTTCCTGGTCTTCGCGATCGTGTTCTGGATGCGTTCGCGCTTCACCGCGGGCGATACCTACTGGGACTACTCGCTGCCGACGGTGGTGCAGGGCGTGGCGACGGCGACCTTCTTCATCCCGCTGCTGGGAATCATCCTCGGAGGCCTTGCGCCGGGCCGCGTGGCCTCGGCCGCCGGGCTGTCGAACTTCGCGCGCATCACCGCCGGCTCCTTCGGTGCGTCGATCTACACGACCTTGTGGGACGACCGCTCCACGCTGCACCACGCGCAACTCGCCGAACACATCTATGCCGGCGGCCAGCGCTCCTCCTGGGTGCTGCGCATGCTCGAGTCCGGCGGCTTCTCGCACGAGCAGGCATTGGGCGTGATCAACCGCCTGATCGACGTGCAGGCCTCGACCATGTCGGTGGACGAGATGTTCAGGCTCAGCGCGTGGCTGTTCATCGCCATGATCGTGCTCGTCTGGCTGGTGCGCCCGAGCGCGCCGGGAGCCGCGGGCGCGGAGGCGGCCGGCGCGCATTGAGCCGCTGCGAGACACCCCGCTTCACCGGGGCGCCGGCGCTCGTTCAGGCGTGGCCCGCGGGAAGGCCGTAGTCGCCGTCGATGCTGACGCGGTTGCGCCCCAGGTCCTTCGAGCGGTAGAGCGCGCGGTCGGTGCGCCGCAGCAGGCTGTCGCGGGTGTCCCCGGGCTTGCGGCTTGCCACTCCGAGGGATACGGTGAACGGTTCCAGCATCAGGTTGTCGCTGCGACGGCGCAGGCGCAGCGACGCGACTCGCGTGCGGATGCTTTCGGCGACGCGCGCGGCCTCCCCCAGCGGCGTGTGCGGCAGCAGCACGAGGAATTCCTCACCGCCGTAGCGCACCGCATGGTCCTCGCTGCGCAGGCATTTGCGGATGGCCTCGGCGACGTGGCGCAGCACGGCGTCGCCCAGCGCGTGCCCGTGGGTGTCGTTGATGCGCTTGAAATGGTCGATGTCCAGCATCAGCAGGCTCAGCGGCGCGTCGGGCTCGATGGCCATCAGTTCGTCGAGTTCGGTGTCCATCGCGCGCCGGTTCCACAGACCGGTCAGCGGATCGATCAGCGCCTCGCGACGGTGGCGCTCGAGCTCGACCTTGAGCTTCTCGCTTTCCGCCAGGGTCACCTGCAGGCGCTGCTGCAGGTGCTCGTTGCGCTGGCGCGCCTTGTGCGTCGCCACCAACAGCCCGGAGGCGATGTCGCGCAGCGAATGCGCATCGCCCTCATCGGCGAGATGGTCCAGCGTGGTGTCGAGCGCCTGCCCGAACTCCTCGGCACCACGTCCCGCCTCCTCGATGTTCTGGCTCAATTCGCCGAGCAGGTTCTGCAGATCGTTGCCGACGCTGCGCAACGGCGTCGAGCGATCCACCGCAAGGTGCCGCTCGTGCAGGTCGCGCAGGACGAAGGCGTCGATCTTGCGCCCGCTGTGCAGGAAGTCGTCGAGGGTCTTGCACAGGTCCGGACTGCCCCCGCTGAGGTATTCATACGCCACCCCGTAGCTCAGCGGGATCGGCGGAACGTCGTGCTCGAGGAGGAAGTCCACCGCCCTGAACGCCAGGGCCTTGGCTTGCTCGACGGTGTGCTGGGTACTCAGGGCGCTGGCTGGCATGGCAGGTCGGGCGGCAAAACCCGGGGTCAGTCGGCCGTCGGCCGGGGCAGCTTGGCCCCACCGCAGCCCTTCGGACAATTAATGCTGAAAAACCAAGACTTTGTAAGATAAATCTTAACGGGTTTCTCAAGGCGCACATCCCGCGAACGGGGGTTGGTGTGGTGATTTGTCACATCAGGCCCACGAAACCGCGCACTATGCCCACGCGTGCACCTGCCAGCGCAGGCGCCTCGGGTCCGGCCCCTGCCGCTACTCCAGGGATGTGCCGTCGAGCAGGCCGACCACACTGCCGCGCGGCAGCGCCTGCCAGTCGCCGCCGCCCAGCGGCACGCTGGCCAGCATCGCCAGCGGATGTGCCTGCGCATGGCTGGCCCGCAGTTGCAGCCCGGCGACCTCATGCTCGTGCGCATGCGCGGCCGCGCGCAGCCACAGGTGCAGCCCCGGCTCGCGCACCAGCCCGTCGGAATGACGCCTGCGGTCGGCATGCGCGAACAGGCATTCGCCGTCGCTGTAGAGGAAGTTCGCCGGCCCGAGTTCACGCATGCGCGCCGCGAATTCGCGCACCACGCGCAGCCGGTCGCGAGGATCAGGCGGGCCGCCCGCGGCCAGCCACAGCGGGGCCAGCATGCGCAAGAGCTGGCAGAAGGCATGCTCCGAATCCGTCTGGCCGACCGCGCGTGCCGGAAGGCTCCCGTCAGGCGGCAGCGGCCAGCGCGCCTGCACCTCCGGCAGGTCGCCGTTGTGCGCGAACACGTGCACGCGCCCGCCCAGCTCCCGCACGAAGGGCTGCGTGTTGGCCAGCGCGATCGGCCCGCGCGAGGCGCGTCGCACATGCGCCAGCACCAGCCGGCTGTGGAAGTCGTGGTCTTCCAGCACATGCGCGAAGGCGCTGCGCACCGCGGGCACCGGCTCGCGCAGGACATGCGCGTCGACGCCGTCGAAATAAGCCGCGCCCCAACCGTCGGGATTGCCCGCCGCGCCATCGGGCTGGCGCGGCGCGCCGTGGGTCGCGAATTCGGCGAAGCGCAGGCGCACGCGCGCCGGGCGTGCGCTGCTGACGGCGAACAACTCGCACATGGTCGTCATCTCCTTGATCTTCGGACCTCGCGTCCGTGCATGGCGCCAGCCTACCTCGCCCGACCCGTGCCGGGCTTTCCCTGAACCCTGTCCGGCGTAGGCGCATTGGGTGGCGGGGCCTTGCAATGCGCCCGCGGCAGGTCCTTGCGCACGGTCCTAGAGTCGTTCGACCGGCGCTCCCCACTCGCCCCACCGGGTCGTGCGCGGCTCGTCGCGGCGAGTCCACCCCTTGTCGAAGGACATGCTCATGAACCACCACACCGACCCCTCGCGTCCACTGCGCGAGCGCGAGGCTGCCGACAGCACCAAGCGCGAACCCCGCCAGGCCCCGGACCCCCAGGCGCGCCGACAGCGCATGGAGTACGAACGCGAATTGCTGCGACGCAATCGCAGCATCGAGCAGCAACTCGATCACGCGCTGATCGAATCCTTTCCCGCCAGCGACCCGCTGGCCGTCACGCCCGAGGGACCGTTCCCGGTGCGCGACCCGCAGCTTGCGCCCGATGCGCCCGGGGAACGGCCGCTCGACCCCGATGCGCCGGCGCACCAGCCCTGAGCCCACCGCGTGCGTTCGCGATCCATTCAATATCAATCCGCGCGCGATCCGTCGATACGCTCCTGCTCGAGTTGCGCCTGCAGCCAGCCGACCAGCGCCTGGACCTCCGGGCGCGCGCGCGCCGGGTCGCGCAGCACCATGTGGTAGCAGACCCCCGATGGCTGCGGACGCCCCAGCGGAAGCACCAGGCTGCCGTCGGCCAGCAGGGGCTGGATCAGTGCCAGCTGCCCCATCGCCACGCCCATTCCTGCCTGCGCCGCCTGCACCGTCTGATGCGTGAAGTTCAGGTGCAGCCAGCTCAGCGGCGTGACGTCGCGATGCCCGACTCCGCGAAACCAGGCATCCCACGAAAGCTCGCGCAGGTAGGCCAGGGAATGCGCCGGGCCGGCTCCCGGGCCGACCTCGCCGATCAGCGTCGTGTGCGCGAGGTCGGCCGGGGTCCGCAATTGCCTCGAGCGTCGCCCGAGTTCGGCCAGCAGACGCGGGCTGCACACCGGAGCGATGTGTTCCTCGAACAGCGCGCGCGAATCCGGTTGCCGCACCGCGGGATGCGACGGGTGCGCCAGGCGAAGCGCGACGTCCTGCCCCGTGAGCTCGAGATCGGCGATCAGGTCGGAGGTCTCCACCGCGATGTCCACCTCGGGATGCTCGGCCTGGAACAAGGGCAGGCGGGGCATCAGCCACAGACTGGCGAAGGAGGCGAAGGTGGTGATGCGCACGCGAGGTCGCTGCGCGCCCTGGCGCAACTCCTCGACCGTCGCATCCAGCGAGGCCAGTGCCGGACGCAGCGTCGCCGCCAGGCGCTCGCCGGCCGCCGAGAGCCGCACGCGGGGCCCGTCGCGCTCGAACAGGCGCACTCCGACACCTTGTTCGAGGGACTGGATCTGCCGGCTCAGCGCTGACTGACTCAGCGAGAGTTCACGCGCCGCGGCGGTGAAGCTACCCAGGCGCGCGGCGGACTCGAAGGCGCGCAGGAAGCCGGTGTCCAGACGCCGCCCGGAGGGTCTGCGTGGCAAGGGGGCATGGGCCATGTTGCTCCTCCATCATGCATGAAACGCATGATATCAATGCGGAAATGCCGTTTTGGAATCCCCAGGGAAATACCTAATATGGTGCCGGTAAAAGGTTGAAATCACGGGATTTTGACGCAGCTTCGCAGTCATTTCCCGGTCAACGACCCAGGGAGCGAGCCATGAGCCTGAAGAATGACAACACCGTGCGGGTACAGCGCAATCGCATCTGCCTGCACGAAGGCGACAGCGTGTACCTGCGCAAGCACGCCGGGGCCGAACTGCGCGTGTACGGCACCGGCGAAGCCGGTGCGCCCCAGGCCTTGCTGTGGATCACCGAGGAGCATGAATCCGACGACGTGTTTCTGCGCCCGGGCGAATGCCACGTGCTGCGCGGCAATGGTTCAGTGATCGCCACGGCATGGGCCGCCTTGCAGCTGCGCGTGGTGCCGGCCAGCGAGGTCGCGCGCGAGCGCCCCGATGGCCAGCGCGGTCTCAGGCGAGAGCCTGCCCGGCGCCGTTCGCACGCAGCCATGCCGCGATGGCCGGCCACGCCTGCTCGAGGGTGCGCGCGCCCATGAACAAGCCGACGTGCCCGCCCGGCACGACGCGCTTTTCCACCTTCGTCGATGAGGTCAGGCGCTCGGCGGCGAACACCTGCTCGCGCGGCGTGATGTCGTCGGAGTCCCCGGCAAGCAGATACAGCGGACAGCGGACCTGCCCCAACTGCAGGCGTTGCCCGAGCCCGACGAAGCGCCCCTGGGCGAACTCGTTGTGCTTGAACAGCTGCTCGATCACCTGCAGGTACCAGCGCCCGGGAAGATCCAGCGGGTTCTCGTACCAGCGGTCGAAGGCCTCGGCCTTGCGCAGCCACACCGGGTCGTCGATGTGCTCGTACAGGTCGATGTGGTCCTGCACGTAGTGCTGCTCGGGGTGCATGTTCTTCCATCCCGCGAGCATGTAGCGCCCCGGCATCAGTCCGCCGCCACTGGCCACCAGCTCCTGGTAGAAGCTCATCGGGCTGTCGCGCACCATGCGCACCAGCGGTCCGTGGCCGGCGTGGGTGTCGATCGGCGAGCCGGCGAGAACCATCGCCTGCACCTTGTCGGGAAAGCGCGCGGCCAGCATTGCCGAGATCCAGCCACCCTGGCACAGCCCGACCAGGCAGACGCGGCCGCCGAGGTCGTCGATGCAGGCGAGCAGCTCCTCGAGGTACTGGTCGACCTCGAAGTCCTTCATGTCCGGCGTGGCGCTGTGCCAGTCGGTGAGCAGCAGGCGCCCCACGCCTGCGGCACGCAGCGTCTGCATCAGGCTCTGGCCTTCGTGGTAGTCGGCGATCATCGAGGTATGCCCGGCATACGGCGCGACGACCAGGGTCGGCAGCCCGCCGGCACCTTCGGCCGAGTAGTCGCACAGGCTCAGCGTGCGCAGGCGCATGCGCACGGTGTGCGCGGTGGCCAGGCGCGGCTTGATGCCGCCGTGCAGACGCGTCTCCTCCTCGAGGAAACGCACGTTGCGCACCGCCAGGTCGAGGCCCTGGCGTGTCATCTCGGCGGCCATCAGCGCGGGCCAGAACAGCGGAACATTGATGTTGGGGGCGTGGGCGGGGCTCTTCGCGGTGGACATGGCGGCAACGGGCTCGATCGCGCGCGACGCGCGCGGCGCGGGGCGCCGGCGTGGCGACCCCGCATTCAGTCTAGCCCTGCACGATCACGCCGCCTTGACGTCGCTCACGCATGTAGCGCACGCCGGCGCGCACTCCCCAGACATAGAACAGCGGCGACACCAGCACCACCGCCAGCGTGCCCCAGGACTCGCCGAACCAGCCCGCGCCGCCCCTCGTGCTGGTCCATGACATCACATAGGTGAAGGCCATGTAGACGAGCAGCCAGGCGCCACCGCGCCAGTCGATGAAATCGAAACCGGGGTGCTCGTCGCCGCGGCGCGCAGCGCGCCGCGCCGCATGCCACTGCGCCGACAGGTACCACAGCACCGCGGCGACCATCACCCACAGCGTGGGGTGCAGCACCCGCCAGCCGGCCCAGTACACGACCAGCGAGCTGACGATGAACGCCAGCGGCGCGAGCAACTGCATGCCGCGCAGGCGCTGCTCCGGGCTGCCGACGCCCTCGGCGCGGAACACCGGGAGCGCGACCGCGCCGATCGAGAAGGTGTAGACGATCACGACACTGAGGGTGCTGACCATCCGGTGCCAGCTGGGAAGCGGCACCAGCAGCGCGACCCCGACCGCGAAATTGACCAGCAGCGCACGCCGGGGAATCCCCCAGCGGGGGTCGACGTGCATCAGCGCGGCCGGCAGCAGTCCGTTCTTCGCCACGCCGTACAGGTTGCGCGCGTTGGCCGAGGTGTAGACGATGGCCGATCCGGACGGCGAGATCATCGAGTCGGCCAGCAGCATCCAGTACAGCCAGCTCATGCCGAGCAGCCCGGCGAGATCGGCGAAGGGCGAGTCCAGGTTCACTCCGTGCCACCCGGAGCCGAGCAGACCCTGCGGAAGCGCGACCAGGAAGGCGGTCTGCAGCGCCAGGTACAGCGCGATGGTCACCAGCATGGTCGCGAGCATCGCGCGCGGCACGTCGCGCCGCGGGTTCACGGCCTCGCCGGACAACTCGACGATGTTGCGAAACCCCGTGTAGCTGAAGATCAGTCCGGCGGTGGCGACGGCGCCCAGCGCAGCCGGATAGCCCAACGGGGCGAAGCCGCCATGCGCGGTGAAGTTGGCGGCGCCTCCGGCACCGCCGCGATGGTCGAAGCCGCTGGCCAGCAGCAGTGCGGCGGTCGCCACCGGCACCAGCACCTTGATCGCGGTCACCAGGTTGTTGGAGCGGGCGAACAGCTCGACCCCGTAATAGTTGAGCAGCACGAAACCGGCCATCAGCACGACGGCCAGCGCCACGCCGGCGGGCGTCAGCGCGCCGGCGTGCAGGTCGTACACCCCGGGGATCCACGCCGCGGCGTACTGCACGACCCCGGCCGCCTCGGTGGGCGGGTTGGCGACGAAGGCCAGCCAGGTCGACAGGCCGATCACGGTCGCCGCCAGGCGTCCGTTCGTATACAGCGGGTAGCGCACCAGCCCGCCCGACTCCGGACGCACCATGCCCAGCTCGGCATAGACCATCGCGACCATCAGCATCAGGATCCCGCCCACCACCCACGACACCAGCGAGGCCGGGCCCGCGGCCTTCGCCGCGTACATGGCGGCGAACAGCCAGCCGGAGCCGATCACACTGCCCAGCCCGGTGGCCAGCAACGACCAGAAGCCGAGCTTGTGCTGCAGCTTGGCATCCTCGAACTCGACCAGGCGCTGGTCGGGTGCGTCGATCTCCATGCCCGAAGGGTGAGAGTTGGCGTTCATGGCCTTGCCTTGACTGTGCTGCCGGGTAACGGCCCGCCGGAATTGCGCCCGGGGGATTGCGTGCGCGCCTGCGTGGGGCACATGCGCGGCTTCGGTGCCGCAACGATACGCGAACCTTGCCGGGCCCCGCGCGCGCGGTGGCCTTTGCACCCACGGCATCGGGGGAAACCGCGGCGCAAGGCAGCGCGCCCCCGGCTACGCCGCGCCGCCCGGCGCGGCATCGCCGAGTTCGCCGCTCGCGGCCGGCGGCGTCCCTCCGCTGCGGCGGCGCTTGCCGCGCTGCAGGTACCAGGTCGCCAGGGCCGCGGCGAGCAGCCCCGATGCCGCGCCCACGCCCAGCGCCCAGCGCGGCCCGAAGGCGTCGGCCACCCAGCCGACGAAGGGCGCTCCCAGCGGCGTGCAGCCGAGGAAGATGCCCATGTAGATGGCCATCACGCGCCCGCGCATCGCCGGCTCGGTGGACAACTGCACCAGGCTGTTGGTCGAGGTGGTGAAGGTCTGCGCGAGCGCGCCGACCAGCGCCAGCAGGGCGCCGAAGGTCCACGGGCCGGGCATCAGCGCGGCAAGCGCGCAGCCCAGCCCGAAGGCCAGCGCGCTGACCCGCAGCAGCACCAGGTGCGGGCGCTTGCGCCCGGCCACCAGCAGCGCGCCGGCGACCGAGCCGACCGCCATCGCCGACGACAGCGCGCCATACAGCCCGGGGCCGCCGTGGAAGGTGCTGACCGACATCGTGGAGATGAAGATCGGGAAGTTCAGCCCGTAGGTGCCGACCAGGAACAGCATGCTCAGCGCGACGATCAGGTCGGGGTGCCTGCGCAGGTAGCGAAAGCCGTCGACGACTCCCAGCGGCCCGGAAGCGCCACGCGGTGGCTGGCGCAGCTCGGCCACGCGCATCGCCGCCAGCGCGCCGATGACCGCGACGAAGGACAGCGCGTTGAGCACGAACACCCAGCCGGTGCCGATGGCGGCGATCAGCAGGCCGGCCACCGCGGGACCGGCCAGGCGCGCACCGTTGAACAGCGTCGAGTTCAGCGCCACCGCGTTCGGCAGGTTGTCGTCGCCGACCAGCTCGGCGACGAAGGTCTGGCGGGCGGGGGCGTCGAAGGCACCGACGCAACCCAGCAGGCCGGCGAAGGCATAGACCTGCCACAGCGCCACGTGCCCGGAAAGGGTCAGCAGGCCCAGTCCCAGCGCCAGCAGCCCCATCGCCGATTGCGTGACCATCAACAGGCGCCGGCGGTTGAAGTGATCGGCGGCGAGCCCCGCCAGCGGCATCAGCACGATCGGCGGGCCGTACTGCAGCGACATCACCAGGCCGACGGCGGCCCCGCTGTGGTGGGTCAGGTGGACCAGCACCAGCCAGTCCTGCGCGATGCTTTGCATCCAGGTGCCGATGTTCGACACCAGCGCACCGGCGGCCCAGATGCGGTAGTTGTATCCCTGCAGCGAATGAAAGGTCTGCAGCAGCCGGGCACGGTAACCGGCGCCGCGCGTGGACGAGGCGAACGAGGAGTTCATGGCGGGAGAGCCCGCCGGCGCAATGGCGCGCCGCGACGGGTGCAGACCGCTACTCTACCCCGCATTCGCGTGGCGCGTGCGGGCGCGCGTCGCCTCGCTTTCCGGTGCCCGCGGCCTGCGCCTGCGGACGGCGCCTCAGGCCGCGACCTGCCGCCGCAGGTCCTCGGCGTACAGCCGCAGCGCGCGCAGCAGCGAACGCTCGCGCAGGTGCTCCGCGATCGCCTCGCGCACGGACTCGAAGGGCGGCCCGCTCCCCGGCTCGAAGCGGTGCACGCGCACGATGTGCAGGCCGAAGCGCGTGCGCACGAGTCGCGGCAGCAGCCCGGTGGCGCCGTGCGCCAGCAGCTCGGCCCAGAATTCGGGGACGCATTGTTCGCGCCCGAGCTGCCCCAGGTTGCCGCCGAGGCGAGCCGATGGGCAGTTCGATTCGCTGCGCGCGAGTTCGGCGAAGTCGGCGCGCCCGGCCATCAAGTCGTGCAGGCGCCGCTCGGCATGGGCGCGCAGCGCGTCGAGCGGGGTTGCGGCGGTCAGCGCGTACAGGATGTGATCGGCCTCCACCACGTCTCCCCGGCGCAGTCCGTCCAGGTTGGCGTCGTAGTGCCGGCGACACTCCTGCTCCACCGGCTGCGGCACGCGCAGGTCGTGCTGCAGCACCGCCTCGATCAGGCTCTCGTCGCCCTCGGCCTGCAGCCCGAGTTCGTCGGCGCGCTCGCGCAGCAGGCGCAACACGTCCTGCGGCAACTCCCCGATGGGGTTCGACATGATCGTTCTCCCGCGCCTCAGCGCCGCGTACGCACCAGCTGCCACGGGCGGCCCAGATAGGCCACCGATCCGATTCCGCTCCAGATGTGGACCAGGCGGGTGAACGGAAACAGCAGGAACAGGCTCAGTCCGAAGAAGATGTGGGCCTTGAAGATCGGCGAGGCGCCCGCGATGTAGCCGGCTGCCGCGCCGCCCTGGAAGGTGACGATGCTCTTGGCCCAGGACATCAGCAGCAGCATCTCGGCGCCGTCGGTGTGACGCGCCGACACCGCGATGGTGCTCAGACCCAGCAGCAGCGTGGCCAGCAGCCACAGCAGCGTGAGCCAGTCCATGGTGCGCGTGGTCGCCCGCAACCGCGGCTCGCGCAGCCTGCGCGCGATCAGCAGCAGCAGGC
>JAJYTY010000225.1 GCA_021792835.1 Pseudomonadota bacterium
GAACTGAGCAGCTTGCAAGGAGCCGAGATGAAGATCGATCGCATCCACCACGTGGCGTACCGCTGCAACGACGCCAGGCAGACCGTCGAGTGGTACGGCAAGATGCTGAACATGGACTTCGTGCTGGCCATCGCCGAGGACCGCGTGCCCTCGACCAAGGAGCCGGACCCGTACATGCACGTGTTCCTCGACGCCGGCGGCGGCAACGTGCTGGCCTTCTTCGAGCTGCCGACCAGGCCGCCGATGGGGCGCGACCCCAACACCCCGGAATGGGTGCAGCACATCGCCTTCAAGGTGCGCGACCGCGACACCCTGCTGGCCTACAAGGCGCACCTGGAGGAGCAGGGCGTGGAGGTGCTCGGGCCCACCGACCACGGCGCCTTCCACTCGATCTACTTCTTCGACCCCAACGGCCACCGCGTCGAGCTGGCCTGCCCGGACCCGGACGAGGCGCGCATGCTGGCGCGCATGGACGAGGTGAAGTGGAAGATGCTGGAAGACTGGAGCCGGACGCGGCGCGCCCCGCACCACGCCGACTTCCTGCACGCGCGCGAGTTCCAGCGCTGAGCCCGGCGCCGCATCGGCGCCTCAGCGCCCGGGCTGCGAGGCGCCCAGGCGCCGCGACAGCACCTGCGCATAGGCGCGCAGGGTCTGCGCCGGCGTACCCGCCGGGTCGGGGTCGAAGCTGGGCGTCGGGCCGATCAGCGTGAGCGCCAGCACCATCTGCCCGCGCTGGTCGAACACCGGAGCCGACATCGCGCTGATGCCCTGCAGCAGGCCGTCGACGCTGAGGCTGACGCCGTCGGCGCGGATGCGCGCGAGTTCGGCCTCGAAGCCGGGGTCGAGTTCGCCCGGGTCGATGACCTCGCGCACCTTGTCGCGCGCGTGGAAGGCGGCGAAGGCCTTGCCGGTGGCGGTGTGGCGCAGGCTGGCCACGGTGCCCGGGCGCATGCGCACGTGCACCGCGCTGGGCGCTTCCTCGATGCGGACGATGGTCGGGCCGTGGTTACCCCACAGCGCGGCGGCCACGCTGTGCCCGGTGGCCTGCGCGAGCTCGACCAGCAGCGGCTCGGCCAGTCGCACCGGGTCGTACTGCTGCAGGCTGATCAGCCCGAGCTGCATGGCCAGCGGCCCCAGGCCATAGCGTCCGGTCGCATCCTGCTCGATGAGCCCGAGCTTGCCGAAGCTCACCAGGTAGGGGTGCGCCTTGCCCGGCGCCATGCCGGCTTCCTGCGCCAGGTCCTTCAACGCCAGCGCGCGCCCGCGATCGGCCAGCGCCAGCAGCAGGCGGCCTCCGACCTCAATGCTCTGGATTCCCCGCGGCGAGCGGGCGGGCGGGTCTTCGATCTCGGGTTTATACGTATGCTGATTCATTAGGGAATGATTAAGCTGCGTTCGACCAGACGATTTCAAGACAAAGCGCGCCTTTTGTCCATCGGCGCCGTCCCGGGGAGTTCCACGGAGTGCGGCGCGTATGGGCCGGCGCGACCAGCACAGGTTCCCGTTCCATGGCCATGGCCTACACCTACCCCCGTTTCGAAGCCCGCGTTCCGCCGCAACTCGAAGCCGGGACGAAGTCCGCCGCGCATGCGCCGCTGGTGATCGTCGGCGCCGGCCCGATCGGGCTGGCCGCAGCCATCGATTGCGCGCAGCACGGCCTGCCGGTGGTGGTGCTGGACGACGACGACACCGTCAGCGTGGGCTCGCGCGGCCTGTGCTACGCCAAGCGCAGCCTGGAAGTGCTGGAGCGCCTGGGCGCCGGCGAGCCGGTGCTGCGCAAGGGCGTGACCTGGAACACCGGTCGCGTGTTCCACCGCGAGCGCCAGGTCTACAGTTTCGAGCTGCTCGACGAGCCCGGGCACGAGATGCCGGGCATGGTCAACCTGCAGCAGTACTACCTCGAGGACTACCTGGTCGAGCGCGCGCGCCAGCTTCCCGGCATCGCGCTGTGCTGGAACAACAAGGTCGAGGCCATCGAGCCGCGGGGTGAGGGCGTGTTGCTGCGAGTGCAGGGTCCCGAGGGCGAATACGAGCTGAGCGCCGACTGGGTGATCGCCGCCGACGGCGCGCGCAGCCCGCTGCGCAAGATGCTGGGACTGGACTCCGAGGGCAAGGTGTTCAACGACCGCTTCCTGATCGCCGACGTGTCGATGCACGCGCAGTTCCCGGCGGAGCGCTGGTTCTGGTTCGACCCGCCGTTCCATCCGGGGCAGTCGGTGCTGCTGCACCGCCAGGCCGACGACGTGTGGCGCATCGACTTCCAACTCGGCGCCGACGCCGACCCCGAGCTCGAGCGCCAGCCCGAGCGCGTGGTGCCGCGCATCCGCGCGATGCTCGACCAGCAGGGCTACCACGACATGCGCTTCGACCTCGAGTGGGTCAGCGTGTACACCTTCCAGTGCCGTCGCATGCGCCATTTCCGCAGCGGCCGCGTACTGTTCGCCGGCGACGCCGCGCACCAGGTCTCGCCCTTCGGCGCACGCGGCGCCAATTCCGGGCTGCAGGACGTGGACAACCTGGCGTGGAAACTGGCGCTGGTCATGCAGGGGCAGGCCCCCGAGTCGCTGCTCGACAGCTACGACGCGGAGCGCAGCGCGGCGGCCGACGAGAACATCGCCAACTCGACCCACTCCACCGACTTCATCACGCCCAAGACCGATGCCGCGCGTCGCTACCGCGAAGCCACGCTGCAACTGGCGTCGCGCCACGCCTTCGCGCAGGCGCTGGTCAATTCCGGGCGCCTGTCGACTCCGACGCATCTGTGGCAGTCCAGCCTGAACACGCCCGACAGCGCGCATTTCGACGTCTTGCTGCGCCCCGGCTCTCCGCTGCCGGACGCCCCGGTACGGCACGAAGGCCGTGACGACTGGCTGCTGCGCCGGACCGGAGGGGACTTCTGCCTGCTGTTGTTCACCGACCGCGCGGAGTCGATGCGCGACGCCGTCGAAGCGCTGCGCGAGCTCGGCAGCGGCCCGCTGGTGCCGCGCGTGCTGGTGCTGGCCGAGCAGCCCGGGCGGCTCGACGGCGTGCAGGTGCTGCACGACGCGCAGCACCTGGCGGCCGAACGCTGCGATGCGCAGGAGGGCACCGTGTATCTGATCCGCCCCGACCAGCATGTCGCGGCGCGCTGGCGCCGGCTGGACGTGGCGGCAGTGCGCGCGGCGCTGGCGCGCGCCAGCGGCCATTGAAGGCGCGCCGCATCGCGGCGCCTTCCCGTTTCGTTGGAATCCCGTCATGGAACTCGTGCTCGACCCCCATATCCACGATCCCGCTGCTCCCAGCCCCTACGCGAACGTGGCGGCGGACGCCTTCTACGCCGAGCTGCTGGCGGCGCACGAGGGCCTGGACGCCGCGGGATCGGCGCTGCTCGACGCGCGACTGGTGCTGCTGCTGGCCAACCACGTCGGCGACCTCGGCGTGCTGCGCCAGGCGCTGCGCCTGGCCCGCGAGCATGCCTGAGCCCGACCCGAATCCCCCTTTCAAAGCAGGCGCGGCCGCGGTGGCCGAGCCGACCCTGTCGTCGCGCATGCCCGCCCGGGCGGCGAGGACCATTCACCCAGTAGGAGACCCGGAATGAAAAGCATTCATCTCGCGCTCGCCGCGGCCATCGGCCTGGCCTGCGCAGCCACCGCCCATGCCGAGATCAAGGTCGGCGTGGTGCTGTCGGAGACCGGCCCGGCGGCTTCGCTGGGCATCCCCGAGAAGAAGACCGTCGAGCTCTACCCGAAGGAAATCGCCGGGCAGAAGATCGACTACATCTTCATGAACGACTCCTCGGACCCGACCGCGGCCGTGAAGGCCACCAAGAAGCTCATCGACGACGACAAGGTCGACGTGGTGATCGGCTCTTCGATCACGCCGAACTCGATGGCCATGCTGGACGTGATCGGCGGCGCGAAGACCCCGAACATTTCGCTGGCCGCCGGGCGCCCGATCGTGTTCCCGGTCTCGGGCAACCGCGTGTGGGCCTTCAACACCCCGCAGACCACCGGGCTGATGGCGCGCGCCGTGGTGAAGAACCTGGTGAAGGACAAGGTCGGCAGCGTGGCCTTCATCGGCTTCGACGACGCCTACGGCGAGGACTGGTGGAACAACTTCTCCAAGGACGCGAAGGCCGCGGGAATCCACATCGTCGCCAGCGAACGCTACAACCGCACCGCGACCTCGGTGACCGGGCAGATCCTGCACATCCTCGCGGCGAAGCCGCAGGCGGTGCTGATCGCCGCGTCGGGTACCCCGGCCGCGCTGCCCGAGCGTGAGCTGAAGAAGGTGGGCTACAAGGGCCAGATCTACCAGACCCACGGCGTGGCCAACCCCGACTTCCTGCGCGTGTGCGGAGCCGACTGCGACGGCACGATCCTGCCGGTGTCGCCCGGCGTGGTGGCCGAGCAGTTGCCGCAGTCGAGCCCGGTGAAGGCCTCGGCGATGGTCTACGCGAAGGCCTACCAGCACGCCTACGGCCCGAACACGTTGTCGCAGTTCAGTGCCAACGCCTGGGATGCCGGCGTGCTGCTCGAGCACGCGATCCCGGTGGCGCTCCAGCACGCCAAGCCGCAGGACACGACGGCCTTCCGCACCGCGCTGCGCGATGCGCTGGAGGGCCTGAAGAACATCGCCGGCGCCGACGGCATCTACTCGATGAGCCCGACCGACCACAACGGCCTCGACGACCGCGCGGTGGCGATGGTGCGCATCGAGAACGGCAACTGGAAGCTGCTGAAGTAAGCACGGACCCGCGACACCCGCGTTCACCATGGACCTCGGAATCGCCCTCTACCTCGGCCAGAGCGGACTCACGCTGGGGGCCATCTACGCGCTGCTGGCGCTGGCGCTGGTTCTGGTGGCGGCGGTGACGCGG
>JAJYTY010000028.1 GCA_021792835.1 Pseudomonadota bacterium
ACCGGCACCAGAACAATTCGTTACGTCTTTCGCCCCGGCAGCGATCCCTCGCGCTGCGCTCAGCGGGCTCCCAGTTGCGGCGCATCCAGCGCCCGCGCGCCGAACAAGCCCGGCGAAGTCCCCAGATCCCCCACCGCATAAGCCAGGTTCAGGCGCGCCAGCAACCACCTGCGCGAGGCATCGATCTGCTGCGCACGCACCAGCGCGGCCTGCGCATTCAGCACCTCGGGCACGCACCGGTACGCGCCAGCGACGTCGGTGCGAGAACGCACGCCCACCGCGGTAAGTGCCGCAGCAGCATCAGGGACGGGAAGTCTTGGACAAAGGCCATTCCTCGGGCCCAGGACCCGAGGGCCGGCCCGGCCGCGATGTTCGGCAACGCACAGACCGGGCGCCTGCGCGGGAATATTTTTTTGGTTCGCTCCGCCTGCGAGGGTGCTGTCGAGTTCATCCCGGTCATTTCGTTTGTGTGCCTGCCGGCGGGATTGCCGGTCAGCCCGAAGCGTCGGGGACGCCCGGCCCCACCTTTCGTCGGCAACCGACGCAAGGACACCATGCAGCCAGGCAGATCCACTCGCTGACGAGGACAATCTCATGAACGACACGGCGAATACGCGACACAGCCTACGGGAGGCCTCCCTTCTGGACTTCGTCGATCCATCGATAGAGTGGCGCCGGGTCTTCGCGGAATGCTGGGGAACCTTCCTCCTGGTGCTGGTCGCTGCCGGCGGGGGAGCGGTCGCGGCACGCAGCCATGACGCGATCCCCTTGGGCTTTCAAGTCGTCGCTCCGGGACTCATGGTCATGGCCATCATCTACTTCATGGGGACCGTCAGTGGCGCGCACCTGAATCCCGCGGTGACCGTGGCCTTCGCCTTGCGGCGTAACTTCCCCTGGTCGCGAGTCCCGGGCTACCTGATGGCACAGTTGGCGGGTGGCGTTGCCGCAGCGCTGTTCCTGCGCGTCATGTTCGGCACCGGCGGAATGCTCGGCGCCACTGTGCCGGGGCCTGGCATCACGAGCATCCAGGCCGTCGCCATGGAAACGGTGTTGAGCGCCGGCCTGGTGAACACCATCCTGGGCACGGCGTCGGGCGCCCGCAACATCGGCACGAGCGGCGCCCTCGCCGTGGGAGGGTACATCGCCCTCGCGGGACTGTGGGCCGCGCCGATCAGCGGTGCCTCGATGAATCCGGTGCGTTCCCTGGCGCCGGACCTTGTGCGAGGCGATTTGTCGACCACCTGGATCTATATCGTCGGCCCCCTGCTGGGTGCGTCGATCGCCGTCGTCTTCGAATCCATTCTCAAGGGCAAAGCCAGCGCCGCCGGAACCTTGGCGGCCGAGGGCGATCTCGGGCTCGCCGAGCCCGATCCGGCAACGCCGACTCCGCCTGACGCCCTGCCCCCTGGCGGTGGTTCATGAACCGCTACCACCATCTGGTCGAGGTGGACTTGAAGGCGCTGAGGCCAACCCAGATGACCGTGGGCATGGGAGAGGTCCGCCAGAAGTGCCGACATTGGAGCACGCTCGATCCGCAGCAGCGCGATCGCTACCTCTCCCGCCATTGGTTCCCGGCCGTACGCGGGCCGCACGGGCGTTACTACATCATCGACCACCACCATCTAGGCCTGGCCTTGATCCTGGAAGGCGTGCCGACCACCCAGCTCGTCCTCATGCAAGACCTCTCGGCCTTGAGCCGGCACGAGTTCTGGGCCCTCATGGACCATCGGCAATGGGTCCACCCCTACGATCGCCGAGGGCGCAGGCATGCGTTCAGCGACCTGCCCAGGAATCTCACCGAGATGGGCGATGATCCCTATCGCAGCCTCGCAGGGGCCGTCAAGAGCTCAGGCGGATTCCCGAAGGATGGCGAGCCGTTCGCGGAATTCCTCTGGGCGAACTTTTTCCGCAGGCATATTTCGCCACGATCGCTCAAGGCGGATCCGGCGGAGGCCGTCGACCGGGCTCTGGCCCTCGCCCACGGCGCCGAGGCCTCGCACCTGCCAGGGTGGTAGCGGTATCAACATCGCCGGCGAAGAGGATCTGGAATTCGAATGAGCCGCGCCGACTCCGACCGCCGTGTCGCGCGCCTGGCGGCCGTCGATTCCCCGGATACGACCACACCGGGGCGCGCATCGGGCAAGGCGATTCAGGCTGCCTTCGCGCCTGCCTGGCGATCCGCGATGGCCAGCAGCGGCCGAATCAGGTCGATAGGCATCGGAAAGACGATGGTCGAATTCTGCTCGGCGCCGATCTCGGCCAGCGTCTGCAGGTAGCGCAACTGCATCCCGCCAGGGGCGGAAGCCAGGATGCTCGCCGCATTGACCAGGGTCTGCGCGGCCTGGAGTTCGGCATCGGCGTGGATCACCTTGGCGCGCCGATCGCGTTCGGCCTCGGCTTGCTTGGCAATGGCGCGCACCATGTCCTCGGTGAGTTCGATGTTGCGAATCTCGACCACGGTGACCTTGATGCCCCAGGCTTCGGTCTGGGCGTCCAGGATCGCCTGGATATCGTCGTTGATGCGTTTGCGCTCGGAAAGCATCTCGTCCAGGTCATGCCGGCCCAGCACGGCACGCAGGGTCGTTTGCGCCAGCTTGCTCGTGGCCGAGAAAAAGTCCTCGACCTGGATAAAGGCCTTTTGCGGATCCACGATCTGGAAGTACAGCACCGCATCGACCTTGACCGAAACGTTGTCGTGGGAGATCACGTCCTGCGACGGAACTTCGTGCACGACCGTGCGCAGATCCAGGCGGGCCATGCGCTGCAAGCCGGGGACGATCACGATGAGCCCTGGCCCCTTGACCTTCAGGAATCGCCCCAGCTGGAACACGACGGCTCGTTGGTATTCGTACACGATCCTGAGTGACGAAGCCGCGGCCAGGAACACGAAGAGCAGCAAAAGCCATAGCAGCGTCAGCGATGCGAATGCGTGAAACATGAAGACTCCTTGGCGCCCGGTAGCACGAACGGCATGGTTGCCGTCATCGCATCGGCGAAACGCAGCATGCCGCATGGCACGCCGAACGGTCTGTGCCCCAGCGCACGCAGGGCGTCCTCGCCCCGGACCGCGGTGCCGCTCAACGCACCCCGGCACCGCCGGGCAGGAGTCTTTCGTATTCCTGCCTGACGACCTGGTAGCACTCGCAGGTCCTGCGCTCCAGGCCCGGTCGGTCGAGTACGTGGATATGTCCGCGCGAATACCGTATGAGTCCGTCGCGCTGCAGGCTCAAGGCGGCCTCGGTCACGCCCTCGCGCCGCACGCCCAGCATGTTGGCGATGAGTTCCTGGGTCATGATGATCTCCTGTCCCGAAAGCCGGTCCAGGCTCAACAGCAACCAGCGGCACAACTGCTGGTCGAGGGAATGGTGGCGATTGCAGACGGCGGTCTGGGTCATCTGCGTGATCAGCGCCTGTGTGTAGCGCAGCAGCAAGTGCATGGCGGCGCCCGAGCGATCGAACTCGCTCAGCAGCGCCTGCGCGCTCACCCGGAACGCACGCCCCGCGCTTTGCACCACGCCGCGGCTCGGTGTCGATCCGCCACCCATGAACAGCGGAATACCGACCACGCCCTCGCGACCGACAACGGCAAGTTCGGCCGAATGCCCGTCTTCGGTCACGTAGAGCAGGGACACGATGGCCGTGGAGGGGAAGTAGGCGTGCGTCAGTTTCGCCCCGGACTCGTACAGGGATTTCCCGAGCGCAAGCTCCACGGGTTCGAGGTGAGGCAGCCAGCGCTGGTAGTCGACCTCGGGAAGCGCAGCAAGAAGGTCGTTCGAGCACGCTTGCATGCCAACGGGACAGCGAAGCTTCCGGACCTGGTTCATTCGGTACCTGCGCTGTCGGGCCGTCCAGGCAATGGCGCCATGTCGCGCCCTGGAATCCGCATCCCGCATGGGTCCTCATGCGCCAGGCCTATTGCGTCGCCGAGCAGCGCCCCGCACAGGATGGCGCCGCGCCTGGGTGACAAGCGCGCAGGGGCCCTCCCGATGCGACGAAGCAATTGCGACGGCTGCTGGCACCGGCACCTGCAAAACGCGCGGGACAGGAGGATCCCTGCCGCGACCTTGCCCATGAGAAGGCGCGGGCAGATGCAGGCCGATCCCCGGGCGGATCGTGCGCCCCGGGTCCTGAAGCCATGCCCTCGAGACAGGGACTGACGCAAGATTTTCCCGAGTTGGGGTACCCCTCGAAGCACCCTGCGCGCGCGCAGCAGCGCCACGAGCAGCCCGAGCTCGGCATCGCGCCGCAGGGCGTCCTCCGGGTCCGACACGGCCTGACTGCGCGCAGACACCCGCGGGGCGCGAAGACTGGCGGTGGCCTCGCTCGGGATGGCGTGACTGAACGCGTAGCGGCCGGGCCCTGCCTTCTTGGCGCTATACATCGCAGCGTCGGCCCGGGCGAGGAGCGCTTCGCCAGCATTCGCATCCTCCGGAAACAGGGCGATGCCGATGCTCGGGGTCACGCGCAGCAGATCGCCACCCACGCGCAAGGGCTCATACAGCGCGACGACGAGCTTTTCCGCGATCGCGATGACGTCGACAGGATGCGCCACATCGGTGAGCAGAACCACGAACTCGTCACCGCCGTAACGCCCGACGAAGTCGGCTTCGCGCAACACCTGTTTCATGCGCACGGCCAACGTCCTGAGCACCTCGTCGCCGGTGCCGTGACCACACTCGTCGTTGATGCGCTTGAAGTGATCCAGGTCGAGAAAGAGCAGCGCCAGGCGCGTGGAGCCTCTGCGGGCCTGCGCGACGGCATGGACCAGCGCTTCGAGCGTCTGGGCGCGTCCCGGGATCTGCGTCAGCGCATCCAGCCCTCCCACTCGCTCGGCCTCGAACCTGGCCAGGATCGCCTCGTCGGCTTGCTCCATGGCTCGCAACGCGGCCAGCACCAGGGCCTCGTTGGCAGCCACCACGTCGTCCGTCCGGTCCCGCGCCGATGGAGGCTTGGCCACGTTCATGTTTCTCAAGGCCCTCGGAAGTCGGAACAGCGCCACGGTCGCGTGACGCTCCAGGCGCAGGGGCGCAACGCCCCCGGGGCCGAAGCCGCACGATCCAGGCCGCGCCCGGGTATCGAAACGCCCTCGCAAGCATCCCCGCCACGGCAGGCATGGACCATTATGAACCTTCGCGGTGCAGCGCTCGAGCTCCAGCCGCGATCCATCGGGCGATACGCCGCTGCGAGCATCGGCATCGCCCGAGGCGGTGGCACGATCATCGCAGGGGAAAGCCGCTCACGACCAGGATGCCGAACAGTCCTATCAGGATCAGGTAGACCGCCACGATGTAATTCAGCAGCCTGGGAACGAGCAGGATGAGTACCCCTGCGATCAGCGAGACGACGGGACCGAGAGTAGCGTGGAAGTGCATGGCATGGGCTTGCGTCAGGGCAAGAATAGGGCGGGTGCCAAAAGTCACAGTCTGGCGCGGCCGCCCTGGCATGTCTGTGCGCCGCCGCACGGTCGCGCCCGGCAGGCGCCGGCTCTTCGGGACTGCTCCGAAGGCCGCGTGCGGCAGCGCACGGTGCGGATCCGGCGCAGACTTTATATTCACAGTTGGTCGGGGGTTTCGGGGTGTCTGCCTGGCGTGCTCCATTTCCGCCGCCCACGCAATCGCCGCTGCGGCCGGCATCGGGCAATCGACCCTGGGGGGACCGCCTTGACCATCGATGAGCGGCAACATTTGGAGGCGGCGCTGCTGCACAGCGGAGGAGACGACGCGCAGCGCATGGCCGAGGCCGTGGTCGACCTGTGGACCCGCGTCGACAGCGCGCTCGGTCCGGTCATTGGAAGGGCAGGCGTGGCGGCCTTGCTGCAGCGTTGTCTGCACCTGACGGTGCCCTCCCATGTCTGGTTGCGTCAGGCTCTGAGCACCGGCCCGCCGGGGCCGATCGATCTCCAATCCCTGGGCGCCGTCTTTGCCCGCCAGAGCGCCGCCGAAGCAGCGGCCGGAGGGGTTGCCCTTTTTGTTCAATTTCAAGCCCTGCTGTCCAGCCTGATCGGCAGCGCGCTGAGCGAGCGGCTGCTGCACGATGTGCACCCGCTGCCGCCCGGCGAGGGGCGCCCACCGGACCTTTGACCATGACCGACCAGGTTGCGATCGAGCGGCTGCCCACCCGCATCCCGGGACTCGACGAGGTGTTGGGCGGAGGCATCCCCGAGTTGTCCTTCAACATCATCGCCGGGCCCCCGGGATGTGGCAAGACCACGTTGTCCCATCAGCTGATGTTCGCGTGGGCCAGCCCGCAGCGGCCCGCGCTGTATTTCACGGTACTCGGCGAACCGCCGCTCAAGATGCTGCGCTATCAGCAGCTATACGACTTCTTCGACAGCGCGGCGATCAATCGGTCGATCTTTTTCTTCAACCTCGCCGATGAAGCCACGTCGGGCAATCTCGACCTGGTGTTGCAGCGCGTCGCCGACGAGGTCGAGGCGCACAAGCCCGCCTTCATCTTCGTCGACTCGTTTCGCTCCCTCATCCTCGCCACCGACATCGCCGAGGCCCCGCAGGCGTCCTTGCAGCAATTCGTGCAGCGCCTGGGCGCCATGCTGACCAACTGGCAGGCCACGACCTTCCTGATCGGCGAATACGCGGACGTGGCCGACGCCAATCCCGTGTTCACGGTGGCCGACGGGCTGCTTTGGCTGCGCCAGAGCGTGCAGCGCAACTCGATGGTGCGCAAGCTCGAGGTGATGAAAATGCGTGGCCAGGCGACCCGTCCGGGGCTGCACTCCTACAGCATCGGCAAGGCCGGCCTCGAGGTTTTTGCCTATCCCGAATTGCCGCAAGCGCAAGAGATGTCTCCGGACTCGCCGCGCCTGAGCCTGGGCGTGGCCGGGCTCGACGACATGCTGGGCGGCGGGCTGCCGCGCGGATACTCGCTGCTGGTGGCCGGCCCCTCCGGCTCGGGCAAGAGCATCCTTGCCGCCTCCTTTCTCGCCGAGGGCGCGCGCTGCGGCGAGACCGGCGTGATCGCCGCGTTCGAGCAGCATCCGCGCAAGTCGCGCAACAACCGGCTCGTCGATCTCATCGACAGCGGCAAAGTCGGGATCGTTCACAGCCCGTCCGGGAACCTGTCGATCGACAGGATCCTGGTGCAGCTCATGCGGGAGGTGCGTCGGCTCCATGCAAGCCGGGTGGTCATCGATTCGCTGTCGGGTCTGGAGCTGGCCCTGGCGCCGACCTTCCAGGAAGATTTCCGCGAGTCGCTGCTGCGCCTCGTGACCACCTTGACCAGCGCCGGAATCACGGTGTTGATGACCTCGGAACTCGAGGATCGGTACAGCGACCTGCGATTCAGCCCCTACGGCGCCGCCTTTCTCACCGATGTCATCATCGTGCAACGCTATGTCGAGCTGGACAGTCGTCTGCAGCGCATGATGGCCGTGGTCAAGGTGCGCGCCAGCGCCCACTCGGACGCCCTGCACGCGTTCACCATCGACGACGACGGCATGCGCGTGGGCGAGATCATGCGCGACAGGGAGGGTCTGCTCAGCGGAAGTCCCAGCCGCCGGCACGGCAGCGCCGACTGATGGCCCGGGGCGGGCGCCTCGCTCAGGCCGGCGCGCCAGGCAGGGTCACCACGAAGCGGCTGCCCAAGCCCCGCCCGGCACTGAATGCCTGCACGGTTCCTCCGTGGGCCTCGGCCAGCCTGCGCACGACCGTCAGGCCGAGGCCGATTCCGGCGCCGTCCACGGCCAGGGCCTCGGCATCGTGCCAGAAGGGCGCGAAAATCCTCGAGATCGCGCCCGCAGACATGCCGATGCCGTTGTCGCGCACCTCCACCACGACGCTGTCGTGCACCGTGGAGCCCCCAACGGTGATGGTCGCGCCCTCCCCCGAATACTTCGAGGCGTTGTCGAGCAGGTTCGCCACCACCTGGATCAGACGTTCCGGGTCGCCCATCACGTCCAGCGGCTGTTCGCCGAGCTGAAGGGCCAGGTGCTGGCCGCGCGCGCGCACTGCCGGCTGCGCCGATCGCACCGCCTCATGAACCGCGTCGCGGACATCGATCCTCTCGCGTGCGAGGGTAAGCGGATCCAGGCGCGCGCCCACCACCCCATCCAGGCGTTCGAGCATGCGCTGCATGCGCTGCATCTGCTCATCGAGCATGGACTGCACGTGGGACAGCAGAACCTGGTCGACCTGCGTGCTTCCCAGCAGCGACGCCGCCACGCGTACGGGTGCCTGTGGATCGCGAAGTTCCTCCGCGATGACGGCCAGCAGGTCCACATGCCGCTGCTGCGCCTGCGACAAGGCGTCGCTGAGCTCCCGTGCATCCAGGACGGCCATGACCAGGCGCTCGTTCGCATCCCGAAGCCAGGTGTCCCCGACCGTCTGCTCGGCGGACACGCGCGTGTGCGGCTCGGCACGCCAACCTTGCCCGACGGTTTGGCGCTCCAACGGCAAGTCCGCTCCGGCGCCGTCGCCGGAATCATGCTCCGCTCGCGGGGCCCTTCCTTCGGGCGCTCGCGCCTCGAGCTTCGAGCGCGCCGCGGCGTCGAGCAGGTCTTCCATGCGCTGGCCGTTTTCCGGGAACACACCGATGCCGATACTCGCGCTGAACCGCAGCTCGCGCCGTCCAGCCTGAATTCGACGACCCAGGGCTGTCTGGATGCGGCGTGCGGTCACGGCAGCGTCATCGGGCTTCGTGATTTCCATCAGCGCGACCAGGAACTGCCCATGGCCCTGGCTGAGCGTCAGGTCGCAGTCCCGGACTTGCGCCCGGAGGCGATCGGCAAGCTCGCGCAACAGCAGCTCGGCGGCCTCGGGCCGCATGCCGGACTGCATTTGCGCGAAATGCTCCAGCTCCACATCGAGCAGCGCGAACACCCGCTTGTGGCGCCGGGCCAACGCGAGGCAGGGAGCGATCTGCTCGAGCCAGCTCTGGCGCGGCATCAAACCCGTGCGCACCGCTGGCTGAGTCGGGCGTTCCGCCTGGCCCGACGCCTTCCCGGCGGGCCCGCCCTGGCCGGGCTCGGCCGTGCGCAGCGGCAACTCGTCGACGCGGACCACCCGCGAATCGTCGACCCGTGGGTCGGTCATCCTGGCCGTGACCGTCTGTTGCAGAAGCCGGCTCAGTACCCTGCGTGCCGCTTCGATGTCTTCCTGCAGTTGCGCGAGCTCGGCCTGCGAGTTGGCGCGATCGGTCGCATCGGTCATGGCCGCTCCACCGTGGCCCAGGCATGTTTCATCAAGACCGGCACGCCGGCAGATGCGCAGATGTGTCGTGGCTCACCGTGGAGTCAAAGCCGACCCAGCAGGATCAACACCACAATCACGACGGCGACGAGACCGATTCCGCCGCTGGGTACGTACCCCCAGCCGCGGCTATGGGGCCACACCGGGATGGCTCCGAGCAGCATGAGCACGAGCAGGATCAGAAGAATGGTACCGAGCATGATGGGTGTTTCCGGCTTGTCAGGCAGCGCTCGGGAGACCCCGGGCAGACCGAGTGCCGGGTGGGTTCCGCCCGGCACTCGCGAAAGGTACGGGCCCAAGATATGGCCTGCTCCCCGCGCGTGTATGTGCGCCAGCGAACACCGCTCTGCGCAGCGGGCCTGGCGCATGCCGTCCCGGCGAAAGGGATGGCAATGTTGGTCATCGCACCGACACCGCAGAGCGTGGTGCCTACCCTGCAATCGCACGAGCCGGTTCCGTGCACCGGCGGCGGGAACCCCCCGCAAACCGCGGACGACCTCACGGGTCATGTCCCCGGCCATCTATCTCCCGGGGCACGGGTCAGGCCCGGGACCTTCGAGTTCTCACCAAGGTCAAGCGATGAACCACGATCAGGACAAGAGCAGCAGCAAGGACGCCTCCGTCAAGAGTAGCGACATCGGCAGCAAACCGCTGTCGGCCACGGAACCGCAGCGCGAGGGCATCCACAGGCAGGCCGTGGCGCCTGCGCAGAAACAGCCCGACAGCCCTGCCGTACCCGACAAGGCACGGCCCTCCAAGTAGGGCATTGCCCGCCAGGCCCTGAATTCGCTCGAGGCCTGGCTGGCGATCCGCATTCCCGATCCGGGCCGCACACTTCATCGACCCGGCTGCGCGAACCCATCCAGAGTCCAACCGTTCGAGGTTCCTCATGATGCAGCATCCCGACACCCCCACCGCGCCAGGCGGAACTGCCCGGCAACGCGCGCCGTGGCCCCTGCACCCGTTCACACCCGTGCAATTGGCCGTTTTCGAGCGCTTGTTGCTGGCTGAGCGCGACGCGATGTTGCGGTCCGCGCGCGAGACCGCGAGCCACCTGCAGGAGCCCGAGCAGACTCCCGATCCATCCGACCGCGCGTCGATCGAGGAGGGGCAATCGCTGGACCTTCGGGTGCTCGAGCGCGAACGTCGGCATCTGCTGGCGATCGCCCAGGCACTGGAACGACTCCATGACGGCCGTTACGGGCTTTGCGAGGAATCCGGCGAGCCCATCGGGCTGGCCCGACTGATGGCACGGCCGACGGCGACCCGAAGTCTCGAGGAGCAATCGCGCCTCGAGTCCACGCCCGGGCGCCACCATGCCTGAAGATGCCATGAGCGTTGCATCGGCACACCCCCGGGTCCTGCACATGTGTCGCAACCAGGTTTGCTGGAGACCGGCAGGCAACTCGTTGGGAAACGTGGGAGACGCATCGTGTTCATGACCCTGATCGAGCCTTGGGAAATGGCCGAATTCCGGATGGAATTGCTTCGGGAAGGCATTGCCCGCCAGGACATTGAGCTCAGCGAGATCAATATGTCCGACCCACGGAGCGACGAGATTCTGGCACAGCGAGGAACGCTGACCGTGACGCGAATCTCCACCGGGTGTTCGCACGATTACGCGATCGGCGACGGCACCACCTGGGTCCGGGACTTCGCCTGCGCTGTCGAGAGCGGAAGGTTCGGGCAGAGGCTACGCGCGCGCATTCGTGGGTAGGATCAGCACGCTCGCCGTCGTGCAGCGCTCGACCTCCGATGCCATGGTGCTCTGCCAGTGCGACATGAAGCCATCGTGTTCCTTGTGGCCGAACACGATCAGGTCCGCGCCCCACGCGCGGGCGTCGTCTGCGATCACCTGCGCGATGGTTGCCCGCAGCCTGTCCGTCTCCTCGATCGCAGAATGCGCCAGAAGGCCCCGCGTGGACGCTTCCTGCACCCATCCGTCCAGCATCCGGACGGCATCGTCACTCATCACCTCGATCATATTGGGATAGGGCCCCATGAATCCGTGTACGTCCATCACGTTCAGGAAACGCAACTCAGCACGGTGTTCGGCGGCCAGATCGAGCGCGTGCCCGGCGCAACGCTGCGCCAGCGAGCCTGCATCCAGTGGCACGAGAATTTTCCGGTACATGTTCGACGCACTCCTCGGGCAGTCATCCGGTATTCGGCACTTTCGATGTCGAATGGCCCGGTGTGCGGCCGAATCGACCCTACCGACCTGACGAGGATAGGGAGCGGCTCGACCTTGCACCGTGCGGTGGCGCACATGCGCCGCCCCGGAATCATGCTCATGATCGCGTTTCACCAGGGCCGCGGCGAGCCGCCGCGGTCCCGATTTCCATTTCGCGCGGCGACAGGCTTTCGGTGAGGAGGAGAGGAACATTTGGCCGCTTGTGTTTGCTAGCGCACGGTCGAAAGGATTGCGGTGCCTAGACTTATTGCCAAGGCACGCCCGATGCGGGGCGGGGGTCGGTTTGGGTCAGGGCCGTGCATGTAGGCAGGGGAGATCGGCTTTATGCGCATGAGCAAAAGGAACACCGGGTGTTCATGGTGCGATCCGGGGCCTTCAAGGCGGAGGCTTCGATCCGGCCCGGTATCGTTCAAGTATTGGGGCTCCACGAGGCGGGTGATTTCATGGCAATCGAGCCCCTTCTGGGCCTCAGGCCCCGGACGGATCTGACCGCCCTGCAGGACAGCATCGCCTGCTCCTTCGCCGTCGGGAAACTGGAAGCGCTGGCCAAGGCACACCCCGCGCTTCAGCGTCTCGTTGATCGGGTCCGGTTCAAGGCCTTGGGAAAGGCCTATTCCGAGATCTTTGCCCTGGGCAGCCTGAACGCGACCGAGCGGGTTGCCTGGTTCATCATCCGCCAATCGGAGCAGCGACGGCTGCACGGACAGCATGCTGGAATGTTCGTGCTGTCCATGACCCGACAGGACATCGGAAACTACTTGTCGCTCCGACTGGAGACGGTCAGTCGGACGCTGACCTACATGGGCCATCGCGACCTTATTCGATGCGAGCGGCGCACGCTTCGAATTCTTGACATGACAGCGCTGACGGTCTTGGCCAACATGCCGGATGCTGTGATCGATAATCTTCCCAAGACCCGGCCAGGCATGACGTTGAGCGCACTGCGAGGAGAACGCCCTTGATCTACAGATTTCGGTCCAGAGCGACTGGGGATGTGCTCATGACGGAAGAAGGCGGGGAGCAGGTGTTACGCGCCATGGGCCTGGCTGGAAGCCTTCAAGGTGCGATCGAGCCCGAGAACATGCCTGCCGCCATCGAAGCGATCGAGGCCGCCATCCATCAGGATGACGCCGCACGCCAAGTCGCGCGCAGCCTCGATATCGCGCAACGCGCCGAGTCGGCGGACCATACGCCCACGCTGCGGCAGAGGGCTCGACCGATCATCGACATGTTGAAGCGGGCCCATGCTGAAGGGAAGGCCGTCGTCTGGGGCGTGTAGGACATCGGCACCCCACTCTACCCCAAGGAGCGCCCTGCGCGCTTCTTGACCTGCCGGGCACTGTCGGAATCCGCGGCGGTGTGCGAACTTCGCTGTTCCGAGGAGAATCGATGTCGTTCGCCGAATGGGCCTTGTTCGCGGGCGTGCTGCTGCTCCTGCTGCAATTGAGCGGTACGCGGCTGACCCGGCTTCCGATCACCAGCGCAATGCTGTACCTGGTGGTCGGTTGGTGTCTAGGTCCGCGAGTCACGGGTGTGCTCGTCCCGGATCCCGTACGGTACACGGCCCAACTGGAGATCGCCTCCGAGGTGGCCTTGCTCATCTCCCTGTTCGCGGTCGGTCTGCAACTCGGCGTGCCGCTGCGCGACCGGCGATGGAGGCTGCCGATGCGGCTGGCCTTTGTCTCGATGACGGCCATGGTTGCCATGACCACGGTTGTCGGGGTCGTGCTGCTGAAGCTGCCGCTCGGTGCGGCCATTTTGCTGGGTGGCATTCTTGCACCTACGGATCCCGTGCTGGCATCCGGGCTGCAGGCCGAGTCCGGACAAAGCCCCGGCCTGCTGGGGTTCAGCCTGAGTGGCGAGGGCGGACTCAACGACGGGGCCGCCTTTCCGTTCGTGATGCTGGGGTTGGGGTTGCTGGGCGCGCACGAATGCGGGCCGGCATGGGTCCGATGGTGGGCCGTGGATCTGCTGTGGAGCATGCTCGCCGGCATTGCTGTCGGAGCAGCGCTCGGAACGGCGATGGGGCGCCTCGTCACTTACCTGCGGGTGCACCACCATGAGGCCTTGGGTCTGGACGTGTTCCTCGGCCTCGGCATGATCGGCACGGCCTTCGGCCTGGCCCAGCTTCTGCATGCGTCCGGCTTTCTCGCGGTCTTTGTAGGTGGACTGGCCCTACAGCGAGTGCGTGAGCGGCCGGCCATGGGCACGCTTCCATTGGGGGCACCTGGTGGTGCCACTGGCCATTCCTACGAATCCCGATCGACCCATTCTCATCACGCGAGCATGACAATGCGCGACTCGGTGCAGCTGTTCAACGGTCAGCTGGAAAAATTGGCGGAACTGACCCTGGTCCTTCTGATTGGCGCAATGCTGGGATACGCGCAAGCTCCCACCGGATCGTGGTGGTTCATTCCGATGGTCTTGCTGGTGCTCAGACCCCTTTCCACTCTGCCAGCCCTGGTCGGCGAGCGCCTGGCGCGTGGCCAGGCTGGAATGACGGCATGGTTCGGAATTCGCGGCGTGGGCTCCGTGTATTACCTGATGTTTGCAATGCACCACGGCCTGAGTCCGCGGCTCGCCACGACGCTGGTATCCCTCACGCTGTGGACTGTCGCCGCTTCCATCGTCGCGCACGGCCTGACGGCGAGGCCGCTGCTACGTTTGTATTCGCGCGGGACAGGACCCTAGTTGCCATGCGGCGCCTGCATGTACCCACGCTCGAAGGGGTAGACGCATTGCCTCGCGCGCATGGTGGGCGGCAACTGCGCGTCGGGCTCGATCAGACCGTCGAGGTGGGCGCCGAGAATCTGGAACAGCGACAGCCAACCCTGTTCGAAGCTCATCGCCGACCCAGCGAGGTACAGACGATAGGCACGGAGGATCTTGTCGCCCCGGGGCCCGAGAATCCGGCGGGCCGAGTCGTTCTCGGCCTCGAGGGATTCGGACCAGTGCCAGAGCGTCTGGGCGTAATGGGGACGAAGACATTCGGCGTCGAGCGGCTCGAGCCCACCCCGCGCGAGCGCCTCCAGCATCGCGCCGACGTGAACCAGTTGTCCACCGGGAAAGATGTATTTCTCGATGAAGTCGCCCATGCCTGCGTCGAGCTGGGCATTGTCCGTACCAGCGGTCGTGATGCCGTGGTTGAGCACCAGTCCGCCAGGCTTGAGCAGACGCCGGATCTTGGCGAAATAGCCCGGCAAGCGGCGGCGCCCTACATGCTCGCACATGCCGATCGAAGCCACCTTGTCGAAGGGACGGCTCTCGTCGACATCGCGGTAGTCCTGCAACAGCATGCGCACGCGTGTGCCGAGTCCCAGGTCCTGGATTCGTTGATTGGCATAGGCGTGCTGATGCTTCGACAGGGTGATGCCCGTTGCATCCACGCCGTAATGCTCGGCAGCCCAGAGCAGCAGAGCGCCCCAGCCGGCACCGATGTCGATGAAACGCTCGCCGGAGCGCAGGAGAAGCTTCCTGCAGATGAGATCGAGCTTGGCTTCCTGCGCCGAGGCCAAGCTCATTCCAGGGGTCTCGAAGTAGGCGCAGGAGTAGACACGACGAGGGTCCAGCCACAGCGCGAAGAATTCGTCCGACAAGTCATAGTGTTGTCGCACCTGCTCGGCGTCACGCGCCGGTGTGTGGCAGATCTTCTCCCACGCAGCACGCCTCAGGCGCTGAAGGAATCCTCCTGCCTCCTTCGTGGGATTCATGCCCAGCAAGGCGGGAGCCACGGCCATCACGTCCCGCAGCCGGCCGCGGATGTCGATCCGCCCCTCGACGTAGTCTTGCGCGAGCTGCCCGATGGCGCCGCGCGCAAGGTGCGCCAACGCGCGCATGTCACGGATGACGAGCTTCAGGTCGGCCGAGGTAGGGCCGAGGGTCTCGCCTCCGGGAAGGTGCAGTACGCACGACCGGGGAAGCGCGGCGAGACGCAGCTCGGCCGATTGCAGCAGAAGACGGCTGAACGGTGCCACGATGCACCCTTGGTGGGTTTTGCGAAGCCATGGACATCACGAGAGCTGGCACCCTGCAAGACCTGCTGGCGAGGATTCTCGTGTGCCGGGGCGCCTGTCAGGGCTTGATGCGCGAGATCTTCGTGCCTTCGATGCTCAGGCTGGCCATCAAGCCCTTCTGATCGAAGATGAAGGCATAGGCGTCCTTGCGCAGGGTGGTCGAGGACAGGTTGGCCGCCGCGCCCTTGTTCATCACGGCGATCGTCGGGCCGACGCCGACTTCCCAGCCATGGGAGCTGTGCACGTAGTGCACCGCCTTGTCGTTCATCAGGAACACCACATAGCCGTAGGACTGGGCGCCGGCTTGCCAGCCCCAGGAGGCGCTCACCGAGTTGTAATACCCATCGACAACGTCTCCCTTGTAGAGCACCCCTTCGCCGTAGGCGCCTCCGAACACCAGCCCGGCCTTGATGATGCTGGGAAAAACCAGAATTTCCTTGGCGGATTTCGACAGGTCCTTGGCGGCCGGATCGCTCTTGTAGAGCAGGCTCAGCGCCGCCCTTGCCGATTGATCGAGCTGCTGCGGGCTCTCGTCGGCATAGGCGACGACCTGACAAGCCCCGATGGCCAGCACGGCCGCGCTGGCCAGGGCCAGATCTCGGCGCCGATGGATGGATTTCACGGAGTGCATGATGAGTTCCTCGAGTTGACGACAAGATCGTGGACCTGCCGGGTTGCTGCCGCATCCGCTCGTGGTGTCCGGCCTCGACATGGGCGTCGCACACGGGACTGCGATGGGAGCGGGCGCATGACGAGCCAGCTTCCACAATAGCCAGGCCGCGACGCACGGTCGGTGCGACAGCGAACATTGGACGATCGCTCCGCCCATCCGTGGGGATTCATTGGCGGGCGCCGCTCGGATGGGGCGCGCCGTTCTTCAGAGCTTCGCCCAGGCGAGCGCCAGCCTGGCGAAAAAGCCCGGCACGCACGTACGCAAATAGGCCTCGCCGGCACTCTTGATGGCCTCGCCTCCCGTGGGGTGCGCATGGACCACCGTGGTCAGCCTGCCCAGGCCGATTCCGGCCACCATGGCCAGTGAATGCCGTTGATCATTTCGCCTGCATGCCGCGCCACGATGGTGGAGCCCAGAATCTTGTCGGCCAGCTCCGGGCCGTTGTCCAGGCACTTCCTGCAGCCCCCAGCGCGGCCGCTTCTCCAGCACCTGGTTGATCGCCTGGATCACCGGCGCGTCCTTGGCGGCCCGGTCCACCGTGGGCTTGTACAACGCCGGCCGCGACAGGCGGTGCTCTTCCACCACCACCTGCACCGCAGGGCGCTTGGCAGTCGGCGTTACAACTTTCGGGACAGCACGTCCTTGATCGCCGCGTTCTCCAGCGCCAGCTCGGCGTACATGAGCTTGAGGCGGGCGTTCTCCGCCTCAAGCTCCTTGGTGCGCTTGAGCTCGTTCGGCGACATCCCAGATCCAGGTTCGAGACCTGGGGACACAGCGCAACAGCGGGACCAAGCCTCCCAGGAGCCGCGCCTCGCCAGGACTTCGACCAAGCGCGTCCACCAAGCCAGCGAGCGGGGCGCGCGGGCACCGATAAAGCCGACAGATCGTCGATTTTGCATGCCGTGGACAGGGATCGACGCCCCTGCCGTCCGCGTCACACCAAGGCCGAGGCGAGCCGCATCCGAGTTGCGCTTCCTAATAAACGCACTTACACTAAATCGCATGAAAGCGCGCTACACCTGGGACGAAGCCAAGCGGCGGGCCAACCTGGGAAAGCACGGTCTCGACTTCGCCCAGGCGGCCGAGGTCCTGGAGTCGCGCTTTCGGTTCGATGTCGCCATGGTACGGGCCGGCGAGGCGCGCACGTTGTCGATGTCCTACGCGCTGGGCTTCCTGGCCGTGCTGACGGTGGTGCACACCGAGCGCGATGGCGCGACGCGCATCATCAGCTTTCGCCGGGCAAGCCAAGAGGAACGCGAGGTGTACCGTGACTGGCTTGAAAACGAATGCGATGAACCGTAAGGCGGTGGTCGAAGCCGTGAAGGCGATCCCGGCCGGGAAGGATCACGCCTGGGACGGGCTGAGCGAGGATGAGCGCCCCGCCACGGCGGCCGAGCTCGGCGCGGCGCTGGAGCGCTACCGGCGTAGCCGGGGCCGCCCGAAGCTGGAACGGCCGAAAGTCTCGATCACCCTCCGGGTGGACGCGGACGTGGCGGACGCCCTGCGCGCCAGCGGCAAGGGCTGGCAGACGCGCATGAATGACGCCCTCAAGGCCTGGCTGCGGGAGCACCCTTCCACGTAGCCCCCTGGGGCGCGCGGGCCGGGCACCGCGACGAAAGCCGCCAGCGCCAGCGGACCTGGGGCAGAGCGCCGCGTCGCCTGCGGCACCGCGACGCGCCCGGGGCGCACCCACCCCCACGCGTAGCGAAATGACCATCTCGCGCCTGGTGAAATCGGGTACGCTCAAGCCCAACGCGCTGCGCCGTCTGCCGATCGAGCAGGTGGACGGCTTGCGAAGAGTTGCGTGACGACGCAAAAACTACGCAGCGAAGCCATCAGAGCTAGGAAATACGAGGTGGTTCGGTGCCTTTCACCGGCACCAATGAAATCAAGAACCCGGCCCGCCTTGCGCGGGTTTTGTTTTTCCCGGGGTGACGCTTGGGTGACCTCCGGCGGGCCGCGCCGGCCTGGCCTCGGGGGCCTGCAAGCCCCCGCCCGACTTCGCCGTGATGCCCTCGAGCCGCCCCTCGATGCGCAGCGCGGAGCGCCGCAGCAGGTCGCCGATGCGCCCGCTCTCGTCGGCGCCGGTGCCGGCGTGCTCGCGCACCACGCTAAGGCTGCCGATCAACTGCTGGCGGGCGAACAGCGCGACCGCCCAGCCGTGCGCGCGTTCGTCGACCTCGGCCACCGAGACCTGCACCCCCTGCTCGCGCAGCCCCTGCAGGCGCTGCTGCAAGGCCGGCAGCCGGATCGGCCAGCCGGCGCGTCGCAGCGCGGCGGCGTCCTCGTCGATGGCCCGTTGCAGGGTGCGCACCGGCAGATGCGCCAGGATGGCGCGCGACGGCGCGCCCCGGTACAGCGGCATGGCGCGCCCGCGCTCGTAGCCGATGACCGCGGGCGCGGCGCTGCCGGCGACGCTGTGCACGCAGATCACCTTCAGCCCGTACAGGCGGCACAGCAGGATGGTGCCGCGGGTGGACTCCGACAGGCCGCGGGCGATGTCCGACGCCGCCTCGATCAGCGGATCGGCGATGCGGATCTGGCGGTCCATCTCGACGATCGCCGGCCCGAGGGCGTACAGCCCGCCGCCGATGCCCTCCAGCAGCCCGGCATGCTCCAGGTCCTCGATGCAGCGGTAGGCGGTGGCCTGCGACACCCGCAGACGCCGCGCGACGTCCGCCGCGCGCAGCACCGGGTGCTGCTCGTCGTACAGACGCAGGAGCTGGAGGACCTTGGCGGTGCGGGACATGGTGCGGGACACGGCGTGCGGCCAGCCGCGGGTTGAGGCTGGGGGATCCACTGTATCGGTCTTCGCGGAATTTCTCAAAATCCGCGAATCGCCTCTCACACCGGCAGCCGTGGCGACGACCATTCGCGTACCCCGTGACCCCGTGAGGACGGCATGCAGTTTCATCTGGAAGGATTCACCCCCGGCGACCCGCGCGTGGCGCCCGCGTCGCCGCACGCGGCGCCGCACACGGATGCGCTGCCGCGGGAAACCGACGTGCTGATCGTGGGGGCCGGCCCCGCCGGCCTGACCCTGGCGGCGCAGCTGGCCGCCTTCGGCGATATCCGCACCTGCATCGTCGAGCACAAGGACGGGCCGCTGCAACTGGGCCAGGCCGACGGAATCGCCTGCCGCACCATGGAGATGTTCCAGGCCTTCGGATTCGCCGGGCGGGTGCTCGAGGAGGCCTGCTGGATCAACGAGGTCACTTTCTGGAAGCCCGATCCCGGCGAACCTGCGAACATCGTGCGCCACGGCCGGGTGCAGGACACCGAGGACGGATTGTCGGAGTTCCCGCACGTGGTGCTCAACCAGGCCCGCGTGCATGACTTCTACCTGCAGGCCATGCGGGACGCCCCGGCCCGCCTGGTGCCGCACTACGCACGGCGGGTGCTCGATCTGCTGGTGGACCGCGACGCGCCGCAGGCTCCGGTGAGCGTGCGCATCGAGCGCACCGACCCCGCGCACGCCGGCGAGGTGGAGACGGTGCGGGCGCGCTACGTGGTCGGCTGCGACGGCGCGCGCAGCACGGTGCGCCAGTGCATCGGACGCAGCCTGGTCGGCGACTCGGCCAACCAGTCCTGGGGGGTCATGGACCTGCTGGCCGTCAGCGACTTCCCGGACATCCGCCACAAGTCGGCCGTGCAGTCGGCCCATGCCGGCAACCTGCTGGTGATCCCGCGCGAGGGCGGCCATCTGGTGCGTCTGTACGTCGAGATGGACAAGCTCGCCGACGGCGAACGCGTGTCCTCACGCAACATCACGCTGGAGCAGCTGGTCGCCGCGGCGAGGCGCATCCTGCACCCCTATACCCTGGAGGTGAAGCAAGTGCCCTGGTGGTCGGTGTACGAGATCGGCCAGCGCATCTGCGACAGGTACGACGACGTGCGGGACGACATCTCGTGTGGCCACGCCGCCTCTCCCCGCGTGTTCATCGCCGGCGACGCCTGCCACACCCACAGCCCGAAGGCGGGCCAGGGCATGAATTTCTCCATGCAGGACAGTTTCAACCTGGGCTGGAAGCTGGCCGCGGTGCTGCGCGGTCAGTGCGTCCCGCAGGTACTGCACAGCTACTCGGCCGAGCGCCAGGCGGTCGCGCAGGATCTGATCGACTTCGACCGCGCCTGGGCCCGCATGTTCAGCGAACGCGCCAGACTCGACGGACAAGGCGCCGACGGCGTGGACCCGGAGGCCTTCAAGGACTATTTCCGGCGTCATGCCCGCTTCACCGCGGGTTTCGGCACGCGCTACCGGAGCTCTCTGGTCTGCGGGGATGCCCGGCATCAGCAACTGGCGCCGGGCCTGGAGATCGGAACGCGCTTTCACTCCGCGCCGGTGCTGCGCGTGGCCGACGCGCGCCCGCTGCAGCTCGGGCATGTGGCGACGGCCGATGGTCGCTGGAGGCTGTATGCCTTCGGCGCCACCGGCGGCGACCCCGATCCCGACGCCGGGATACGCGCACTGTGCCGCTTCCTGGAAGACGATCCCGCTTCGCCGATCCGCCGATTCACGCCGACCGGCCAGGACATCGACGCGATATTCGACCTGCGCGCGATCCTTCCGCGCAATCATCGCGACATCGAGCTGTGCTCGCTGCCCGGCCTGCTGTGGCCGCGCAAGGGCTGCTGGGGCCTGCGCGACTACGAGAAGGTGTTCGCGTCGGAGCCCGGCGGGGACCCGGACATCTTCGCGCTGCGCGGGGTCGACCGCGCACGCGGCGCGCTGGTGGTGGTACGCCCGGACCAGTACATCGCCCATGTGCTGCCGCTGCATGCGCACGCCGAGCTGGCGGACTTCTTCGGGCGCTTCATGAAGGCACCCGGGACAGGACACTAGAAGCGATGCTGCAGCCCGAGCATCACGGTGTCGAGGTTGGCCCCGAGCCTGCTGCCGGCGCCGGGGACCAACTGGTATTGCAAGCGCAGGCTGCTGGACGGAGCCAGCGCATAGGACAGTCCGATGCCCAGCAGCGGGGCCTCGCCGCTGCCGTCGTAGCCGGTGGGACTCTCGGTCCAGTACGCCACGCCGAGCTGCCCGATCAACTGCCAGCGATCGGCGATGGCATGGTGCATGGTGGCGCTGCCACTGACGATGGTCATTTCATAATGGGTCAGCGAGGCATAGCTGAGCCGCAGGCCGAGCCCGCAGTCGAAGCGGTAGCCTGTGTCCAGCCCGAAGTCATAGGAGCCGCCATGGCCCGAGGCGTTCGTGACGGCCACGTCGCCTCCGGCCGTGAATCCGGCTCCGGCGTGCGCGGCAACGCCGCAAAGCGGCGCCGCGATCAGCGCGATGAACAGGATCTGTCTGTGGAACATGCGGGGCACCGCCTCCGGGATCGAGCCGAGGGTGTCCCGCAGCATGATCCAGGATCGCCCCGGAATAATCGACGCACGGCCCCGTGATTCCACGGCGACCGCTTCGTGCGCCCGGCATCAAGTCCCGTGGCAGGCGGGGATTCGCGACAGGGAAAAAAAGACCCGGCGCGAAGGCCGGGCCAATCATCAGGGAGCCGTGAATCAGGGGCTCAATCTAGGCGGCGAGTGTTGCTGGGTCGTTGCCGAGACGTTTCGATCGGCGACGCGCGGTGGCCGTCGGTGCCAACCGTCGTCCAGGGTCTTCAGGAAGGCGATGATGTCGCGCATGTCGCGCCGGCTCATCGCCGGGGCCTCGCCGAGGTGCCGGTTGAACGGCGGGTCGGTGCGATCGACGTTGGCTCGGTAGCGCGCGGGCAGGTCGTTGAACTTCTCGACATGCCCGTCGACCGTCGGATAGATCTTCCACGGGCGCGTGTCGCGGTAGTCGTAGAAGGCCAGCACCTGCGCCAGCGTGTGGTAGACGCCGTTGTGGAAGAACGCGTGCCGGGTCGCGGCGTTGCGCAGCGTGGGCGTGAGGAACATGCCGCAGTAGCGGGTCTGCTTCGCCAGATCGTGGCGATAGGGGCCGCAGATGCCAAGGTCGAAGTAGCGCGGGTCGCGGTTGGCCGGGATCGCCGGGTTGCGCGGTACCCCCAGGGCCTCGTACTGCGTATCGGTGAACAGCGGGGGCAGGCCGTCGGGGCCCGGCTGGTCGAGATGGCATGCCGCGCAGTCGCCCTTGCGCGGGTCGTTGAAGTCGATGTAGCCGCGCCGCTGTGCCGGCGTGAAGCGCGCCCTGCCCTGCAGCCAGGCGTCGAACTTGCTGTCGAAGGGATGGAAGCTGGGGTCCTCGATCTGGTAGCGCGCCAGCGCGAACAGCGCCTCGCTGACCAGCAGGCGCGGCTGGTGCAGCACCGCGGGGCCGAACAGCAGCGCGAACTGCTTCGCGTAGGCCGAGTGCCGAAGCTTGCGTGCCACCGTGGCGACGCTGCCGCCGTCCATTTCCAGCGGGTTGAACAGCGGGCCGTCGGCCTGCTGCTGCAGCGTATCGACCCGCCCGTCCCAGAACAGCCCACCCTGCGGCACCAGGTTGGCCCCGCTGGCCTGGGTGTCGTGCGCCGTCTTGCGCACCCGCACGGCGCGGATTCCGAGCGCCACCAGCTGCTGCAGGGTGACCGTCTCGTTTTCCTCGTTGTCGGGGCCGATGCTGAAATTCTGCTGCCGGTACAGATACTCCAGCGACGGCACCGCGCGCACGCCGGGCCGGTTCAAGGCCCCGCCGCCGAGTTGCACCGACAGCGAGTTCGCCGGTGCGTAGGCGTCGTGCGGGTCATGGCACGACGCGCAGGACATGCGTCCCGACCCCGACAACGCGGGGTCCTGGAACAGCACGCGCCCGAGCCGGGCGACCGCGCTCAGCGGATGCCGCGGCGGCAGCTTCAGGCGTACCGGATGCGGATTGGCCCCGTCGAGCAGCACCAGCACGGCCGGTGCCGGCGCCACGGCGGGCGCGCCGGCAACTCCGGCGGCGGCGTGCGCGGCAAGCCACACCGCACACGCCGCCAGTGCGAGCAGCGCCGCCGCGACGGGCAGGGCGCGACGCGGCATCAGCTCGAGCGCGGCGAGTCGCTGCCCGCAGGGGCACGGCGCAGCACCGTGCCCCGCGCCGGATCCAGGTACAGCCGGGGATCAAGGCGCCCGCCGCGCCTGCCGCGGTGTTCGAATCCGTGATCGCGGTCGAAGCGGAACATGTTCATGATGCTGCCGCTGGTGGCGTCGAAGGAGCCGCCGCCCAGGCGCTCGCCGTGCAGCCAGTTGTCCTCGATGAAGCGCGTCACCGAGGCCAGCGAGATCGGACGGTGGCTGACGTAGTCCCGCTTCGCCCACGGCGAGATGACCAGGAACGGGATGCGCGTGCCGGGGCCGCAGCGTCCGTTCACCGGTTGGCCTTTCAGCCCGGGAAGGGGCGTGCCGCTGCCGCACACGCCGGGGCCGTCGAGCTGGTCGGCCTGCGCATCGAAGGACGGGTTGGTCGGGGTCGCGAAGGCGTGGTCGTACCAGCCGTCGGAGTCGTCGTAGGTGACGATCACTGCGGTGCTCTTCCACTGCGGCTGCTGCTCGAGGAAGTTGACCACCTTGGTCACGAAGGCCTGCTCGTCCAGCGGGTCGGAGTAGCCGGCGTGGGCGTCCTCGTAGGCCGGGGCCTTCAGGAAGCTGACGGCCGGGAAGTTGCCGGCCTTCACCGCGGCGAAGAAATCGTTCATCCCGTATTCGTGGTTGGCCGGATCGTGGATGCGCGTGCCCGGCTCGAAGGTGTGACCGATCGCGCGCACCGACGAGGGACGCGCGTGGCTCGGGTTGGCCGTCGACGGGAAGTACTGGAACCAGTCGTGGTGCGGGATGTAGTCGGTCTGCGTGCCGGTCACGCTGGACGTCGTGCTGCGCTTGCACCCGGTGGTGCCGTTGGCGTTGACCGTCTGCAGGTTGAAGCCGCCCATGAAACCGCCCCAGGAGATCGCGTGCTGGTTCAGCAGGTCGCCGATGTTGCGCCCCTTCATCAGGATCTGGTCCTTCGGGTTGGAGCACACGTCGTAGGCGGGATCGACGTCGCTGATGAGCGTGTAGCCGCCGACCCCGTCGTCGATGTAGTAGGACGCGGCGCCCAGCGTGAACGGCTTCTTGGTCGTCCTGACCAGTTCCACGCCGTTGGTCTGGCCAGACACCACCTCCAGCGCGCCGGGAGTCGACGGGCCATAGGTGTCGGTGTAGGCATCGTCGCTCATTGCGAAGTGCTGCGCGTAGTTCCACAGCGCGGTCACGGTGTTGCCGTCGAAGTAGCCCATCACCTGCCCGGTGGTGCCGAAGGCGCCGACGGCGCCGTGCGTGGCGGTTCCGGTGTAGCGCGGGAATGCGTCGGCCTTGCCGTCGTCGTAGGCCTGCTGCTCGGCCGTGTAGCCGTGGTTCTGGTCGGCGGTGGCGGCCTGGCTGCGGTCGAGCCGGAAGGGATTGCTGCGACCAGCGCCGTTGACCGGATTGGTCGAGTTCGGGTTGTCGGTGAGCAGCGCGCCGCTCAGGCCGTTGACCCGCGGCGTTCCGGGCGCGGCGTGGAAGGCCGGCTCGCCAGGCGGATTGGCCGCGTGCGGGTAGGTGGCGAAATAGTGGTCGAAGGACACGTTCTCATTGAACAGCACCACCACGTGCTTGATGGGCGTGGCGGTCTCGAACTCCCGTGCGGGCACGGCGAAATCGTGGTCGGCCTGGTCGAACGGACCGGCCGTCGCGGTGCAGGCACCGGTGCCGGCCCCGATCGCTGCCGCGATCAGGGACGTGGCGAGCAAGGTCTTGCGCAACATGTGAATGGCTCCCTGGGAACGATGGCTGGCGGAGATCCCGCCGGGCCGGCCTCGACGGGCCGAGCCGGCGGGGGCCTCGGCGCATTCTTCGCGGCGACCATGCAAGCCACGTGACAGGTCGGTCATCGTCTCGCATGGTTTCCTTTGTTGCATCCGGAAGCGCTCGCCCGACCGTGCCGAGCCCCCGCCGCAACCTCGTTGCCGTGCCGAACAGGCGCGGCGCCCCGCTTGCGCGAGTTGCGCTAGATTGCTGCTGCAGACATCCGGATCTCCTTTATGACTTCGAATCCTTCCCGCATCGCCGTGGTCGGCGCCGGCTCGGTCGGCAGCTTCTTCGGTGCGTTGCTGGCGCGCGCAGGGCACCCGGTGACCCTGGTCGCCCGCGCCGCGCACGCGCAGGCCGTCGAACGTGACGGCCTGCGCCTGCACATGGGCGGCCAGGTCCACACCATACGCATGCACGCCACCGCCGAGCTCGACGCGGTGCGTGAAGCCTCGCTGGTGCTGGTCAGCGTCAAGTCACGCGACACCGAGGCCCTGGCACGCGCGATGGCGCCGCTGCTGGCGCCCGACGTGCTGGTGCTGAGCCTGCAGAACGGCGTCGAGAACCCCGCCACGCTGTCAGCGCAGCTGCGCCAGCCGGTGATTCCGGCGGCGGTCTACGTCGCCACCGCGATGCCCGAGCCCGGCGTGGTGCAGCACTTCGGGCGCGGAGAACTGGTCATCGGCCCGGCCACTCCCGCGCAGTCCGCCGACCAGGCCCTGCGCCAGCGGCTGCAGCAAGTCGTCGAGCTGTTCGCCAGCGCCGGGGTTGCGGTGCGCGTGTCCGACGACGTGATGAACGAACTGTGGGCCAAGCTGCTGGTGAACTGCGCCTACAACGCGATTTCCGCGATCACGCAGCAGCCCTACGGCCGCATGGTCGAACTGGCGCCGATCCGCGAACTGCAGCAGGCCGTGGTGGGCGAGGTGCTGGCGGTGGCCGCGGCCGAGGGGCGCGACCTGGACCCGCGACAGGCGGCCGAGGCGGTGCAGCACATCGGCCGCAGCATGGCAGGCCAGGTGTCGTCGACGGCGCAGGATCTGGCACGTGGCAAGCCCACGGAGATCGACGACCTGAACGGCCTGATCGTGCGCCGCGGCGCGGCGCTGGGAATCGCCACGCCGGCCAACCTCTCGCTGTACGCGCTGGTCAAGCTGGCCGAAAGCGCGCGCGCCGCCGCGACCTGACGCCGCGACGACCTCAGCGCCCGGCCAGGGCCATGAACACCGGCAGGGAGATCGCGCCGAGCAGGGTCGACAGCGACACCAGCCCGGCCACGTAGGGGCCGTCGCCGCCCATGCGCATGGCCAGCACGTAGGCACTGGAAGCGGTGGGCACCGACGTGAACACCAGCAGGGCCAGCGTGTGCGCCGGATCCAGGTGCAGCGCGCGCGCCAGCAGCCAGGCCACGAGCGGCACGAACAGATGGCGCGTGGACAACAGCCAGGCCGACAGGCCCCAGTCCTCGTGCAGGCCCTGCAGGCGCAAGCCGGCACCCACGGTGAGCAGGCCGAGCGCAATCGACGCGCCGCCGAGGCGGTCGAACACGGGAACGATCAGATGGGGCAGTTGCAGGCCCAGCGCGTGCGCGGCCAGGCCCGCGGCGGTGGCCAGCAGCAGCGGGTTGCGCAGCAGCTCGCGCAGCAGTCCGTGGCCGCCGTGGCGTGCCAGCGCCCACACCGCCGCGGCATTGCACAGCGGCACGCCGAATGCGATCAGCACCCCCACCATCGAGACCACCTGCGGGCCGCCGGCACTCGCCGCCACCGCCAGCGCGATGTAGGAGTTGAAGCGGAAGGCGCATTGCATGCCGCTGGCAGTGCGCCGCGCATCGGCGCGCAGCCAGCGCGCCGACCATGCCAGCGCGATGCCCGCGGCCAGCGCCCCGACCCCGGCCAGCACCAGCGCGGACACCGACGCCAGCGTGTAGGTGGCGCGCACGCTGGTCGAGAACAGCAGCGCCGGGAACAGCACGAAATAGACCAGGCGCTCGACGCCGCTCCATACGTCGCGCTTGAGCGCGCTCAGGTGCATCAAGGCATAGCCCAGCGCGATCAGTGCAAAATCGGGGAACAGCAACAAGGCATCGTGCAGCATCGCGAAGGGCTGGGGGCGGCAAGGCGCGAGAACCCGAAAGACTAGCAGGCTGGCAGCCTCGCGGCGAGCCCGCACACGGAGAACACGGACATGAAGGTCTGCATCATCGGCGCCGGAGCCATCGGCGGCCTGCTCGGCGCCAGGCTGGCCGCCTGCGCCGGCTGCGACCCGGCGGTGATCGCGCGCGGGGCGACGCTGCGTGCGCTGCGCGAGCACGGCTGGCGCGCCGACACCGACGACGGCACCTGGCGGGCGCCGGCGCGCGCCGTCGAGGACCCCGCCGAGCTGGGGCCGCAGGACCTGGTGATCCTGGCCGTGAAGGGTCCGGCGCTGCACGAGGTCGCCGCCGGGCTGGCCCCGTTGCTGGGCGAGCACACGATGGTGCTGCCGGCGATGAACGGCGTGCCGTGGTGGTTCTGCAGCGCCCGGCCCGGCCTGGACGCGGCGCCGCTGCAAAGCGTCGACCCGCAGGGGCGCATCGCCGCGACCATCGAGCTGCGTCGCGTGCTCGGATGCGTCGTGCACGCGACCACCTCGGCTCCGCAGCCCGGCGTGTCGCTGCAGCATGGACGCGCGCGCCTGATCGTCGGCGAGCCCGGCGGCGGCCACAGCCAGCGCGCCGAGCGCGTGTGCGCGCTGTTGGAGCAGGCAGGATTCGAACTCACGCACTCCGACGACGTGCGGCGCGACATCTGGTACAAGCTGTGGGGCAACCTGACCATGAACCCGGTGTCGGCGCTGACCGGCGCGACCATCGAGCAGATCCTCGAGGACCCGCTGGTGCTGACCCTGTGCAACGACGCGATGCGCGAAGCCAGCCGCATCGGCGAACGCCTGGGCTGCCCGATCGAGCAGACCCCGGAGCAGCGCAACCAGATCACGCGCCGGCTGGGCGCCTTCAAGACCTCGATGCTGCAGGACCTCGAAGCGTCGCGCGCGCTGGAACTCGACGCCATCGTCGGAGCGACGCAGGAACTGGGTCGGCGCGTCGGCGTGGCGACCCCGAACATCGACGCGCTGCTGGGACTGACGCGCCTGATGGCGCGGGTGCGCGGGCTGTACCCGTGGCCGCCGCGGCCCGCGCAGGCCGCATAGCAGCGCGCAAGCGCTGCAAGCTACGCGGCCGGGCGGCGCTCAGCTGGCCGCCAGCAGGTGCTCGACCTCGGCGAAACTCTGGGGCTTGTCGCTG
>JAJYTY010000226.1 GCA_021792835.1 Pseudomonadota bacterium
GACGCCAGCGGGCAGCTGGCCGCGCGTGCCGGCAGCGCGCTGGATTGCCGGGGGCTGCTCGACAGCCTGCAGCGCTGCGGCGAAAGCCTCGATGACCTGGAGCATGGGCTGCTGACGGAGGCGGTCGAGGTTGCACGCGGCAACCTGTCCGCGGCCGCGCGACTGCTGGGCATCAGCCGCGCCCAGCTCAGTTACCGCATCGGTCGCGGCGCCGGCGCTCCGAAGGCCCGCGCGCAAGCCGAAGGGAAGGCGCGATGAGCCGGATTCCCGGGGATGCGGCGCGCAGCGCCGAAGCGGTAGCAGGGACTGCGGCGGCCGACGCGCAGGCGCCGCGCACCCTCGCCGAGCTGGCCTACATGCGCCTGCGGCGCCACATCATCGAGGGCCACTATCCGCCCGGCACCAAGCTGCGCGTCGAGCATCTGAAGGACGACTATGAGGTGGGTGCCGGAACCCTGCGCGAGGCGCTGACCCGACTGGTCAGCGATGCGCTGGTGATCGCCGAGGGGCAGCGCGGCTTTCGCGTGACCCCGGTGTCGCTGCAGGACCTGGCCGACCTGACCGGGCTGCGCATCCACATCGAGGTCGATGCGCTGCGGCGCTCGGTGCGCGACGGCGATGCGGGATGGGAGGCGCGGGTGCGCGAGTCCTTCGAGCGCCTCAGCGCCTACGAGCAGCCGATCTCGCTGGAGCAGCTGCCGGCGTGGGAAGCCTGCAACCGGATGTTCCACGAACAGCTGATCTCGGCGGCGGCGACGCCGTGGACCTACCACGTGTTGCGCATCCTGTCGCAGCATGGCGAGCGCTATCGCCGGCTGTGCGTGGGCCTGCAGGGCAGCGAACGCGACGTGCACCAGGAGCATGCGGAAATCTTCGATGCGGCCATGCGCCGCGCCGACGCGCGCGCCGCGCTGGCGCTGGAGTCGCACATCAGCACCACGCTGACCCTGCTGCAGCAGACCCCGAGCGAGCGCCGACCGCTGCGCTGACGGCGCGCAACCACTCGTCGTGCCGCGCGTGACGCGCACGCTGCCGGACCGCGCCGGATCCGGCGCGGTCCACCGTTTCACGGGGCCTTGAAGGGCCCCGGCGGGCTCAGTTCGACGGAGCGCAGGGGTTCATGCCCTTCTTGCCCTTGGCCGGCGCGTTGGGCTGGGACTTCTGCTTGTTCATCATCGGCGCGCCGGCCTTGGCCTTGTGGCCCATCGTGGGCGCGCAAGGGTTGGCGGAGGCATTCATGGTCGCGTTGGCGACGCCGATGGGCGACAGCGCGCTGAGCGCCGCGGGCATCGGGGCGGTCAGCGCGGCGGCGACGGCGAGCGCCGCGGCGGCGCGTGATCGGTTCTTGCTGGGTTTCATCCAATCCTCCTTGGTGGTGAGTCGGCCATCCGGCGCGCAGGCGCGCCACGTGTGCTTGGTCGCGGCGGCTCGCGAATCCTGACAGCAGGCTGTTGAAATGCCGGTGGGGGTCGCGCGGAATTGACCCGGATCATCGAGCCTGCCCGCGGACTCCAGGATACTGGGCACAGTCCGCCCGGCCGGCAGCCGCTCGCACGAGCGTGCCCGGCCGCTCGCGGCCCGTCATGGAGCCTGCCATGCGTCGCCTGTACTTCCTGGTTCCCGATGTCGCCGTCGCGCATGCGACGGTCGATGAACTCCTGCGCGCCCACGTTCCCGAGTCGCGCATCCATATCGTGGCGCGCGAAGGCACGCCGCTGGGCGACTTGCCGGCGGCGGGTCTTGCGCAGCGCAGCGACGTGATTCCCGCCTTGCAGGTCGGAGCTGGCCTGGGCGGCGTGACCGGCACGCTGGCCGGCCTCGTGGCCATCGCGATTCCCGGCGCGGCCGTGGTTTCGGCCGGGGCCGTGGTGGTGGCGTCGGCCGTGGCGGGCTCGGCGGTCGGCGCGTGGCTCAGCAGCATGATCGGGGTCGACGTGGACAGTCGCCGTCTCAAGCCCTTCGAGCAGGCGATCGAGTCCGGGCAGTTGCTGATGATGGTCGACGTGCAGCCCGAACGGGTGGACGAGATCGAGGCGCTGGTCGCCCGGACCGCGCCGGCGGCCCATGCGGAAGGCGTGGAGACGGACATCCCGGCCTTTCCGTGATGCGGCCGGAGGGGCGTGCCTGTCGCGGGGATGCGACGAAACCAGGATTTCGCGCGTGCTCCGCGCCACGCCCGAGATATCCGCCTGAACGCGAAGATACCCGGGGGGTACATGCGATATGTACCTCCAAATGCCTGGAACTGTCACTCGCGGGGTCGGGAGTGTCCGTAGGCTTGTGCGGCGCACCCGAGGTCGGCGGCGGCGGCGCTGGTTGTATCCTCCCGGGTCATCAGTGCTTTCTTGCGGATACCGACCATGCTTCAACAATTTCGTATCGGATCACGCCTCTCCCTCGCATTCGGGTTGCTCGTGCTCCTGTTGTTGGGCACCAGCGGCTTCGGCATGTGGCAGATGTCCCGCATCGACAACACGGTCAAGGACATCGTCGGCGTGCGCCTGAAGGCTGAACGAGCGGCCAACACCGCCTTCAGCAATTTCCTCAGCACGCAGCGGGTCACGCTGGTGTGCCTGGTTCAGTACAACTGCACGCAGTCCGATCTCAAGCAGATCCACGCGAACCAGGTGTCGACCAACGCGGCGGTGAAGAAGTTGACGGCCATACTGGGTGGCAGCGCCTACGCCTCCGACATGGAGGAGATGAGGGCTGCCCTGGCCGGCGGGCGCGGCGCCGAGCAATCGGTGCTGCACAAGATGAATTCCGGGGATTTCGCCGGCGCGACCCACACCTACCTGACGGAATCGGTGCCGAAGGTCAATGCGCTGCGTGCGGCGATGCACAAGATGCTGCAGAGCCAGGAGAAGGACATCGACGCGCGCTACGCCGCCAGCCAGCTGGACTACCAGCGCACGGTGCGCCTGAGCATCACCACCGCGGCGGTCGCCGTGCTGCTGGCCATCGTGCTGGCCCTGGCCATCACGCGCTCGATCACGCGCCCGCTGGGCGAGGCGGTGCATGCGGTGCAAAGCGTCGCCGCCGGCGACCTCACGGTGCGCGTGGAATCCCGCGCGCGCGACGAGACCGGGCAGCTGTTGCGGGCGATGGGGCAGATGGTCACGCGCCTGACCACGGTCATCGGCTCGGTGCGCGAATCGGCCGCGCAGTTGCTGGCCGCTTCGTCGCAGGTCTCGTCGACTTCGCAAAGCCTTTCGCAGGCGGCTTCGGAACAGGCGGCGTCGGTCGAGGAGACCTCGGCCACGCTGGAGCAGGCCAGCGCGTCGATCCGACAGAACGCCGACAACGCCCGCCTGACCGACAGCACCGCGCAGCAGGCGGCCACCCAGGCCAGGCAGGGCGGCGAGGCGGTGCAGGGTACGGTGGAGGCGATGCGCGCGATCGCCGAACGCATCTCCATCGTCGACGACATCGCCTACCAGACCAACATGCTGGCGCTCAACGCCGCCATCGAGGCGGCGCGCGCGGGCGACCACGGCAAGGGCTTCGCGGTGGTGGCCGCCGAGGTGCGCAAGCTGGCCGAGAAAAGCCAGGCCGCGGCGCGCGAGATCGGCGAGCTGGCGTCGTCGTCGGTGAGCAAGGCGGAGTCGGCGGGCAAGCTGCTGGGCGAGGTGCTGCCGGCCATCGGCAAGACCTCCGACCTGGTGCAGGAGATCAATGCAGCGTCCGAGGAGCAGGCGACGGGGATCCAGCAGATCAACCAGGCGGTGGCGCAGCTCTCGTCGGTGACCCAGCAGAACGCGTCTGCCTCGGAACAGCTGGCCGCCAGTGCCGAGGAGATGAACGGCCAGGCGGCCTCGCTGCAGGAAACGGTCTCGCAATTCCGCGTCGGCGGCGAGGCGGCGGGCGTCGCCACCGAGATGCCGACCTCGCGCCCGGCCCCGGCGCTGCAGACCCTGCCGGCCGCGGCGCCAGGCGGCACCACCGACGGTTTCGTCAAGTTCTGACTCTGAAGTGCCCGGGGGGCGACGCCTGCTACAGGCGGTCGCCGTTGGCCTGGATCAGCCCGGCCAGCGAACGCGCGGCCGGGCTTGCGCCGGACAGCCGGTCGACGACCACGAATTCCACCTCGCCGAGTTCGGGCAGGCGCAGGCGCGACGAGGCGTCGGCCAGCGGCGGCGGCACCAGGGATTCGTTCTGCGCCGTCACGCCGAGTCCGCCGAGCGCGGCGGCCATCAGGCCGGTGAAGCTGCCGCTGGTGCAGACGACGCGCCATGACAGCCCCGCCTTGTCCAGCGCCTCGATCGCCAGGTCGCGGGTGATGCTGGGCGGTGCATAGCTCAGCAGCGGCACCGGCTGCCCGGGCTCGACCCGGAATCCCGGCGCCGCGACCCAGCTGAGCCGGCGCCTGGCGACCAGTTCGCCGCGCCCCACGCTGCGGCGGCGCTTCGCGAACACCAGGTCGAGTTCACCGTCGTCGAGACGGTCCAGCAGCGGCGCGCTCAATCCCACGGTGAGTTCCAGGTCGACTCGCGGATGGCTGTGCGCGAACTCGCGCAGGATGTCGGGCAGGCGCGACGACACCAGGTCGTCGCCGACTCCGAAACGCAACCTGCCACGCAGCTCCGAGCCGCTGAAGTGGGCGCGCGCCCGATCCTGCAGGTCCAGGATCGAACGCGCGAACCCGAGCATGGCCTCGCCGTCGCTGGTCAGTTCCACGCCGTGGGTGTCACGCGCCAGCAGGCGGCGCGCCGCCTGCTGCTCGAGCCGGCGCACATGCTGGCTGACGGTGGACTGGGTCAGCCCCAGGCGCTTGCCGGCCTCGGTGAAGTGGCGCATCTGCGCCACCGCGACGAAGGTGCGCAGCAGCAGCGGGTC
>JAJYTY010000227.1 GCA_021792835.1 Pseudomonadota bacterium
ATGAGCTCGCTGGACGATCTGCGTCGCCACACGCGTGTCGTGGCCGACACCGCCGAATACCTGCGCCTGCCCGGACTGGGTGCGCAGGAAGCCACCACCAACCCCAGCCTGGTGCTGCGCGCGGTGCGCGCCGCCGAGTACACGCCGCTGCTGCGCGAGCCGGCGCTGCGCGAAGCCGCGGCGCGCGACCGCGACGAGGCCATGGACCGCCTGCTGGTGCGCTTCGGCTGCGAGATCGTGCAGCGCGTGCCGGGGCGCGTGTCCACCGAGATCGACGCCCGCCTGTCGCACGATACGGCTGCCAGCGTCGAGCGCGCGCGCCGCGTGATCCGCCTGTACGAGGCCTGCGGGGTGCCGCGCCAGCGGGTGCTGATCAAGCTGGCGTCGACCTGGGAGGGCATCGAGGCGGCGCGCCTGCTGCGCGACGACGGCATCGCCTGCAACATGACCCTGCTGTTCAGCTTCGCGCAGGCGCGCGCCTGCGCCGCCGCGGGCGTGCAGCTGGTATCGCCGTTCGTCGGCCGCATCACCGACTGGGCGCGCCAGCAGGCCGCAGCGGCGTGGGATGCGCAGGCCAACTCCGGCGAGCGCGACCCGGGGGTGCTCGCGCTGCTGCGCATCTGGAATTTCTACAAGGCGCGCGGCGTCGCCACCGAGGTCATGGGGGCGAGCTTTCGCGACGTCGCGCAGATCGCCGCGCTGTGCGGTTGCGACCTGCTGACGGTGTCTCCGGCGTTGCTGGGCGAGCTGGCGCAGTCGCCTGGCCCGCTGCCGCGACGACTCGACCCGCGGCACCCGGCTCCCGCCGAGGACGAGGCGCCGCTGGCGCTGAGCCGCGCCGAGTTCGCCGCCGCGCTGGCCGCCGACCCGATGTGCACGGCCAAGCTCGAGGAGGGCATCGGGCTGTTCGCCGCCGACACCGAGGCGCTGCTCGAGTTGCTGCGCGACTGATCCACGCGGCGGCGAGCAAGGCGATGCACCGTCTGTACCTCGACCCGGCACTGGCGCTCGGGCCGCGCGCGCTGGACGAGCGGGCGCAGCGTCACGTGCGCGCGTTGCGCCTGCGCGACGGCGACCCGGTGCAGGTGTTCGACGGCAGCGCGGGCCAGTGGAGCGCGCGCCTGTGCGCGCAGGGCACGCAGCTCGAGTTGCTGCAGTTCGAGGAGATCGAGCGCGAGCTGGCGCGCCCCGTCGAGATCGCGGTGGGCATGCCCGCCAACGAGCGCATGGACTGGCTGGTCGAGAAGGCCACCGAACTGGGTGCGCACGCCATCACGCCGCTGATGTGCACGCGCAGCGTGCTGCGCCTGCACGGCGAGCGCGCCGAGCGTCGCGGCGCGCACTGGCGGGGCGTGGCCGTGGCCGCCTGCGAGCAGTGCGGGCGCAACCGGCTGCCGCTGCTGCGCGAGGCCACCTCCCTGCAGGACTGGCTGCGCGGACTGCCGCAGCCGCACGGCGAGGCACGCTGCGTGCTCGCCGCGCCGTCGCAGCCCGGCGCGCCGGGTTTCGCGCGATGGGCGGCGGGGCTGCGCGATGGGCAAGCGGTGCTGGCGCTCAGCGGCCCCGAAGGCGGACTCGACGAGCAGGAGATCGCGCTGGCGCTGCGGGCCGGATTCGTGCCGCTCAGTCTGGGTCCGCGGACCCTGCGCGCCGAGACGGCGCCACTGGCGCTGCTGGCCGCGCTTGCCGCGACGTGCGCCTGAGGCGCGCGGCGGCCGCCGACTGCGCCGGCGACGGACTGACCGCTTCGGCAGGGGTCGGCTGCAGCGCGCCGAACTCGCGCGCAAGGTAGGACTCGCCGTTCTCCAGCACGAAATAGCGCAGCGCCTCGGCCGAAGGCGACAGCATCTTGCTGGCGGTATGCACGACCTGCCAGCTGCGCACCAGCGGCAGGCCCTCGATGTCGGGCACGCCGATCAGTCCGCTGCGAAGCTCCAGCCCGATTCCGTGCAGCGACAGGAAGCTCACGCCCATGCCCGACATCACGACCTGCTTGATGGTCTCGTTGCTGGCCAGCTCCATCTCGATGCGCGGGTCGATGCGCCATTCGCGCAGGTAGTCCTCCATCGCGCTGCGCGTGCCCGAGCCGGACTCGCGGATGACGAAGCCGAACTGCTCGAGCGCCGCCGCAGGCTTGCGCTCGCCGCGCATCAGCGGATGGTCGGGGGCGCACACGACGCCCAGCGGGTGCGCCGCGAAGGGCTCGCCGCGCGTGGCCAGTTCGCGTGGCGGGCGCCCCATGATCGCCAGGTCGAGGTCGTTGCCCTGCAACTGCTCCGACAGCTGCTCGCGGTTGCCGACGACCAGCCGGATCTCGATGTGCGGATGTTCCTGGCGGAACATCGCCAGCAGGCGCGGCATGAAGTACTTGGCCGAGCTGACCATGCCGATGGTCAGGCGCCCCGACTGCAGGCCGCGAAAGCGCGCCAGCGCATCCTCCGCGTCCTTCAGCGTGGACAGCACGCGTCTGGCGTAGACCAGCAGGTACTCGGCGGTGATGGTCAGCGACACCGACTTGCCGTTGCGCTCGAACAGCGGCAGCCCCACATGCTGCTCGAGCTCGCGGATCTGCATCGACACGGCCGGCGGACTCAGGTGCAATTCCTGCGCCGCCTTGCCGAAGTTCTGGTGCCGGGCCGCGGCCACGAACACCCGCAGCTGGCGCAGCGTGACGTTTTTCATCAGCTTTCCTGAATTCAAGATCAAGAAATTGTGAATTTACCTTAATTTAGTCGCCGCTTATAGTTGTCCGCAAGTGTGGCGCGGCCGACTCTCCGCAACAGCGGGGACGGGGCGGTGCCACCAGGGTTGTGAACGGGCTCAGAGGGGCGACCGATGAGCTTTTCTCCGCAGTCGCAGTGCCATTTCGTTCATGCGAGTCTCCGTGTTTTCTGGCTGCGGGTTTTTTCAAGGGTCCTGTCCCGCCACAGGGCCTTTGAAAAAGACAGGCGCCATGAGTCGGCCCGGGAGCGCGTTGCCGGGCTGAGCGCCCGGCACGGCCGGGTGCGCTCGCAGGCGCCGCGAACGCATTCAAGCATCCGGGAGACGCACCATGCTGCAGGGCCGCACCACCGTATCCAAGTTCCTCATCGAGCAGTTGCGCGGCGCCGACGACCAGTCGGACCTGGCGGCACTGCTGGTCGACGTCACCGCGGCGGTGAAGGCCATCGCCGCGATGACCGCCAAGGGCGCGCTCGGCGGTTACCTGGGCTCGCTGGGCACCGAGAACGTGCAGGGCGAGACGCAGAAAAAGCTCGACGTGCTGTCCAACGAGGCGATGATCCAGGCCTGCGAATGGGGCGGCCTGGTCGCCGGCATGGCCTCCGAGGAGCTCGACCAGCCCTACGCGCTGCCCGAGCAGTTCGAGCGCGGACCCTTCCTGCTGGTGTTCGACCCGCTCGACGGTTCGTCGAACATCGACGTCAACGTCTCGGTGGGGACGATCTTCTCGGTGCTGCGCATGTCCCGCCTGGGCGAGCCGCGCGACAGCGACTACCTGCGCCCCGGTGTCGAGCAGGTGGCGGCCGGCTACGCGATCTACGGCCCGTCGACCATGCTGGTGCTGACCGTGGGCAAGGGCACGCACGGCTTCACGCTGGACCGCGAGATCGGCAACTTCATCCTCACCCATCCGGACCTGAAGGTCCCGGAAGAAACCAGCGAGTTCGCCATCAACGCCAGCAACGAGCGCTTCTGGGAACCGCCGGTGCAACGTTACGTGGCCGAATGCAAGGCCGGGCGCACGGGGGACCGCGGACGCGACTTCAACATGCGCTGGATCGCCTCGATGGTTGCCGAGGTGCACCGCATCCTGGTGCGCGGCGGCGTGTTCCTGTACCCGCGCGACACCAAGGACCCGGCCAAGCCGGGCCGGCTGCGCCTGATGTACGAGGCCAATCCGATCGCCTTCATCATCGAGCAGGCCGGAGGTGCCGCGTCCACCGGACGCCAGCGCATCCTCGACGTGCCGCCGGAGTCGCTGCACCAGCGCGTGCCGGTGATCCTGGGCTCGCGCAGCGAGATCGAGCGCCTCGAGCGCTATCACCGGGAATACGATAGCGGGCAGGACAAGCCCTTCGTATCCCCGCTGTTCAAGGACCGCTCGCTGTACGGCGACAGCGTTCGCGCCTGATCCAGGCGGCGCGCGCGCCCTTTTCCCACGGCTTTTGCGGCTTCGTCGCGCAGGCCGCCGCCCTCCGGCGGCGGCCTGGGCTTTGTCCTCCGCCTTTCACGTTCCTTCCGTCATGTCCGCCAAGCACCCCATCATCGCGATCACCGGTTCGTCGGGAGCCGGCACCACGACCGTGATGCGCAGCTTCCAGCACATCTTCCGGCGCGAGAAGATCCGCGCCCAGATCCTCGAGGGCGACTCCTTCCATCGCTACAACCGCGCCGAGATGCGCGAGGAGATGAAGCGGCGCGAACAGGCGGGCAGCCTGAACTTCAGCCACTTCGGCCCCGAGGCCAACCTGCTGGGCGAACTGGAGTCGGTGTTCCGTGCCTATGGCGAAACGGGCGTCGGCAAGGTGCGCAAGTACATACACGACGATGCCGAGGCCGCCGAATTCGGCGTGCAGCCCGGGCGCTTCACCGACTGGAAGGACATGGAGCAGGGCTCCGACCTGCTGTTCTACGAGGGCCTGCACGGGGGCTACGCCGACTCCCAGGTGGACGTGGCCAGCCAGGTCGACCTGCTGGTCGGCGTGGTGCCCATCATCAACCTCGAATGGATCCAGAAGCTGCACCGCGACCAGGTGCAGCGAGGCTATTCGCAGGAGGCCGTGATGGATACGATCCTGCGGCGAATG
>JAJYTY010000228.1 GCA_021792835.1 Pseudomonadota bacterium
CCGATCTGGCCGCCTCGACGCCGGAATTGCCGCCGCCGATCACCGCCACGCGCTTGCCCTTGAACAGCGGGCCGTCGCAGTGCGGGCAGTAGGTCACGCCCTTGTTGCGGTATTCCTGCTCGCCGGGGACGTTCATGTTGCGCCAGCGCGCGCCGGTGGCCAGCACCACGCTGCGGGCCTTCAGCGTCGCGCCACTGGCCAGGCGCAGCCCGATCGGCTCGCCGGCGGCCGCTGCCGGCAGCAGCTCGGCCGCCTGCTGGCCGCGCATGATGTCGACCTCGTAGGCCTGCACATGCTGCTCCAGCGCCGCGCTCAGGCGCGGACCCTCGGTGTACGGCACCGAGATCAGGTTCTCGATGGACATCGTGTCGGCGACCTGGCCGCCCAGGCGCTCGGCCAGCATGCCGGTGCGGATGCCCTTGCGCGCGGCGTAGATCGCGGCGGCGGCGCCGGCCGGGCCGCCACCCACCACCAGCACGTCGAACACGCCGCGGGCGTCGAGCTCGCGCGCCTCGCGCTGCGCCGCGCCGCTGTCCAGCCGGGCGACGATCTGCTCCACGCTCATGCGGCCCTGCTCGAAGGGCTCGCCGTCGAGGAACACGCTGGGCACGGCCATCACCTCGCGCTGCTGCACCTCCTGCGGGAACAGCGCGCCGTCGATGGCGACATGGCGGATGCGCGGGTTGAGCACGCTCAGCGTGTTCAGCGCCTGCACGGTGTCCGGGCAGCTATGGCACGACAGCGACATGAAGGTCTCGAACTTCCAGTCGCCCTGCAGCGCGCGCACCTGCTCGGCCAGCTCGGGCGAGACCTTCGGCGGGTAGCCGCCGACCTGCAGCAGCGCCAGCACCAGCGACGTGAACTCGTGCCCCAGCGGGATGCCGGCGAACGCGACCTCGACGTCGGTGCCGGTGCGCCGGATGCGAAACGACGGCCGGCGCGCATCGTCGCCGTCCTCGCGCAGGCTCAGGCGCGCATCCAGCGCGACGATCTCGCGCAGCAGTTCACGCAGCTCGGCCGACTTGTCGCCGTCGTCCAGCGACGCGACCAGCTCCACCGGCTGCTCGAGTTTTTGCAGATAGGACTGCAGCGCTTGTTTCAGATCGGGTTCCAGCATGGCGTACTCCAGGGCGCGGTGCGCGTCGGGCGCACAGATCCCCGCGCCGCGGGTGGCGGCACCGGGTCTGGGCGCGGGAATCGGTGCGTCCCGCCGCAGCGGGATCGCGGGGGGCCGGGCGGGCAAGGCCCTTCCCCGGGGTCGTTCAGATCTTGCCGACCAGGTCCAGCGAGGGCTTGAGGGTCTTCTCGCCTTCCTTCCACTTGGCCGGGCAGACCTCGCCCGGGTGGCTGGCCACGTACTGCGCGGCCTTGACCTTGCGCAACAGTTCCGACGCGTCACGCCCGATTCCGTTGTCGTGGATCTCGCACAGCTTGATCTGGCCTTCCGGGTTGATCAGGAAGGTGCCGCGCAGCGCCAGCCCTTCCTCCTCGATCATCACGTCGAAGCTGCGGGTGATCTTGCCGGTCGGGTCGCCGATCATCACGTAGCGCACCTTGCCGATGGCCTCCGAGGTGTCGTGCCAGGCCTTGTGCGAGAAATGGGTATCGGTGGACACGCTGTACACCTCGACCCCCAGCTTCTTGAATTCGTCATAGTGGTCGGCCAGGTCCTCCAGTTCGGTGGGGCACACGAACGTGAAGTCGGCCGGGTAGAACACGACCACCGACCAGTGGCCCTTCAGCGTCGCTTCCGTCACGTCGACGAACTTGCCGTTGTGGTACGCGGTGGCCTTGAAGGGCTGGATTTCGGTGTTGATCAGCGACATTGGTACTTTTCCTCTGAGGGTTGAAGAGCCTTCATGCTACCGACGGCGTCTCGATGCATCCAATTGATTTTTGGGATCAGGGTCATATGCCCCGCCTATCGCCCGGCTCGTCGCGCCTGCCGTGTCGCGGCGGGCGTCGCAGACGTCGCAGTTTGCGACCCGTCGAGGTGCAAAGTGTGAAGCGGCGATGCAGACACCGCATGCCGGCGCGCGGCGTGAAACAATCGTCACACCCGCGCGAGTGCCGCGAATGCCTCTGGCATGGATCTTGATGCGTCCGCGGTGAATGCAGCGGCCGGCACGACCGCCGAGAACAACACGGAGACAGCATTGCACGTACCGCACAACGACCTGCGGCTGGCCGCGCGCCGCTTCGCCATCGCGCTGGCCGGCGCAACCCTCGTCGCGCTGGCGCCTGCCGCGGCTCTCGCACAGGCGCCCTCGACCGCGCAAGGCGCATCGGCGGCCTCCGCGGCGACCGCGGGCGCGCAGGCCTCGGCGCCCGGCTCGCAACCAACGGCCGGCAGCTCCGCGGCCGTGCTGCCCGCCGCGCACCCGACGATCCACGGCAACCCCTACGGCCTGCGTCCGATGTGGCAGCACGGCGATTTCGTCGCCCGCAGCGTGATGGTGCTGCTGGTGCTGATGAGCCTGGCGAGCTGGTACGTGATCGTGTCCAAGCTGCTCGAGCAGTCGTGGATCGCGCGCCAGAGCCGGCGAGTCGCCAGCGGCTTCTGGCAGGCGGCCGATGTGTCGGCCGCGGCCGCCGCGCTGCCGGGGTCGAGCCCGTTCCGGCACATCGCCGACGCCGCGCTGCAGGCCAGCGCACGGCACCAGGGCCTGCACGCGCGAGTCGAGCTGGCCGACTGGATGGACATCTGCCTGCTGCGCGCCACCGAGAAGGTGCAGCGTCGCCTGTCGACGGGCCTGAGCCTGCTGGCCACCGTCGGCTCGACCAGCCCCTTCGTCGGGCTGTTCGGCACCGTGTGGGGCATCTATCACGCGCTGACCGCCATCGGCGTGGCCGGGCAGGCCAGCATCGACCGCGTCGCCGGCCCGGTGGGCGAGGCGCTGATCATGACCGCCATGGGCCTGGCGGCCGCGGTGCCCGCGGTGCTGGGCTACAACTGGCTGCTGCGGCGCAACGTGGTGCTGCTCGGCGAGGTGCGCGACTTCTCCAGCGAACTGCAGGCGGTCATGCTGTCGTCGCAGGACGCAGCGCCGCAGCCGGCGCGCTGAGCGCGCCGCGAACCGCCCCGACCGGACCCGACCCGCGATGGCGCTGCAACTGCCCGGATCCTCCGAGCCCGGCGAGGAACAGGCGCTGGCCAGCATCAACACGACCCCGCTGGTGGACGTGATGCTGGTGCTGCTGATCATCTTCCTGATCACGGTGCCGGTGATCCGCTATCCCGACCACGTGCACCTGCCGCGCCAGGTCGCGCAGCCGCGCCACCCGCGCGCCAGCGACGTGGTGATCAGTGTCACGCGCGACGGCCGCCTGTACTGGGGCGACACCGAACTGGCCGACCGGCGACAGCTGCTGCGGCGCCTGCAGGTCCTCGCCGCGCGGCGTCCGCAGCCGCGGGTGCAGATCAGCGCCGACCGCGCCGGCGACTACGCGCCGGTGGGCGCGGTGGTCGACGCCTGCCGCCAGGCCGGAATCGCCACGCTGGGCTTCGTCACCGAGCCGCCGGCCCGATGAATCCGCCATGCCGATGAATCCGCCATGCCGATGAAATCGCGACGCCGGCGCCAGCGCGAGCAGGCCGCGGCGCAGGACCTCGCAACGCCGGACATCAACACCACGCCGTTGATCGACGTGATGCTGGTGCTGCTGATCATGCTCATCGTCACCATCCCGGTACGCCTGGACGCGGTGGACATGACCACGCCGCCGCCGCACCCGGCGCCGCCGCCGCGCCCGCCGGTGGTGGTGGAGCTGCACATCGGCCCCGGCGAGCAGGTGCGCTGGAACCGCGAGCCGGTGCCCACGCAGGCGCGGCTCGAGCAGTTGCTGTATGAAGCCGCCCATGCCAGCCCCCCGGTGGAGCTGCACCTGCGTCCCAGCCCGCGGGCGCGCTACGACGCCTTCGCCCGCGTGCTCGCCACCGCCCAGCGCGAGGGCGTGACCCGCATGGCCATCGTCGAGGGTCCCCAGGGGGCGCAACAGCCATGAGCATGGCGATGCCGCAGGCGATGCCCGCCGGCGCCGACCACGGCCGGCTCGCGCGGCGCGGCCTCGCCGTGCTGCTGGTGCTGCTGGTGCACGCCGGACTGTTCTGGGCGCTGTCGCGCGGGCTGCAGGTACACGCACCGCGCCCGCTGCCGCGCCCGCCGGTGGTGCTGCGCATCCTGCACGTGGTGCCCAGGCCGGTGGTGCGCCAGCCGCCGCCCAAGCCCCTGCCCAAGCCCAAGCCGATCCCCAAGCCCAAGCCGATTCCCAAGCCCCGGCCGCGACCCATCGTGCACCACGCGCCGCCGCCGAAGCCCGCCCCGCCGCCGCCGAAACCGGTGCCGCCACCACCGCCGCCGGCGCCCACCCCGGCGCCGATCCAGGCGCCGCCCGCGCCGAAACCGGCGCCGGCGCCGCCGCCACCTCCGCCGCCGCCGGCGCCGAAACCGAAGCCCGCCACCGGCCCGGTGCAGGCGGTGCTGGTGTGTCCGCACCAGGTGCCTCCGCGCATGCCCGACCTGGCCGTCGAGGAAGGCGTCGGCGGCACCGTGACCGCGCAGGCCGTGGTGCGCAACGGCCGCGTGCACGACGTGAAGATCCTCTCCGGCCCCGAGGTGTTCCACGAGGTGGTGCGCCAGGCCATGCGCCAGTACCGCTGCGACGACCATGGCTCGCAGCCCATCCCGGTGATCCAGCAGTTCCGCTTCACCGTGCAGTAAGGCCCCCGGCGCGCGGGCGACAGCGCGCGCGCCGCGTTCGCGTATCGCGACACCCGCGTGTCGCGTTTGCCTGCCGGGCGAGCCC
>JAJYTY010000029.1 GCA_021792835.1 Pseudomonadota bacterium
AATTCCTGCATCGCGCGCATCAGCTCGAGGTTGATCGCCTGCTGCGTGTCCATGTAGGCGGTGTAGTCCGCGGTGGTCATCCAGTAGACCACCTCGAAATTCAGCGCCGACTCCCCGAAATCCTTGAAATGTGCGCGGTCGAAGCGCGCCTGGGATTGCGCCTGGATGATTTCACGCACCCGTTGCGGCACCCTCGCGACCACCTCCGGGGGCGTCGAGTATTCGATGCCGAAGGCGAACACGATGCGCCGCTCCTGCATGTGGCGATAGTTGCGCAGCCTCGCCTTGGTCAGGTCGGTGTTCGAGAACACCAGCTGCTCGCCGCTGATGCTGCGGATGCGCGTCGTCTTGAGCCCGATGTTTTCCACCGTTCCCGAAAACGCGTCGATGACGATGAAGTGTCCGATCTGGAAAGGCTTGTCCAGCACGATCGACAGGCTGGAGAACAGGTCCCCCAGGATGTTCTGCAGCGCCAAGCCGACGGCGATGCCGCCGACACCCAGACCGGCCAGCAGCGTGCTGACGTTGAACCCCAGGTTGTCCAGCAACAGCAGCAGCAACAGGCTCCACAGCAGCAACCGCGCCAGGAAGCTCATCGCCGCCAGTCCGGTGGCCGTTTCCGGGTCGGTGCGCATCGCGCTCTCGCGCGATTGCGTGATCAGCTGGTCGATGAAACGCCCCGCCCACAGCCCCAGCTGCACCGCCAGCGCCAGGCTGGCGAAACCCTCGATCCAGCGGCGCTGCAAGCTCGGCAGCACCAGCCCGTGCACCGCCGGCAGCAGCGCGCCCAGCGCCAGCAGCCATGGCCGGGTGCCCGCCAGCGCGTCCACGAAGGCGTCGTCCCAGCGCGTGGGCGTGCGCCGCGCGACCTCGCCCAGGCGGTGCACCAGCCACGGCTTCACGACGGCCGTCAGTCCGCCGACCAGCACCAGCCAGGCCACTGCGATCAGCCAGGCCTCGAGCGAGTTCGAGTAGACGATGATGTGGCTCAACTTGGTCATCCGGCCTGGGACCTCCATGGCTCATTGCGCCAGCGGCGCATCACACAGACTCCGCTGCGGGCGACGCAGGGCAGCTTCGGGCGCCTCATGCCTCATGCAGCTCATTGCACCTCATGCCGCCTCGGGCAGCGGCGCCTGCGCGCCGCTGCGCAGCGCCTCGAACCAGGCGAGGACGTGACGCGTCCAGTAGCCGATGTCATAGCGGCGAACATGTTCCTGCATGCGCTGCATGCGCTCGCGCTGCTCCTGCGACGGCATGTCCAGCGCGCGGTCGATGGCGTCGTCCATCTGGCTGATGCTGTAAGGATTCACCAGCACGGCGTCGCGCAGTTCCACGGCCGCGCCAGCGAACTCGGAAAGTACCAGAACCCCGTCGCCGCCGTCATGCGCGGCCACGAATTCCTTGGCCACCAGGTTCAGACCGTCGCGCAGCGGGGTGATCCAGCAGATGTCGGCGGCGCGGTAGTGCGCCAGCGTCTCCTGGAAGCTCATCGGCGTCGTCGACAGCACCACGGGCTGCCAGGACAAGGTCCCGAAGTGTCCGTTGATGCGCCCCACGATCTGCTCGATGGCCTGCTGCGAGCGCCGGTATACCCGCATGCCGTCGGCCGGTGCCACGGCCGTGAGCAGCAGCTTGACCTCCCCGTGCAGGTCGGCGCGGCGGCGCAGCAGCCGCTCATAGCACAGCAGCATCTCGCGCGTGCCCTTGGCGTAGTCGACGCGCCCGATGGACACGATGACCTTGCGCTCCGGCAGCCGCGCTCGGATCTGCGCCACCTGCTCGCGCGACTGCTGGCCGGCCATGCTGGCGGCAATCAGTTCGGCATGCGTGCCGATCGGAAACGCGTCGATGTGCACGCGCCGGCCGTCGACCTCGAAGGAACTCGGCGTGCGCGGCTCCGCCAGCGCGCTGCCCTGCGTGGCCAGACCCGGCGCGGCGCTTTCCCAGCGCAGGTCGCGCACGCCGCGCAAACCCTGCGCCACGCTGGCGAAATTGCAGGCATAGCGCGGCACGTGGAAACCCACCAGATCGCAGCTCAGCAGGTTGTCCAGGATCTCGTCGCGCCACGGCAGCAGGTTGAACACGTCCGGCGACGGGAACGGCGTGTGGTGGAAGAAGGCGATCTTCAGGTCCGGCCGCATGCGACGCACGAACTGCGGGACCAGCCACAGGTTGTAGTCGTGCACCCACACCACCGCACCCGGCGCGGCCTCCTCGCAGGCGGCCTCGGCGAACAGGCGGTTGACCTCGCGGAACGTCGCCCAGTGCGTGTTCTCCGAGCTGTACAGCGACGGAAAGCTGTTGAGCACCGGCCACAACGCCTCCTTCGACGTCACGTGGTAGAACTGGCTGATCTGCTCGGCCTGCAGCGGCAGGCGCACCACCTCGTAGCTGCCGTAGCTGTCGCGCACCGTGACGCGACGCTCGAAGGCCGGCGCCCTGCCCGCCGGCGCCTTTTTCCAGGCGATCCAGCTCGCGCTCTCGACGCTGCCGATGAAGCCCTTGAGCGCCGGCACGATGCCGTTCGGGCTGCGGTTCTCGCGCAGCACGACGCGCCCGTTCTCCACCTGCTCCTCGTAGGGTTGCCGGTGATAGACGATTACAAGTTGCGCAGCCATGCCTGTGCTCCTCCCGTTGCATGAAAACGTTGCAGCGCCTCGAGCACCCCGGCGGCGCCGGGCTGTCGGCTCAGGTGCACGTGCGGGGCCCCGCGCAGCGCGCGGTCCAGCGCCGGCTCGCGGTTGGCCACCGCCACCCCGCTGAGTCCGGTGCGGAACATCGACAGATCGTTCAGCGTGTCGCCGGCGACCAGGGTGCGCTGCGTGGGCAGCCCCAGCGCGCGCAGCGTGCGCAGCAGGGTCGGCCCCTTCTGCACCCCGCGCGGCAGCACGTCGAAATACTGGTTGTCCGACAGCAGCACGTCGAAACCCAGGGTGCGCAACTCGCCGGCCGCGCGCAACGCCGCCGGCTCGTCGTCGTAGTAGTAGGACATGCGACGCCCGCCGACCGACGGCTGCGCCCACAGCCGAGGGTGGCGTTGCATCACCTGCTCGATGCGCCGCGTCGCGTACTGCGGCCAGGCGTGCTGCAACCATTGGCGAACCGGCTCCAGCGAGTCGGCCGAGGCATGGCTGCCCGCCTCCACCGTGGTGCCAACGTCGCCGATGAAGTAATCCGGCTCCAGCCCCAGGCCGTCGGCCAGTTCGCGCATGTGCGACTGCCCGCGGCCGCTGACGAACATCAGCACCAGCTCGTCGCGACGCGCGCGAATCCAGTCGTACAACTCGGCCCGTTGCTGCTCGCTACCGCCGACGAAGGTACCGTCGAGATCGGTGGCGAGCACCGTGCGCCGCCCCATGGCCGCTGCGCCCTGCGCAAGGTCGTTCATTGAACCACCCTGTGGTTCCAGGCCGTCGCGGGAACGCGCACCGGTGTGGCGTCGTGCGCCGGCGCCGGGGCGGCGTGCGCGGGAGCACGCTGCGGCAGCACGGCCGGCGCGTCGACGGGTGCCGCGAGCAGGTTGCGCAGCGCCTCGGCGGCGCTGCGGCGGGCACCCAGCACCTCGCGCACCGCGCGCGGTACGTGCAGCTGCAATTGCAGGCGCTGTTCCAGCGCTGCCAGCGCATGACTGGCCACCGCCCCCTCGGCCAGCTCGCCGCTGTCGCCGAGCTGCGCCGCGTTCACGCGCTGCTCGGCGTCGGCGCCCAGGCGCAGTCCGAGGCGCGTGTTGCGCGAATGGCTCGACGACGCGGTCAGGAACAGGTCGCCGACGCCGCTGCTGCGAAACAGCGTCTCGGCGCGCCCGCCCAAGGCCACCGTCAGGCGCCGCATGTCCTCGAGCCCACGGGCGACGATCGCCGCACGCGCGTTCTCGCCCAAGCCCTGCGCGGTCGCCATGCCGCAGGCGATGGCCACCGCGTTCTTCAGCGCGCCGGCCACCTGCACGCCGACCTCGTCGTCGCAGATGTCGAGCTCGATCGCCGCGTCGCGCCAGGCCCGCGCCAGTTCGCGCGCGGCCTCCAGCGCGCCCGGCGTCGGCGCGCGCATGCCCAGGGTCAGGCGCGTCGGCAGCCCGCGCACCACCTCGTCGGCAAAGCTCGGCCCCGCCAGCATGCCCACCGGCTGTCCGGGGCGGCACTGCTCGCGCAGCACCTGGGTCATCAGGCTGCCGCTGCCCGGCTCGACGCCCTTGCAGGCGGCCAGCAGCAGCGCATGCCCGGCCACGGCGTCGGCGGCCGCCGACGCGACCCCGCGCAAGGCCGCGCAGGGCACCGCGAACAGCACGATGTCGGCGCCCTGCAGGACGTGCTGCAGGTCGTCGCTGGCCTGCAGGCCCTGCGGCAGCGCGATCCCCGGCAGGTGGCGCGGATTGCAGCCGGTGGTGCGGATGGCGTGGGCCACGTCGGGACGCCGCGACCACAGGCGCGCACCCATGCCGGCCCGGCGTGCCGCGGCCGCCAGCGCGGTGCCCCAGCTTCCGGCGCCGAGCACGGCCACCTCCAGGGGCGCGCGGTTGGACGAGCGGGCGAGGTTCGCGGGTAGGTTTTCGCGGATACGAGCGTGCATGGCACCTCCGAAGTCGGTGGCGGACAGGGCGTCCGCCGTGAACGGAACGTCCGGCAAGGGGCCGGGCGCGGCGACTTGGTCGGGGTCCCGGAGCGGCCATGGGCCTTCTGGATTCCCCCTGCGGTGGCGCCACGGCGCCACCAGACGTACGCGGCGCCGCGACTGCCGCAGGTTGCGGCGCGGGCCAACGCGGAGCAGTCACGCGGGCGGAACCCGGGACTCATCCTGCTGCGCACTGCGAGCCCGGGCCATCACTACCACCCAGGCTCACAACCGGATATTTCCGCCGCACCAGCTGCTGCGGAAACGAAGTTTCTTGGAACTTTATCCGGCAAAACGTCAAGAAGCAGTATCTTATACGATTACGCCAATATTTTGAATAGATTTCTCTCTCTTTGCCCGATGGATCGCCGGATGATTGCCCAAAGATCCGGCGCAGGGCCGAGCATCGTCCGGACTTTTCCGCAAAGGCCTTCTATGGCGTGCGGAAATGCAACTTCTCGCCTGCCCTTTCGGCACCCGAACGGAGCCTTGCGCACGCTGGGTTAGCATGCCGCCGTGCGATGCCCGGATGGCGAAATCGGCAGACGCAGCGGACTTAAAATCCGCCGACCCTAATCAGGTCGTGGGGGTTCGATTCCCCCTCCGGGCACCAGAAAACAACGAGTTAGCGAAGATTCTTGAGAATCTGGTCGAGCATGGGGCCGACAGCCTGGCTGCCAGGACGTGGAGTGCCACTGCGTTGCAGTTTTATCTGTTGTGTGCGAGCATGCGACCTGCTATTTGACGCAGGCCAAATGGAAGCCTCCCATGCACAAGACGATCGACACTCCCAACGCGCGCCGTCTGATGCAGTCCGGCGGCCTACGGGGCGCCAGTCTGGTGGGTCAGCCAGGGGGCTGGTGCATACTGCTCAAGATCGGCACGCAGGAAACCCCGCTGGGCACCCAGCGCACGGACAAGCCCCGCACGTGGTCCAGCCTGGACACCTGCATCCAGTATCTGCGCGATGAACTCGGGATCGTGCGCATCGACGGCATCGATGCCAGCAACTACAGCGCGGCAGCGGCGCATCGGCCACGGCGTCCGGACGCGGCCGCGCAGATGCGCCGCGCGCACGAGGCGGCGGGGCATGATGCGTGGTTCCGCGCACAGGTGCAGGCCAGCATCGACGACCCACGTCCGAGCGTGGGCGACGACCAGGCGCGCGGCAGGTTCGCCGACCGTAAGGCAGCTCTGCGGCAGTCGGCGAAGTGACGCGAGTCGCGTGGCGTCCCATGGCGCTGGAAGATCGGGAAGCCATCCTCGAACACATCGCCCAGGACAACCCGATCGCGGCCTGCGAGATCGACGACGAGATCGAAGCGAAGGCTGAGCAGGCTCGGCTGCATCCGACGCTCTACCGCGCAGGCCGCGTGCGAGGCACTCGCGAGGCTGTCGTTCGACCGAACTATGTCCTGGTCTACTGCGTCGAGGGCGAGGACGATGACTCGGTGATCGTTGTGCTGCGAGTGCTTCACGCCGCGCAGCAATGGCCGCCAAGCTCCTGCAGGACTTGACCATGGACCATCCCACGCCATTCGCGCGCACACCCGCGCCGCCCTACTACGCCGTGGTGTTCAGCTCGAGACGGCGGGACGGCGACGACGGATACGAGCGCGTCGCGCAACGCATGCTCGAGCTGGCATCGTCGCAACCCGGTTTCCTGGGCGTGGAAAGCGCCCGCGACAACGCCGGCTTCGGCATCACGGTGTCGTACTGGGCTTCGCTCGAAGCCATCCGCGCGTGGAAAGCCCAGCTCGAACACCAGGCTGCGCAGGACCTCGGCCGCAAGCGCTGGTACGAGCACTACGAGGTCCGGGTGGCCCGCGTCGAACGAGCCTACGACTTCGACGCGGACCAGGACTGACGCGGGCCCTGCCCGAGGCGAGCTGGGCGTCGCGCCGCCGAATCGACACGAGACTTGATCCCGGCAAAGGAAATCTTCCCCGGCTTTCCTACGATGAGGCATTGGAATCCGGAGGGGAATCTTCCGTGCGAGCCGCGAGATTCATGCCGCTGCTGGGGGTGCTGGGCGCGCTGAGCCTGCTTGCGGCCTGCTCGTCCATGCTGCCCCGCGGGCAGGCGCACACCGACCGCCCCTGGCCCAGCTATGAAGCAGCGCACGCGGCCTATGCATCGATCCAGCCGGGCCGCACCACCGTCGAGGAGCTGCGCGCGCTCGGGCTCGACCCGCGCAGCGTCCCCAACGTCAAGCTGCTGAGCTATGCCGACATCCTGCGCCGGCTGGTGCCGCCCACCGCGGACGTCCGGCTGGATCCGGGGATCCGCGACTGCCTGAACAACAACGGGCAGTGCCAGGGGTACGAGGTCGTGGAGAACCACGTGGATCGCCAGCGCGTGGGGGACTTCCTGCTGGACTTCCTCGACTTCCGCCGCGAGACCCACACCACCGGCTGGAACTTCGACATGGTGGTGCTGGTGAACCACGGCGTGGTGGTGTTCAAGCTCTGGGGCGGCGAACCGACCGTATCGGACAGTTCGTCCACGCGCAACCCGCTCGGCCCGCTGCAAGGCTTCGGGTCCAGCGGACTGGGGCGTTTCTGAGCGTGCCTGCCGGCCGGTACGGCCGGCACGCCGGCTCGCCCCACAGGCACTGGGCCTGCGCGCGAGCCGCTGCCGCGGGCTTCAGCCCTTCGGCCTGAAGGCGACGTCCTGCACCTGCTGCTCGGTGCCCGCACGGTCGGGCGCGGCGGCGGCGGCGGGATCGGCCCCGGCGACGCGCGGCGGCGCCTGGGTCTGCGCCTGCGCCGGAGCCTGGGCCTGCGCCTGGGCCGGCGCCTGCGCCTCCTCCTCGGCGGACTTCATGCCCTGCTTGAAGCCCTTCACGGCTTCGCCGAGGTCGCTGCCGATGTTCTTGAGCTTCTTGGTCCCGAACACCATGACCACGATCGCCAGCACGATCAACCAGTGCCAGATGCTGAATTCACCCATTCCCGAACTCCCGTCCACTCCACGTCGCGGGGCCGGCGATCTGCCTGCCTGCCGTCGACGGCTGCCATTGTCCTCCCGGCGTGTTCCGGAAAGTGCAAGCAAGCGCTACAGCCCCCAGAAGGGGACGGTCGTCCCGGCGCGCGCTCAGGCCCGCCCGCGACTCGCCGTGAGGCGGATGCGCGTGATCTCCGACGGGGCGCCGAAGCGCTTCGGGGGCCCCCAGTAGCCGGTGCCGCGGCTGACGTAGACCTGCAACTGCTCGACGCGGTGCAGCCCGGCGGTGAAGGGCTGCTGCAGTCCGACAAAGTGGTTCCACGGCCAGAACTGCCCGCCGTGGGTATGCCCGCTGAGCTGCAGGTGGAAACCGGCGCGCGCGGCCAGTTCCGACGAGCGCGGCTGGTGCGCCAGCAGGATGCGCGGCAGGCCTTCGGGGCTGCCTTCCAGGGCCTTGAAGGGGTCGCTGCGGTGCGCGGGCTCGAAGGCCTGGCCCTGCGGGTCGGTCACGCCGGCCAGCACGAAGCGCGCGCCCTCGTGCGTGAGCACGGCGTGCGCATCGAGCAGGCAGCGCAGGCCCAGGCGCTCGAACTCGGCCACCCACTGCGCGGCCCCCGAGTAATACTCGTGGTTGCCGGTGACCAGCCAGGCCCCGTGACGCGCACGCAATTCGCCCAGCGGCCGGGTATGTTCGTGCAGCCGTTCCACCCTGCCGTCCACCACGTCCCCGGTGATGGCCACGAGGTCGGGCTGCAGCGCGTTCACCCGCTCCACGATGGCGCGCACCTTCGGTGCCTTGATGGTCGGGCCGACATGGATGTCGCTGATCTGCACGATGGTGAAGCCCTCCAGCCCCGGCGGCAGTTCGGGGAGCTCCACCCGCACGTCGACCACCCGCGCCACCCGCCGCGCGTTGACCAGCCCGATCAGCGACACCAGCAGCGCCGCCGCGGGCACCGCGATGGCGCTGGGCCGCGCCCAGTGCGCGGTGTCGGGCAGCAGCAGCACGATCTCGCGCAGCAGCGTGAACACCAGCGTGGAGGAAAACAGCCCGAGGTCGAAGAAGCCGGCCCAGGCCACCTTGTCCCAGGCGTCGCCCGAACGAAAGCGGCTCAGGAAACCGGCCGGGATCAGCAGCGCCGACAGGGTCAGCAAGGCCGCGCCCACCCCGCGCGCGACGAGCCCGTAGCTCGGCAGCAACTGCACGCCGATGTAGACGTGCAGCAGCGCGAGGATGGGCCAGATGCGCAGGAAAAAGCGCCTGATTCGCCCGCGCATCGGCTGCGGCGGGCTGGCATCGTGCGCGCCCGCGGAAAATGCTGGATCGGAGGGGGATGTGCTGTGCATGGAGCCGGTTGTACCCGATCCGCGCTCATTGCGCTGTCCACGCCTCGGGGCGGCCCGCGGCGCGCTACGATCGCCGGGCCATGCCCGCGCACATCGCCATCGCCCCCGACGAAGTCGAGCTGAAGGCGATCCGCGCCCAGGGGCCCGGAGGCCAGAACGTCAACAAGCTGTCCAGCGCGGTGCAACTGCGCTTCGACGTGGCTGCCTCGTCGCTGCCGCAGGCGGTGAAGGACCGCCTGCTCGCGCTGCCGGACCACCGCATCACCGAAGGCGGCGTGGTGCTGATCAAGGCGCAATCCCACCGCAGCCAGGACATGAACCGGCAGGAAGCCCTGCGGCGCCTGCAGGAACTGGTGGATTCGGTCGCGCATGCCCCGAGGAAGCGGGTCGCCACCAGGCCAACCCGGGCGTCGCGGCAACGCCGCCTCGAAGGCAAGGCCGAGCGTTCGCAGCTCAAGGCGCGCAGGGCGAAGGTGGACCGCTCGATCTGGTGAGCCGGCGGGTTCCGGGCGCAGGTACGAAGGCATGGGAAGGTAAGCCTTTGCAAGGTTTTCATGCAAATTGCGAGCGACGGCGCGGGGCCTTGGCGCCGAAAAGCGCGCCTTCAGGGGTTCTGGTTGTCTATTGGGCGCCCATGCATTGCGCCCCATCAATCGGCGCGCGAAATGCAACGACTGCGACGATCAGTGTTCCCCGGAAATTCGATTGGACGTAGCGGTACGCACCCGGGATCATCGCGCCCCTGTGCGGCGAGCGCCGGGCACCGCGGAGCAATCCCGCGCAACTGCCGGGCGTCGCTGCGCGGACCCATCACAACGATAACCAGGAGACCTTCCTTGCCCCGCCCACAGTTCGTCGCTTCGACCCTGCTCGCCTGCGCCGTCGGCATGTTCGCGGCAGCCGCCCAGGCGGCCGACACGCCCGCCGCATGGCCCATGTATGCGCTGCAGCCCGGCCACAACGCCGCGCTGGCCTCGGGTTTTCCGGCTGTGCACTGGACCTTCGACACTCCCGGCGCGGCCGATGCGCGCGCCGCGGTGAAGAACAACACCACCATCCGTGACCTCGTCGGCTTTCCGATCGGCGTGGCGGTGGTCGACGGCGCGGTCTACGCGCCCAATGACAACGGCTATCTCTACAAGCTCGACGCGCGCAGCGGCAAGCTGCAGTGGTCCTTCAACGCCTACAACCAGCTGATGAGCACACCGGTGGTCGCGCACGCCGGCGGCAGGGAGCTGGTGTTCGTGGGGGCCGGCAACTCGGTGTTCGCGTACAGCCATGCCAAGCGCTTCGGCGTGCCCGGGGCCGCGGTGATCCGCGGCACCGACGTGTCGGCCTTCGACGCCGTCGATGCCGCCACCGGCAAGCTGGTGTGGAGCCACCCGACGCGCGGCGAGGACATGCCGTCCCCGGTGTACGCCCACGGACTGCTGATCTTCGGCAATGGCGACGGCCATGTCTATGCACTCGACGCCGCCACCGGCAAGCTGAAGTGGAAGACCGCCATCGGGTCCTTCGTCAGCATGTCCTCGGCCACCTACGACCCGGTGCGCAACGTCGTGATGATGGGCGGCACCCATCCCAGCGACATCTACGCCCTGGACGCCGCCACCGGCAAGCGCTTGTGGACCGTGCATCCCCCGCACATCTACTCCAGCAGCGCCGGCGACGGCACCTGGGCGGTGGCCGGCAAGCTGGCCGTCGGCCAGATCGAGACTCGTCGCGCCGGGCAGACCACGACCTCGGGGTCGGAGGAGATCGGCATCGACATCGCCACCGGCAAGGTGGCGTGGAGCACGATGCTGGGAACCGGCAAGACCCCTCCGCGCAACAAGGACGCGGTGCCCGCGGTGGACGGGGGCGTCATCTACACCGGCAGCCCGGTCACCCATACCGAATACGCCATCGACGCGAGCAACGGCAAGATCGTCTGGAAGGCCCGGCTCGGCCCCGGCATGAAGGCGGCGCCGACCATTGTCGGGGACAAGGTCATCCAGCCGACCGGCAGCGGCAAGATCTTCACGCTGGACCGCAAGCACGGCACGGTCACGCACGTCTACGACGCCAGGCAGGGTGGCTATGGTCCGCAGAACGGCGTGGCCATCGGCGGCACGCTGTTCATCGGCACCAACAGCGGCTACCTGCAGGCGATCCCGCTGCACGACCTGGGCGCCGCCGGCTGAGCGACGCGTGAACCCCCGGCCCGGGCGGTGCCCGGACCGGGACCCGCCCGGCAGCTCAGCGGAAGATCTTGCCGGGGTTCAGGATGCCGGCCGGGTCCAGCGCCTGCTTGAGCGCGCGCATCAGGCCGATGGCTTCGTCTCCGGCCTCCTCGCGCAGGAAATCCTGCTTGTGCAGGCCCACGCCGTGCTCGCCGGTGCAGGTGCCCCCCAGACGCAGCGCACGGCGCACCAGGCTGGCGTTCAGACGCTCGGCCAGGTCGCGCTCGGCGGGCTGTTTCGGGTCGATCAGGAATCCGACGTGGAAATTGCCGTCGCCCACGTGCCCGACGACGAAATACGGCAGCCCCGCGGCGTCCGCCTCGGCCACGGTGTCGTTGATGCTCTCGGCCAGGCGCGAGATCGGCACGCAGGTGTCGATGGTCACGCAGCGGCAGCCCGGTCGGGTCTGCAGCGCCGACAGGTAGGCATGGTGGCGGGCCTTCCACAGGCGGCTGCGTTCCTCCGGGGTGTCGGCCCAGGAGAAGTCCGAACCCCCGTAACCGGTGGCGATCTCCTGCGTGGTCTGCGCCTGCTCGCGCACCCCCGCCGGACTGCCGTGGAATTCCATCAGCAGCAGCGGCTGCTCGGGAAGTTCGAGGGCGTCGTGCGCGTTCACCGCGCGCACCGCGTTGGCGTCCATCAGTTCGCAGCGCGCGATCGGCACCGCGGCCTGGATCAGCTCGATGGTGCAGTCCACCGCGCTGGCGACATCCGGGAACGAGCACACCGCAGCCGCGACCGCCTGCGGCTGCGGGTGCAGGCGCACGGTGATCTCGGTGATGATTCCCAGCGTGCCCTCGCTGCCGATGAACAGCCGCGTCAGGTCGTAGCCCGCACTGCTCTTGCGTGCGCGCGTGCCGGTGCGCACCACCTGGCCGTCGGCGAGCACGACGGTCAGCGCCAGCACGTTCTCGCGCATCGTGCCGTAGCGCACGGCATTGGTACCGCTGGCGCGCGTGGCGGTCATGCCGCCGAGGGTCGCGTCGGCACCGGGGTCGATCGGGAAGAACAGGCCGCTGTGCCGCAACTCGTCGTTGAGCTGCAGCCGGGTGACCCCGGCCTGCACGGTGGCCAGCATGTCGTCGGGGGCCACCTCGAGCACGCGGTTCATGCGCGTCAGGTCCAGCGTCACGCCGCCCTGCACCGCCAGCAACTGCCCCTCCAGCGACGAGCCGGCGCCGAAGGCGATGACCGGCATCGCATGCGCGGCGCACAGGCGCACTGCGTCGGCCACGTCCTCGGTGGAGCCGCAGAACACGACCGCGGATGGCGGATCGACATCGAAGGGCGATTCATCGCGGCCATGCTGCTCGCGCACGGCGCGCGCGGTGCTGAGCGCGTCGCCGAAGCGAGCCGCGAGGCGCTCGCGCAATTCGGCGGGAAGCTCGCGCTGGATGCTGCTGGGCGTGAGGCGGTCGTTCATCGCAGGTCCTCTCAAGGAAACGCAGGGCCGCCCCAAGTCTCCTGGACCCCCACAGGGGGCGGGCCGGGTGCAGCCCGGCCCTGGGGGCGCCCGAAAGGCGCCCGCGCACATGCGCGGGCGCACAAGCGTGCTCGGCCAGCATACACCGCGCGCGCCGCGCGCGTGAGGCGGCGCCCAGGCCTTCAGTGCGCCACGCTGAAGTCGTCGGTGTAGGCGCTGCTGCCGTTGGGCGCGCGCTGCGGGCCGCCCGGCCAGTCCATCACCTTGTATCCCTGCGCGGCACCGAAATGCCCCAGGATGTAGTGGTAGGTGAAGGAGCCCGAGCACGATTCGGGGCCCAGCGGCGACACCGCGTCGTCGCAGTCGTTGGAGTCCAGGTCGCCGCCGGGGATCAGCGCGTGATCGGGAATCGCCGCGTACAGCCCGGTGGGCCGGCCGGCGTCGCTGCGTCCGGACGCGGCGTCGATGTCCAGCAGGCCGCGCCCGTAGGTGGCGACCCCGGCGCCCGTCTTCGCCGCCGGCACCCCCTGGTCGATCAGCGTCTGCAGCGATTCCTGCACCGAAAAGCGCGGGACTCCGGCGGGGGCGTCGTCGAGCGTGAAGGTGTTGGCGAGCAGCGCGGTGCGCCCGCGGCCGCCGGGGATGTGGTTGAAGGCACCGTAGAAGTCGTAGGTCATCAGGTTCAGCGAGCGCAGCCGCGGCAGCGCCGCGATGTCGCGCAGCACGCCCGGCGCGTAGCCGACCCCGGACTCGCCGCGCAGGTACGCGGGGCCGGCCAGGGTGGTGACGCTGATCGAGCGTGGCGGCACCATCGAGCCCAGGCGTGCATCGAGCGCGCGCAGCAGTTCGAGGTAGCCCTGCGACTGCGCGTGGCTCATCGCCGGGTTCTCGTAGTCGAGATCGACTCCGTCGATTCCGTAGTGCTCGAGCACCGACCCGACCGTATCGACCAGGCGCTGCAGCTTCGCCGCGTCGCCGAACACCCCCTCGAAGGAATCGTCATGGCCGTGGCCGCCGATGGCGATGAACCTGGCGGGCGTGCGGCCGCCGGGAGTGCGATAGGCGGCGAAGGCCTCGAAGTTGCCGTATTGCGCGCTGAAGTGCCAGCCGTACTGGGTGTTGGCGTAGGAGCACACCGGGTTATCACCGTGCTGGCAGTAGGGATCCTCGGGGCGCAGGTCCGACCACGGATCGTTGAAGTACACGCCGCCGTCTGGCGCGATCTCCAGGAAGGCATAGTGGATGGCCTCCAGCAACTCGGCCTTGTGGTCGAAGTCCGGGTTGGAGATCACGCGGCCGTCCTGCCCGATCGCGCCGGGCACGAAGTAGGCGTCGTAGCTGCGCGCGCGGTCGCGGTCGTAGATGCCCCAGTCGGTCCAGTAGGCCGCGCGATAGGCGCCGGGCGCGGCGTCGCGCAGCGCGCGCAGCAGCGAGGTGTCCGCGGCCTGCGCCGGGTCGATATCGCCGGACATTTCCCAGACGATGGTCGTGTTCGACCCCATGCCCTGCTGCAGCAGGGTCTGCGTGCGCACGTCGGCGGGGCTGGAGTAGGAGATGTAGAAGTTCTCGGCCTGCGCGCCCGGTGCCGCCGGCAGCAGCGCGGCGGCCGCAAGCAGCGGCAGGCGACGGCGCAGGCGGTGTACGAAGGGGGGCAGGACGGGGGGCAGGAAACGGAAGCTGGGCTTGGTGGGTGCTCGGGACGGAGTTCGGGGCATGGTCGGTCATCGCCAGGCCGGCTCGACGCGGGGTCCAGCCGGCAGCGTGACTCCCTGATGGATCAGCAGGCCTTGGCGCACGCGCGGTGCATCGCCGCGCGCTATGCGGCCCAGTCTAGGCGTCGTCCGGCCGCGGCGCAGGTCCCGCGCGCTTCGACCGTGCGCGGCGGGGGGCCTTGCCGGCGGCGTGCTCCCTCACGTTGTCGGCATGCCCTGGGCTGCCTGCGGTCTGCGCAATTCGAGCCGCCGTGCATGCCCTGCCGGGGTCCCACTCGCGCTATAACCTCCCAGCAACGACCCTTCGAGGGCCTGCGCACCTGGGCAATCCACCGCACCCGCAAAGCTCCCATGCCTCGATTCCCATCCCCTCGCACCAGCCGCGCCGCCGCCGGCGCATCGGCCGCTTCGGCAAGCGCGGCATCCGGGCGCGAAGCCGCGGCGCCGCCGCGCCCACGGTGAGGACCACGGCCGGCGCACGACGCCGGGCGCTTCGACCCTTTCGACAGCGCCTACCTCGACGACCCCGCCGAATACCTTCGCTGGGCCCGCGAGCCGCCTTCGACGAATCGGCCTCGCGGGTGGTGCTGATCGCCAGCGCCACGGTTCCCTCCACACTGACATTCGTGAGTCCGTGCGCCCTCGCCGCCCTGGCCTACTGCGTGCTCTTTCCAGTGCTGAATGCGCTGGCGATGAACATGCCGGAGTCGGCGCGCGTCGATGCCTCCGCGTGGTTCGGCTTCCTGCAGGGCGCAGGGTCGGGCCCCATCGTCCTCGTCGGGTCCATGGTGGATCTGCCGGCGCTCGCACGGCTCGCGTCGATCGTGACCATCTGCACCATTGTCGCGCTCGCGACCGCGAACGGACTCCTTCGAAACACCTCCGACCCCTCATGCACGCCGGCCACGTAGAGGCGTCTCCGCGGTGGTCCGCTCGGGCATTGCTCACCTCGGGCTTCGGTCCCGACGACCATCGGTCCCCTCATGGTTCCAACCCGGAACGGGAGACTTCCCGGGATTTCAGCCCTCCAGCATGCCCAGGTAGGTGGCCTCGACCTTGGGGTCGTGCAGCAGCTGCTGCGCCGGCCCGTGCATCGACACCTCGCCGAGCTCGAGCACGTAGGCGTGGTCGGCCACCTGCAGCGCGGCGCGCGCGTTCTGCTCGATCAGCAGCACGCTCATGCCGGCCTCGCGCAGTTGCGCCACCGCGTGCAGCACCTCGCGCACGATGCGCGGCGCCAGCCCCAGGCTGGGCTCGTCGAGCATCAGCAGCCGCGGCGCGCCCATCAGCGCGCGCCCCAGCGCCAGCATCTGCCGCTCGCCTCCCGACAGGGTCTGCGCGGCCTGCGCGCGGCGCTCCTTCAGCCGCGGGAACAGCGCGTACACCCGCTCCAGCTCGCGCTGGCGCGCGGCGCGCCCGTCGCGCCGCCGGAAGGCGCCCAGCAGCAGGTTGTCGTGCACGCTCATCGAGCCGAACAGGTCGCGCTTCTCGGTGACCAGCCCGATCCCCGCCTCCACCCGTTGCTGGGTGTCGCTGCGCGCCAGATCGACTCCGTCGAACACCACCGTGCCGCTGCAGCGCAGCAGCCCCATGACCCCGCCCAGCAGCGTGGTCTTGCCGGCCCCGTTGGGGCCGATCACCGTGACGATGCTGCCGCGCCCGACCTCCAGCGTGACCTCGCGCAACGCCTGCACCTTGCCGTAGTGCACGCTCAGGGCCTGCACCCGCAGCAGCGGCGAGTCGGCCTTCCCGATGATGGACGGCGCCGTCATGCCGCCTCCCCCGCCGGCTGCGACGCCGGCTCGTCGAGGCCGCCCAGGTAGGCCTCGACCACCGCCGGGTGCCGGCTCACCTCGCGCGGCAGCCCCTCGGCGATCTTCTCGCCGAAGTCCATCGCCACCACGCGGTCGGCCAGCCCCATCACGAAGTCCAGGTCGTGCTCGACCAGCAGGATCGCCAGCCCTTGCGCGCGCAGCTGCTGCAGCAGCTGCGCCAGGTTGCGCTTCTCCAGGTAGCGCAGGCCCGCCGCCGGCTCGTCGAGCAGCAGCAGGCACGGGTCGGTGGCCAGCGCGCGCGCGATCTCCACCACCCGCTGCAACCCCAGCGGCAGGCTGCCCGCCGCCTGGTGCGCGTGCTCGGCCAGCCCGCAGCGCTCCAGCTGCCGCCACGCCGTGGCCTGGATGGAGGCCTCCTGCGCACGGTCCAGGCGCCACGCCGAGGCCACGAAACTGTGGTGCCCCCGCAGGTGCGCGCCCAGCGCCACGTTGTCCAGCACGCTCATGCGCGCCAGCAGTCGCACGTGCTGGAAGGTGCGGCTCATGCCCATCGCCGCCACCGCGCGCGAGTCCTTGTGCTCGACCCTGCGCCCGAGAAAGCTCACCTGCCCCGAGCTGGCGCGGTCCACCGCCGAGATGCAGTTGAACAGCGTGCTCTTGCCGGCCCCGTTGGGCCCGATCAGCGCCAGCACCTCGCCGGCGCGCACCTCGAAGCTGATGGCGTTGTTGGCAATGAGCCCGCCGAAGCGCTTGCTCAGCTCGCGCACCTGCAGCACCGCCTCGCCGGGCGCCGGCCTGGCGCGCTCGCCCAGCGGCGGCGCCTGCGGCGCACTCGGCGCCGCCCCCGCCTGCCTCCAGCGCCCGCCCAGCGCCCGCACATGGCTCCACAGCCCCTCCGGCGCGCGCTGCAGGATGAGGATCATCAGCACCCCGAAGGCCAGCCCCTCGAAGCTGCCCGTGCGCCCCAGCAGCTGCGGCAGCACGTCCTGCAGCCACTGCCGCAGCAGCGAGTACAGCGACGAGCCCAGCACCGAACCCCACAGGTCGCCGATGCCCCCCACCACCCCCATGAACAAATACTCGATGCCCGCGCCCAGCGAGAACGGCGTCGGGTTCACGAAGCCCTGCATGTGCGCGTACAGCCACCCCGACACGCACGCATACTGCGCCGCCAGCACGAACAGGATGGTCTTGAAGCGCGTGGTGTTCACCCCCATCGCCTCGGCCATCAGCGTGCCCCCCTTGAGCGCGCGCATCGCCCGACCCTCGCGCGAGTCCAGCATGTTGTGCACCGTCCACACGATCAGCAGCACCACGCCCCAGATCAGGTAGTGGTACTGGCGCGCCGTGGTGATGGCCCAGCCGAACAGGTGCAGCGGCGGGATGCCGCTCATGCCGGTCTGCCCGCCGATGGCCTGCATGTTGCCGAACACCAGGTAGATGCTCAGCCCCCACGCCAGGGTCGACAACGGCAGGTAATGCCCGCTCATGCGCAGCGTGATCCACCCCAGCACCAGCGCCGCCCCCGTCACCAGCAGCAGCGCCGCCGCCAGCCCCCACCACGGGCTCCAGCCCGCCACCGTGCTCAGGTACGCGCTCGTGTACGCGCCCATGCCCACGAAGGCCGCCTGCCCGAAACTCGTCAGCCCCCCCACCCCCGTCAGCAGCACCAGCCCCAGCACCACGATCGTCGCCAGCCCGATGTAGTCCAGCAGCGTCTGCCCGTAGCTGCCCACCACCCACGGCAGCGCCCCCAGCAGCAGCACGAAGCCCAGCGTGAAGACCTTGCGCGCCGTGATCATTCCTCGTCCTCCTGGTGCACCGCCGAGCCCCGCCCCAGCGAGCGCCACAGCAGCACCGGAAGAATCAGCGAGAACACGATCACGTCCTTGTACGCGCTGGCCCAGAACGACGAGAACGACTCCACCAGCCCCACGAAGATCGACCCCGCCGCCGCCAGCGGGTAGCTGGAAAGCCCCCCGATGATCGCCGCCACGAACCCCTTGAGCCCGATCACGAACCCCGAGTCGTAGTAGATGATCGTCGTCGACGCGATGAAGATCCCCGACAGCGCCCCGATCAGCGCCGCCAGCGTGAACGCCGTCCTGCCGGCGAAGGCCGGCGAGATCCCCATCAGCTGCGCACCCGTGCGGCTGACCGCCGTCGCCCGCAGCGCCTTGCCCCACAGCGTGTAGTTGAAGAACGCGAACAGCGCCACCACCAGCACCGCCGACAACGCGATGATCCACAGCGTCTGCGCATCCACCGGCATGCCCGCCAGCTGGAAACTGCCGCCGCTGAACGCCGGCAGCCGCGAGCCCTCCGGCCCGAAGAAGTACAGCCCCAGGCTGGTCAGCGCCAGGTGCAGCGCAACCGACAGCAGCAGCAGCGTCAGCACCGAGGCCTGCGCCACCGGCTGGTACACCAGCCGGTACAGCAGTGGCCCCAGCGGCACCGTCACCAGCAGCGCCACCACGATCTGCAGCGCATAGTCCAGCCGCCCCAGCGGCAGCCAGTAGCACGCCGCCAGCGCCAGCAGCGCTGGCCCCAGGTGCCCCAGCAGCATGCGCCCCAGCGCCAGCGCCCCGCGTCGCAGCGCCACCGGCGCGTCCACCACGCACGCCCCCACCCCCAGCAGCGGCAGCAGCCACACCGCCTGCGGCACCTGCCCGGCGTGGATCGCCACCAGCGACAGCGCGCCGAAGCTCATGATCTCGCCCTGCGGGATGAAGATCACCCGCGTCACCGCGAACACCAGCACCAGCGCCAGCGCCAGCAGCGCGTAGATGGCCCCCAGCGTCAGCCCACTCTGGCCCAGATACAGCGCGATGCCGAGGTCCATGGACGACGCGGGGGGCGTTGCGCGCGGGCGCTTACTTCAGCAGCACCCAGCGGCCGTTCTCGATGCGCGTCATCACCACCGCGCGGTCGTCGAGGCCGTTGTGATCGGTCACGCTCATCGAGTAGATACCGTCGGCGCCGGCGATGTTCTTCAGGCCCTCCAGCGCATTGCGCAACGCGGTGCGGAAGGCCGCCGTGTCGCTCGGCTTGGCGTGTTCGAGCGCCACCGGGATCGCGTGCTCGAGCAGCACGCCGGCATCCCAGGCGTTGGCACTGAACTGCGACAGCGAATTCGGGCCGTAGGCCGTCTGGTAGGCCTTCGCGTAGGCCATCGCCGAGGCCTTGATGGGGCTGTCCGCCGGCAGTTGCTCGGCCACCACGCCCGGCGCGGCTGGAACGATGGTGCCGTTGCAGTCGGCTCCGCACACGCGCAGGAAGTCGGGGTTGACCACGCCGTGGGTCTGGTAGATCTGGCCCTGGTAGCCGACCTGCTTGAGTTCGCGCTGCGGCAGCGCCGCCGGCGTGCCCGCGGCGGCGATCAGCACCGCCTGCGGCTTGGCCGCCATGATGTGCAGGACCTGCCCGGTCACCGAAGTGGCCGTGCGGCTGAACTGCTCGTTGGCGACGATGTCGATCCCCGCGGCCTTGGCATCCGCCGAGAAGCCCTTCCACCATTCCTGGCCGTAGGCATCGTCGAAGCCGATGAAGGCGACGCGCTTGAACTTGTTGTGCACCATGTTCTTCACCACGGCGCGCGCCATCAGGCCGGTGGTCTGCGGGGTGATGAACACCCAGGTGCGATCGCCCTTCATCGGGTGCACGATCGACGACCCCGCCGACAGCGACACGTTGGGCGTCTTCGCGCCGCCCACCACCGGGATCATCGCCAGCGAGTTCGGCGTGATCGACGGGCCGACCACGACGTCCACCTTGTCGTCGTCGACCAGGCGCTTGGCCGCCTTCACCGCGGCCGTCGGATCGGTGGCGTCGTCAAGGAAGATGTAGTCGATCTTCTGCCCCGCGATCTCCTTCGGGAACAGCTCGACGGTCTTCTTCTCCGGAACCCCCAGCGACGCCGCGGGTCCGGTTTCCGACAGCACCACGCCCACCTTGATCTCGGCATGGGCCGTGGCCGCGCAAGCCATCGCGATGGCCGTTGCGACTGTGAGATGCACGCTCTTCATGGCTGGTCTCCTCCTGGTTGTGGCGTCGCGCCGCGAGCCGCGCGGGCTCGATGGCCCGCCGTGGATGATCCGGTCCCGGCGCGCGACGATGGGCCGATTCGTTCGGACGTCCGGATGCTAGAGATGGGGGATGCGAGCGTCAAGACGGGTATGCCGGAGTTCCTGGCGCGGGCTTTCAGGCGTGGGGGTTGCGGCGCTCGAGTTCGGCGAGCACCGCGCTGCCCATCTGCTGCGTCGACACCGGGGCGACTCCGGGCGGCGCGATGTCGGCGGTGCGCACGCCGCCCGAGACCACGGCCTCCACTGCGTCCTCGAGCAGCACGGCCTCGGCCTCGCGGCCGAAGGTGAAGCGCAGGCACATCGCGAAGCTCAGGATCGCGCCCAGCGGATTGGCGAGGCTGCGGCCCGCGATGTCGGGGGCGCTGCCGTGGATCGGCTCGTACAGGGCCTTGCGGCGCCCGGCGGAGTCCACCGGCCCGAGCGAGGCCGAAGGCAGCAGGCCCAGCGAGCCCGCGACCATCGCCGCGCAGTCGGAAAGGATGTCCCCGAACAGGTTCTCGGTGACCAGCACGTCGAACTGCGAGGGCCTGCGAACCAATTGCATCGCGCAGTTGTCGACGTACAGGTGCGACAGCTCGATATCGCGGTATTCGCGCTGGTGCAGGTCGATCACCGTCTCGCGCCACAGCAGGCCGCCTTCCAGCACGTTGCTCTTGTCGACCGAGCACAGCTTGCCGCGGCGCGTGCGCGCGAGCTCGAAGGCGGCGCGCGCGATGCGCTCGATCTCCGAAGTCGTGTAGCTGCAGGTGTTCACGCCCCGGCGCTGGCCGTCGGCCAGCTCGAAGATTCCGCGCGGCTCGCCGAAGTACATGCCGCCGGTGAGCTCGCGCACCAGCACCATGTCGCAGCCCTCGAGCACCTCGGGACGCAGGGTCGAGGCGTCGCGCAGCGCCTTCAGCGACTTCACCGGGCGCAGGTTGGTGTACAGGTCCAGCTCCTTGCGGATGCGGATCAACTGGTCCTGCTTGCGCATCTCGTAGGGAATGTCGTCGTATTCCGGCGAGCCCGTGGCGCCGAACAGGATCGCGTCGGCGCCCAGGATCTTCGACCACAGATGCTCGGGCATCAGGTGGCCGTGGGCCTTCCACGCGGCGATCCCGTAGAGCTCCTCGTCGAGTTCGAGCGGGACGTTGCGGCGCTCGGCGAACCACTCGACGACGCGGCGCACCTGCGGCATGATCTCCGGGCCGATGCCGTCTCCGGGCAGCATCAGCAGCCGGGTCGGCGCCTGGGTATCGCCCGGCACCATCCAGGGCTGCTGTCGTTCCTTGTCGTGTTCGAAGTCCTTGATCATCGCGGTGTGCTTGAGGGTGATGTCGATGTGGTCCTCGCCGTCGAGCAGCGCCTGGCGCCGCTTCGGGTCGATGGTGAAGGCAAGCAGGCCGAATCCGGCGCCGCGGATCGTGCAGTCGCGCAGGTCGACGAGCAGCCGCGGCTGTTCGCCGGACTCGACGTGGCCGCGCACGGCCTCGAACGCGGCGCCGTCGAGCTGCACCGGCAGCAGGCCGTTCTGGTAGCAGTTCGAGCGGAAGATGTCGCCGAACGCCGGCGCGATGACGCAGCGGATCCCCGCCGCCAGCAGCGCCCAGACGGCGGCTTCGCGCGAGCTGCCGCAGCCGAAATTCGTTCCCGCGATGAGGATCTGCGCGCCGCGGTAGCGCGGCGTGTTCAGCGGGAAGTCCGGCTGCTCCGAACCATCCTCCCGGTAGCGCCAGGCCTCGAAGCAGAACGGGCCCAGCTCCGCGGGCGGGTAGGCGATCAGCTTGTCGATCGGGATGATGATGTCGGTGTTGATGTTTTCCTTCAGCAACGGCGCCGCGGTGCTTTCCAGGGTGGTGAACGGAGTCATGCCGGTTGCGCTCCAGGAGTCGACGCCGGGGCGGCGATCGCGCCCGCGATCGCCGAGGCGGCGGCCACCGCGGGGCTCGCCAGGTGGGTGCGCGCCCCCGGGCCCTGGCGCCCGACGAAATTGCGGTTCGAGGTCGACACGCAGCGCGCGCCGGGTTCGACGGTCTCGCCGTTGGCCGCCAGGCACATCGAGCAGCCGGGCATGCGCCATTCGAATCCGGCCGCGCGGAAGATCTCGTGCAGCCCCTCGGCCTCGGCCTGGCGCTGGGTCTCGTGGGAGCCCGGGACCACCCAGGCCTGCACGTGCGGCGCCACGCGATGCCCGGCCACCACGGCCGCGGCGGCGCGCAGGTCGGAGATGCGGCTGTTCGCGCAGGAGCCGATGAACACGCGATCGATGCGCGTTCCGGCGATCGGCTGGCCCGCGCGCAGTCCCATGTAGTCCAGCGCCTCGCGCAACGCATCGCTGCGCTGCGGGTTCGCATCGGGATCGGGGATGCGCCCGTCGATGCCGATCACGTGCTCGGGGCTGGTGCCCCACGTGACCTGCGGCGCGATGCGCGCGCAATCGAGTTCGAGCCGCAGGTCGAACTCGGCGTCGTCGCCGCTGGCCAGCGTGCTCCAGTCGCGCACCGCCGCGTCCCAGGCCTGGCCCGCGGGTGCGTAGCGCCGCGACTTCAGCCACTCGAAGACCTTGGCGTCGGGGGCGATCATGCCGAACTTGGCACCCATCTCGATCGACAGGTTGCACAGGGTCAGGCGCTCCTCGACCTGCAGCGCCGAAACCGCGGAGCCCGCGTACTCGATCGCGTAGCCGCGTCCCGCCGCGGTGCCGTAGTGCCCGATCGCATACAGGATCATGTCCTTGGCCGTGACCCCCGGCAAGAGCTCGCCGCGGAACACGAGCTGGATGACCCCGGGTTTGCGCTGGCGGATGGACTGGGTCGCCAGCACGTGCTCGGCCTCGCTCGAGCCGATGCCGAAGGCCAGCGCGCCCAGCGCGCCGTGGGTGCAGGTGTGGCTGTCGCCGCACACGATCAGCGTGCCCGGCAGGGTCAGCCCGAGTTCGGGGCCGATGACGTGCACGATGCCGGTTCCGCTCTGGTCGAGGTCGAACAGGCGTATGCGCTGCTGCGCGGTGAGCCGCCGCATGTCGTGGAGCAGCCGCGAGCCGACCCGGCTGGTGTCGGCGTCACGCCCCGGCTGCGTGGAGATCGCATGGTCCGGGGTGGCGAAGGTCAGGTCCGGTCGCCGGATGGCAATCCCACGCTCGACGATGCGCGCGATGCGCGCCGAGGCCTCGAGGTCGTGGATGAAATGCCGGTCCACGTGCAGCAGCACGTCGCCTTCTGGCAGCACGTCGATCGCGTGGCGCTCCCAGACCTTGTCGAAAAGGGTGTTCCTGCTCATCCGCGATCGCCTCGCGCAACCACTGTCGGGTACATGTACTAACGATAGCACATGTACTGCGGACGACGCAGCGTCACTGCGGGTAAACCACTAAGGCGCTTCGGGTGTGCTCGAAGGGGGCGCGGCGTCCGGCCGCAGCGTCTCGGAATCGAGTTCCATGTGCAGCTCGAAACGCTGCGCCGAGGCGAGCAGTTCCAGGTACTCGACCGGGCGGCCTGCCGCATCGCAATGGGTGCGACGGATCCACAGCAGGGGCTCGCCGACCCGCAGCTTCAGCAGTTCCGCGACCAGCGGGTCGGCGGCCGCGGCCCCCACCACCTGGTGCCCCGAGCGCAGCTCGATGCCGGCCTCGCCGAGCAGTTCCAGCATCGGGCGGCGCTGCAGGTCCTCGCGCGTGAAGCTGTCCGCGATGCGCCGCGGCAGGTAGGTCACGACGTGGAACAGGGGTTCGCCGTTCACCGAACGTACACGCACGATGCGCCGCAGCCCGGACTCGGATTCGAACACCGTGCGCAGCGATGCCGGCACGGCCACGTCCTCGACCTCGATCAGGCGCACCTGGGTGCCGCGACCGACGTCGCGGATGTGGCGCAGCACGTCGGACATCGGCGCATGCACGACGCTGCGCGTGGCTGCCGCATCGGCCACGAAGGTACCCAGCCCGTGGCGCTTCTCGACCAGGCCTTCGTCCTGCAGCCTGGAGATCGCGCTGCGCACCGTGATGCGCGCGACCCCGAAACGCTGCGCCAGCACGTTCTCCCCCGGCAGCGCCTCGCCGACGCCGTAGCTTCCGGCGAGGATCCACTGCCGGATCACCGTGTAGATCTGGTGGTACAGGTGCGACCCGGCCTCGCGGGCCACGGGATCACTTGCCGCGGGGCGTTTCATCGAGGCGCCAGCAGGTGGTGAATTCGACGCGTCCCGGGGGATGCACGTTGAGCGAGACGGAAAGGGTGCGCCCGTCGCGCGCCAGGTAGAAGCGGCGCACCAGCAGGCCAGGCGATCCCGCCCTGACCCCGAGGATGCGCGCGCTGCGCGCCGGCACCGCGATCGCGCTGACGACCTGCCGCGCCTCGACGATGCGCTCGCCGCCGTACTTCTCGATCAGGCCGAACACCCAGGCCTGGCCGCGCTGCAGTTCGTCGCGCATGCCCTCGCACTCGGGCCGCACGAACACCCGCATGTGGACGATCGCCGAACCGTCGGCGGCCTCGCGGCAGGTGTCCCATTCCAGCCAGCTGCTGCCGGGTTCGCAGCCCGGTTGCCCGGCCAGCGCCGCATCGGCCTCGACCAGGCGCTCGCCGAGCAGGCGCAACCGCGTGCCCCTGGCATAGGCCATCAGGTCGCCCAGCGAAGACACGGAAGCCGTGTAGAGCTTCTCGCCGTGCAGTGCGCGCACCACCGTGCCCACCCCCTGGTGGCGCGACACCAGCCCCATGTCGCACAACTGGCGCACGGCCTCGCGCACGGTGTGCCGCGAGGCCGCGAAACGCTGGCACAACTGCGGCTCGGGCGGCAGCATGCTGCCCACGGGATAGCGCCCGGCGGCGATCTCGCGCGCCAGGATCGCGCTCAGCTGCCGATAACGCGGCGCGTTGGCGGGCATCGGGATTTCGCCGGGATCCATGAATCGGTCCATCCGGTGCGGGGCCTGATCGAACGTCGTCGCGGCTTCGCGACGACACATGCTTGCCTCGAGCTTTGCTCGCTCGGCACGCATGGTAGCAACAGGGTGGCGGCGTCGAAACGCGACCGCCTGTCGCCACCTGCGAGCGCCCGACTCGGCCGCGCGGGTTGACCGCGCCGGCACCACCGACCTAACATGCGGACGTCCGTATGTCTTGCCGGAGCCCTCCTCTTCCGGCTGTTCCGGCGGTTCTTCCGGCCGTTCAGGCCCGCCGTGCGCGGGCACCGCCCCCTCCCGATGAACGACACCACGCCCCCTCCTCCGGCCGCAACCGATCCGCAGCTGCCCCTTGCCGGACACGTGGTGATCGAGCTCGGCCACAGCGTGGCCGCGCCCTTCGCAGGGCAGATCCTCGCCGACCTCGGCGCGCAGGTGATCAAGATCGAGAAGCCGGCCGGCGACGATGCCCGCCACTGGGGCCCGCCCTTCGTCGACGGGGCCTCCGCGACCTTCCAGGCGCTCAACCGCGGCAAGGGCTCGCTGGTGCTGGACCTGCGCGATGCCTCGCAGCTCGAATCCCTGCAGTTGCTGATCGATGAACGCGCCGACGTGGTGCTGCAGAACATGCGGCCCGGCCAGGTCGAGCGCCTGGGCCTGGACGCTGCCGTCCTGCGCGCCCGCAAGCCCGCGCTGGTCTACTGCAACCTGGGGGCCTTCGGCTCCCCCGGTCCGCTGAGCGGGCGCCCGGGCTACGACCCGCTGATGCAGGCCTTCAGCGGGATCATGAGCGTGGTCGGCGAGCCCGGCGGCGATCCGGTGCGCGTGGGTCCGTCGATCGTCGACATGGGGTCGGGCATGTGGGCGGCGCTGGGGATCGTCTCGCTGCTGCTGCGCCGGCGCGACAGCGGCATCGGCGGCGTCGTCGACGTATCGCTGTTCGAGACCGCCGCCAGCTGGATGACCATGTACGCGGCGCAGTATCTGGCCAGCGGCAGGCTGCCCGCGAAGAACGGATCCGGGCAGGCCGGCATCGTGCCCTACCGCGCCTATCGCACGCGCGACGGCCATCTGGTGGTGGCCGCCGGCAACAACCAGCTGTTCGGCCGGCTCAGCGTGCTGCTCGGCCATCCGCAGTGGCCGCAGGACGAGCGCTTTCGCGACAACCCGCAGCGCGTCGAGCACGCCGGGCTGCTCGATGCGATGATCCAGGCCGAGCTCGAGCGCGGCGGCAACGCCGAATGGATCGAACGCTTCGACGCCGCCGGAATTCCCTGCGCCCCGGTGCAGCATGTCGGCGACATGCTGCACCATCCGCAGACCGAGGCGCTCGGCCTGCTGCAGCAGCCTCCCGGCAGCTCGGTGCCCCTGGTCGGCCTGCCGATGCGCCTGGACGGCGCGCGGCCCCGGCCGCGCAACGCCTCGCCCACGCTGGGCGACCTGAATTCGCGGACTTCGCAGCTGCCATGAACCTGCCCGAATACCAGACCCTGAAACTGCAGCTCGTCGACGAGCACGTGCTGGTCGCGACCCTCGACCGCCCCGAGGTGCTCAACGCCATCGACACCCGCATGGGCAGCGAGCTGCTCAACCTGTGGACACACCTGGGCTCGCCGCAAAGCGCACTGCGCTGCGTGGTGCTCACCGGTTCCGGCGAACGCGCGTTCTGCGCCGGCGGCGACCTCAAGCAGCGCCACGGCATGAGCGACGAGGCCTGGCGCGAGCAGCACGACATCTTCGAGAAGGCCATGTTCGCGCTGCTCGACCTGCCGCTGCCGGTGATCGCCGCGGTCAACGGCCATGCCTACGGCGGCGGCCTGGAGACGGCGCTGGCCTGCGACTTCATCTACGCCTCGCGCAACGCGCGCTTCGCGCTGTCGGAAGTTCGCCTGGGCATCATGCCGGGCGCCGGCGGCACGCAGACCCTGGCGCGCGCCGTCGGCGAGCGCCGCGCCAAGGAGCTGATCCTGCGCGCCCAGGCCTTCGATGCCGGGCAGGCCCTGCAATGGGGTCTGCTGAACCACCTGAGCGAGCCGGGCCAGGTGCTCGATGACGCGCTGCTCGCGGCCCGCGAGATCGCGCGCAACGGCCCGCTGGCGGTGCGCCAGGCGAAGAAGTCGATCCACTTCGGACTGCAGTCGGACCTGCGTACCGGCTGCCGCCTGGAGATCGAGGCCTACAACCGGCTGGTCTCGTCGCAGGACCGGCACGAGGGCGTGCGCGCCTTCAACGAGAAGCGCGCACCGGACTTCCAGGGACGCTGAGCATGGATGCCACGATCGACGTGATGGTGCGCGAGGTCGGCCCGCGCGACGGGCTGCAGAACATCGCCACCGTGGTTCCCACCGACTGCAAGCTCGGCTGGATACGCGCGGAGTTCGCCGCCGGGGTGCGGGAGATCGAGGTCGGCTCCTTCGTGCCGCCGCGCCTGATCCCGCAGTTCGCCGACGCCGACACGGTGGTCGAGCAGGCGCTGCGCATCGACGGCCTGACGGTGGTCGCGCTGGTGCCGAACCTGCGCGGCGCCGAACGCGCGCTGGCGCTGGGCGTGCACAAGCTGGACTACGTGGTGTCCGTCAGCCGCACCCACAACCTGAAGAACGTGCGCCGCGAGCGCGAGGCCTCGCTGCAGGACTTCGAGCGCATCGTGCAGGCACGCGACGCCGCCGGGCTGAAGGGGCGCACGGTGCTCGCCGCCGGCCTGTCCACCGCGCTGGGCTGCAGCTACGAGGGGCGCATCGCGGTCGACGAGGTGCGGCGCTGCGCGAGCTTCCTCGCCGAAGCGGGAGCCGAGGAACTGATGATCGCCGACACCG
>JAJYTY010000229.1 GCA_021792835.1 Pseudomonadota bacterium
ATCTCATCGGTGATGATGTGGTGCAGCACCAGCACGAGCCAATGCTCGTCGACACCGGCGCGCGCGAGCACGAAGCGGTGCAGCGGACCCCGCTCGAGATCGAAGGGCTGCGCCGCATGCGCGGCCAGGCGCTTCGCGACCTGCTGCGGCGTACCCGACACGTCGAGGCATTCGAGTTGCACGGGCGCTGGCGCTCCGACCCTGGCCACGGGCTCGCCGAACTCGAATCCGAAGCGTGTGCGAAACGCCTCGTGGCGCCGGACCAGACCGTCGAGTGCACGCTCCAGCGCGGCGCGGTCCAGGGACCCGCGCATGCGCAAGGCGCAATGGACGTTGTAGGCCGCGCCCTGGGGGTCGATCTGGTATTCCAGCCACATGCGCCGCTGCGACGACGAAACCAGCAGCGCCCCGTCGCGCGAAAGCGTCGGGATCACGGCTTTCGCGGGGTTGGCAGAGCCGATGCTTCGCTCGATCTCGGCACCCAGCCCGGCGATGGTCGGCTGCTCGAAGAGCACCCTCAGCTCGAGCCGCACGCCGAGCGCGGCACGGATCTGCGACAGCACCTGGGTCGCCTGCAGGGAACTGCCGCCGAGGGTGAAGAAGTCGTCGTGCACGCCGATGTGCTGGCGACGCAGCACGGCCCGCCAGATCTCCACAAGGCCTTGTTCGAGCGCCGAGCGCGCCGCCTGCGGCATGTGCTCGGCCTGCGCTTGGTCGCGGGCCAGCGCCTCGAGCGCGCGCCGGTCGAGCTTGCCGCTGGGCAAGCGCGCGAACTCGTCGACGAACACCAGGCTCGAGGGCACCATGTAGGTCGGAAGCCGGCTGCGCAGCGCGTCGCGCAGCGCCTGCGCGTCGCGATGCGCGCAGCGCACGAAAGCGACCAGGCGCCGGGTCGATGGCTCGTCGCCTGCGGGCATCGCCACCGCGGCGCCCACGCCGTCGAGAGCCAACAGCGCGGCCTCGACCTCGCCGAGCTCGATGCGTACGCCGCGCAGCTTGATCTGGTGGTCGCGGCGCCCGACGAACTCCAGCTTGCCGTCGGCGCGCCAGCGCCCCAGGTCGCCGGTGCGATACAGGCGCTGGCCCGGTTGGAAGGGATCGTCCACGAAGCGTTGCGCCGTCAGGTCGGCACGCCCCAGATAGCCGCGCGCCACGCCGACGCCGCCCACGTGGATCTCCCCGACGGCCCCGATGGGCTGCAGTTGCATCGCGGAATTCAGCACGAGCACCCGTGCACCGGCGATCGGGCTCCCGATCGGGATGCTCGAGCCGTGCAACTGCGCGTCCTCGACCTCGCATGCCGTGCAGTACACGGTCGCCTCGGTAGGACCGTAGAGATTGCCCAGGCGCGACTGTGTGAACACCTCGCGAAAACGCCGCGCCAGCGCGGGATCCAGGGCCTCGCCGGCGCTCGCGAGGTAGCGCAGGCGCCCCGGGTAGCGCGGCGCGGCCTGCTCCACCAGCGGGCGCAGCAGGCTGGGGACGGATTGCGCAAGGCTGACGTCCTCGTCGAGCATGAGCCGATGCAGTCGCTCCATGTCCTTTTGCGCCTCGGAGTCCGCCAGCACGACGCGGGCACCGCAAGCCAGCGGCGCGAACAGGCTGGTCATCGAGGTGTCGAAGATCCCCGACGCGTTGTGCAGCATCGCATCCGACTCGCGCATGCTCAGCAGATCGCGGAACCACGCGACGCAATGGCCGAGGCTGCCATGTTCGATCTGCGCCGCCTTCGGGCGCCCCGTGGATCCGGACGTGAAGATCACGTAGGCGAGTTCGCCCGGTCCCGGATCTGCATCGTCTTGTGCGCTCGCGTCGATCCCGCCGCAGGCATCCTCCGGCACTGCAAGCACGGGCGCTGCGCCGCCCACGGCGTTTCGCAAGGTCTCGCACAGCTCCGGGTGGGCGAGCACCGCGGCGGGGCGGGCTTCGTCGAGCAGGTCGCGCAGGCGTGCCTGCGGGCTGTCCGGATCGAGCGGCAGGAACGCCGCACCGGTCTTCAGCACTGCCAGCAGCGCCGCCACCTCGCCGAAACTGCGTGGCATGCACACGGCCACCAGCGAGCCGGGTGCGATGCCTTGACTGCGAAGCGCGGCGGCCCAGCGACGGGCGCGCGAATCCAGTTCGGCGTAGGACAGGTCCTGGCCGCGCCAGCGCAGCGCCACCGCGTCCGGGCTGCGCAGAGCCTGCTGCGCGAAGGCCTGCGGCACGCCGACCCACGGTTCGCGCACCGCAGCGCCCGACCCCGTTTCGAGCATGCGCGCGCGCTGCTCGGCATCGAGCAGCGGCAAGCTGTCCAGCGGCGCCGCCGGCGCACCGAGTATGGCATGCAGCAGCAACGACATCTGCTGCGCCATGCGTTCGATGACGTCGGCGTCGAACAGGTCGGCCCGGTATTGCCAGATCGCGGTCGCCCCCTGTGCATGCTCCTCGATTCCGAGCGACAGGTCCAGCGTGGCGCGTCGCCTGGGAAGACGCAGCGCCGAGCACTTCAGGCCGGGCAGCATCACGGCAGCCCGATCCTGGAGGTTGTGCAGCGCGAAATAGGCCTGGTAGACGGGATTGCGCTCGGCGCTGCGTTCCACGGCCACACCTGCAACGACCTTCTCGAACGGGTATTCTGCGTGCTCGAGGGCGCGTGTCACCGTGGCGTCGGTGGCCCGCAACAATTCCTCGAAGCCCCCGCTGCCGGCCTGCTGCGGCATGCGGATGGCCAGGGTGTTGATGAAGTCGCCGATGACGTCGCGCAGCCTCGGGTCCCGACGACCGGCCACGGGAATGCCGACCGCGAAGTCGCAACTTCCCTGCAGGCGCGCCAGCAGGGCCTGGAACACGGCGAGCCAGGCCCGGAAATGCGTGCTCCCGGCGCCGCGCGCGAGTTCGTGCAGCCCGGCGACCAGGCCCGAGTCGATGGGTACTTCGAGGGTCGCCGCGACAAAGTCGGAACGCAGCGGGCGCGGCCGGTCGTGAACGATGCGCAGGTCCTCGACCCCGGACAGCTCCTGCTGCCAGTAGCGACGATGCCCTTCCCAGGCACCTGCCGCCTCGAGTTCGCGCTGCCGCTTCGCGAACGCGAGCGTGGTGTCGCCCGCCAGCCGGGGCAGGCCCGATGCGTCCCCGCCCGCGGCATAGACCTCGGCGAGTTCGCGATGCATGATCCCCATCGAAGTCCCGTCGACGACGAGGTGGTGCGCACGCAACGCCAGCAGCCACGATCCATCACCCAGCTCGATGCATGCGGCGCGGAACGGGAGTTCGTGGGCGATCCGGAACGGGCGCTCCACGCCCTGCGCGATGAGCTCGGTCAACGACGGGGCCGCGACGTCGGCCGTCGTGAGCGCGGCTCGCTCCAGTTCGAAGCTTGCTGCGCCGGCAGCCGGGTCCAGTACGCATTGCTCCGGCCCGCCGGGACCGTCGACGAACAGGGTGCGCAATGCGGGGTGACGGGCGACGAGTGCGCGCAGACTGGTCTGCAGGCACTCGAGATCCAGCTCGCCTTCGATACGTGTGGTCGACGGCACGACGTAGGCCTGGTCAGCCCCGGCGAAATGGTCGAAAAGCCACACTCCCTCCTGGGAGAAAGACAAGGGTCCCCGCTCCAGGCATTGCGCAAGCCGTTCGGCAGAAGCGGACGGGGTGGAAAACTCGAGGGTGTTGTTCATGGTCTTGGCGTGTGCCGCATGGGCGGCTTATCTCATGTTAAGGACCCATGAGGTGCGGTTCGCAACCCCGCGTCTGGTGGCCGCGACTGGCCTTGCGCCGCACGGCACGGCCGATCCGCGACAATCCGGCCATGCTCGAATTCACCCTTCACCACGCCCGCGGCCGCGCCCGCCGCGGCAGCCTGCGCCTGCGCCGCGGTGTCGTGCAGACCCCGCAGTTCATGCCCGTTGGAACCTACGGTTCGGTCAAGGGCATCACCCCGCAGGGTCTGCGTGACGCCGGCGCGCAGATCATCCTCGGCAACACCTTCCACCTGTGGCTGCGCCCTGGACTCGAGGTCGTGCGGCGCTTCGGGGGCCTGCACCGCTTCATCGGCTGGGACGGCCCGATCCTCACCGACAGCGGCGGATTCCAGGTCTGGAGCCTGGGCGAGTTGCGCAAGATCAGCGAGCAGGGGGTGCGCTTCGCGTCGCCGGTGAACGGCGACAAGCTGCTGCTGACCCCGGAGGTCAGCATGCAGATCCAGACCGTGCTGGATTCGGACATCGCGATGCAGTTCGACGAGTGCACCCCCTACGAAACCCGACGGGGCGACGAGGTGCACCGCACCACCGAGTCCGAGGCGCGCGAGTCGATGGAACTGTCGTTGCGCTGGGCCAGGCGCTGCCGCGACGAGTTCGAGCGCCTGGACAACCCCAACGCGCTGTTCGGGATCAACCAGGGCGGTATGTTCGGGAACCTGCGCGAGGCCTCGCTGGAGGGCCTGCTCGACCTCGACTTTCCCGGCTACGCGATCGGCGGGCTCAGCGTGGGCGAACCGAAGGAGGAGATGCTGCGCGTGCTCGACCACGTCGCCCCGCTGCTGCCGCGGGACCGCCCGCGCTACCTGATGGGCGTGGGGACTCCGGAGGACCTGGTCAGCGGCGTGGCCGCCGGGATCGACCTGTTCGACTGCGTGATGCCCACGCGCAATGCCCGCAACGGGCACCTGTTCACGCGCTGGGGCGACCTGCGCATCCGCAACGCGCGATTTCGCGACGACCCGCGTCCGCTCGATGACAGCTGCGCCTGC
>JAJYTY010000230.1 GCA_021792835.1 Pseudomonadota bacterium
CGCTGTCCTCGTGCGGATCGTGGCCGCGTACACATCGACGCGGCGCAGCAGTTCGGCCGCGCGCGGGCCGGGTTCCAGCGCCTGGGCATCGGGCGCGTCGTGCACGATGTGGTGCTCCTGCACGGCCTGCAGCCACAACGGGTCCGAGACCCCGGCCTTGCGCAGGGCCTCGGCGCCGCGCTCGGCATGGCTGCCGATGAGCTCGCGCTGCCCGGCACTCGGCGGGTCGACCTGGCGCGCGAGCTGGTCCTGCAACGCCCCCATCGCGATGTTCATGGTCAGCGATGCGCAGCCCAGGCTGCGCACCTCCTCGGCCTGCCAGTCCAGCCACTGCGCGGCCAGTACGGCCATCAGCGCGCAGCACACCGAATGCAGGGCGCTGTACTGCTGGGGATTGTTGACCTTCTCGTTGACCAGGTAGTACAGCGCGAGATCGGCGTGCTCGCGCGACAGCAGCAGCAGCTCGTCCACGATGCGCTCCAGGCGCTCCAGCCACCCGGCGTCGATTTCCTGCGCCCCCAGCAGCTGCGATACCTTGCCGCGCAGGCGCTCGAGCGCATCGAGCCCGTCGCCCACGCGCTGCATGTACATGCGCGCCGAAGCCTTGTCGTCGGCAATGCTCGCGGAGTCCGAAGGCTGGTTCATGGGCGATCGTGCGTAGTCGCGTGGTTCGTCGTGGCGTGCGGATTCAGGTATCGTATCTGCAGCCAGCACGATTCGTGCATTCCCTGGGCTCGGACGATTCCAATGCTGCAATATGCGGTATTTCGCCGCAGGCTGTTGCGCGCCGAACTTCGCTGAACCCGCTTCTCCGCGTTGCGCGACGCCTGGCGCGGGCGCGACGATATCTTCATCCACCCCGTCACGGAGCCATGGCCTTGACACGCGTGCAGATCCATACCGCGGGACTGCGTCCCCTGCCGGACTCCGGCCGGCTCACCGGCATGTACAAGCAGCCGGCCGTGGCGGCCCTGCGGCTGCGCAGCGAGGGTTTCGAGGGCGACATGCAGGCCGACCTGCGCGTGCATGGAGGCCCGGACAAGGCGGTGCACCTGTACCCGTCGCGGCATTACGCGGCGCTGGCCGCGGCCTTCGCCCACGCCGCCCCGTCGCTGCGCCCGGGTTCCATCGGCGAGAACCTCAGCACCGCCGAACTCGACGAGCGCGACGTGCACGTCGGCGACATGTGGAGCCTGGGCGACGCGCTGCTGCAGGCCTGCCAGCCGCGCAACCCGTGCTGGAAGATCGACGAGCGCTTCGGCTGCCCCGGCATGGCGGCCTTCATCGTGCGCGAGCGCATCACCGGCTGGTACTGGCGGGTGCTGCGCGAAGGCCTCGTCCAGCCCCTCGACACGCTGCGACTGGTCGAGCGGCATGCCGAAAGCCCCAGCCTCCACGCGGCCCTGCGTACCTGGCACGACGGACAGGCCGGGACGCAGGAACTGCAACGCCTGGCCGACTGCCCGGGGATCGCCGCGCACTGGCGCGGCAAGATCGAACAGCGCATCGCCTGGCTGCGCGAGCAGGCCGCACAACGAAGCTGACGCGACATCAGGGCGTCGGCACCGCGCCCATCGCCGTGTACCACTGCGCGGTGTCGGCCAGGCGCTGTGCACGCGCCTGCGCCTCGCCCAGACTTGCCCGCGCGTATGCGCGCTGCGCGGCCAGCACCTGCAGCACGCTGCCGGCGCCGCCGGCGTAGGCCTCGCGCGCCATGCGCAGCGACTCCTCGGCGGCGGCCATGGCGTCGCGCTGCGCCTGCAGCAACTGCGCATCGTGCTGCAGTGCCTGCAACACGTCGGCCACCTGCGCGAAGGCCAGCAGCACGGTCTGCCGGTACAGCGCCAGCTGGGCGTCGTAGGCCTGCTGCGCGGCGCGGCGCTGCGCACGCAGCGCGCCGCCGTGCCACAGCGGCGCCGCGAGCGCGCCCGACAGGGCCCAGGTCTGGCCGCCCGAGAACAGGGCGCCCAGCGTGGCCGATTCGGCGCTCCAGCCGGCGCTCAGGGTGAGCCGCGGATACAGGTCGGCGCTGGCCACGCCGATCGCCGCGCTGGCCGCGTGCAGCCGTGCCTCGGCGGCGCGGATATCCGGGCGCGCGCGCACCAGCGCCGACGGCACCACCAGCGGCAGCTGGCGCGGCAGGCGCAGGCGCCGCAGGTCGAAGTCCGGCGCCTGCCAGGCCCCGGCGCCGCGCCCGACCAGCAAGGCCAGCGCGTCGCGCGCCGCGGCCAGCTGCTGGCGCAGCGGCGCCAGCAGCGTGAGATCGGCGGCGAGCTGGCTTTGCGCGCCGGCGACGTCGGCTCCGGAGGCCTGCCCGGCGCTTTGGGCCAGCCGCACCAGCTCGAGGTTGCTGCGGTCGGCCTCGACGATGCGCTGCACCGCCAGCAGTTGCTCGCGCGCCGAAGCCGCCGTGATCGCCTGCGCCACCGTCTGTCCGCTCAGCGCCAGGCGCGCCGCCTCGAGCTGCTCGAGCTGCACGTCCACCAGGGCCTGCTGCTGCTCGACCAGGCGTCGCGTGCCGCCGAACACGTCGGGGGCGTAGCCGACCAGCGGTCCGGCGCTGTACAACTCGGCCGCCGGCCCATCCGGGGCGCCACGCGCGCGCGTCGCTCCGGCCTGCAGATCCAGCTGCGGCAGCATCCCGCCGCGTGCCACCGCCACCGCCTCGCGCGCCTGGCGCAGCGTGGCGCGCGCCTGCCGCAGCGTCGGGCTGTCGGCCAGCGCGCGGCGCACCGTGGCGTCGAGCTCCGGCGACGCGAACGCTTCCCACCAGCGCGCCGGCAGCGCGGCCCGCGGCAACAGCTGCTGCGCCGGCACGGCCTCGCCCGCGCCCTGCAGCGCGACCGGCCGCGGCGTGTAGGCCGCCTCGGCGGGCGCGCGCGGAGCGCGCCAGTCCGGGCCGACCATGCAGCCGGCGAGTGCCGCGCACAGGACGGCCGGCACCGCGGCCCGCAGCGCGGCCGACAGGCATGAACGCCCGCTCTCACTCATAGCGCAGCGCCTCGATCGGATCCAGGCGCGATGCCTTGCGCGCCGGGTAGTAGCCGAAGAACACTCCCACCGCGGCGGCGAAGCCGAATCCGCCGACCATGGCCGCCGACGAAAGCAGCGTGGGCCAATGGGCCAGCGCCGACACCGCGGCCGAGACACCGACCCCGCAGACGATTCCGACCAGGCCGCCGGTGGTGCTGAGGAACACCGCTTCGGCGAGGAACTGCAGCAGCACGTGCAGACGGCGCGCTCCGATGGCCATGCGCAGACCGATCTCGCGCGTGCGCTCGGTCACCGACACCAGCAGGATGTTCATGATGCCGATGCCGCCGACCAGCAGCGAGATCGACGCCACCACCGCCAGCAGCAGCGCCATGACGGCCGACGAGCTCTGCGCGGTCTCGGCGATCTGGCTCAGGTTGCGCACCGAGAAATCGGCCGTGTCGCCGGGCGCGACGCGGTGGCGTCGGCGCAGGACGTCGGTGATCTGCCGCATCGCCGCGGCGACCTGCTCCGGGCTCACCGCCTGCACGAAGATGGTGTTGACGTAGCCGCTGAGCCGCGGCGGGATGTTGTAGGGATTGGGCGGTGCCGGGAACGCCGCCGCGGTGTTGTTCACGGGGACGCTGGCGCCATTCAGCGCTGTCACCGCCACCGACTGCGCCTGGCTGGGCGCCGCCACGCCCAGCACCCTGCGCTGCGCGGCGTTGAAGGGCAGCATGATCAGGTCGTCCTGGTCCTGTCCGTACGGGGTCTGCCCCTTGGCCGCGAGCAGGCCCACCACGCGCACGCTGAAACCCTTGACCAGGATCTGCGCGCCCACCGGGTTCTCGTAGGGCCCGAACAACTCGCGCGCCACGGTCTGCCCGATCACTGCGACCATCGCCGCCGAGGCCTCGTCGTTCGCCTGCAATGCGCGGCCGCTCTGGATGCGCCAGTTGGTCATCGGCAGGTACGACGGCGTCACGCCCTGGATGCTGGTGCTCCAGTTGTTGCCGCCGTACTGCACCTGCCCGAGTTGGCGGATCATGTAGGCGGTGCGCTCCACCGCCGGCGCGTCGCGGCGCAGCGCGCGCGCATCGGCCACGGTCAGCGTCGACGCGCTGCCGAAGCCGGCGCGCACTCCGGCACGCGTCGTCGCGCCGGGAACGACCACCAGCAGGTTGGTGCCCAGGCTCTCGATCTGCCTGCGCACCGCGGCGTTCGCCCCCTGCCCTACGGCGACCATCACGATCAGCGCGGCCACGCCGATGAACACGCCGAGCATGGTCAGCGCGGAACGCATCTTGTTGCGCGCGATGGCCTGTGCCGCGGCTGCCACGATCATGCCGGCAAAGCCCAGTCCGGCGCCCGCGCGATCGTCCGCCGGGGCCGCTGGCGCCTGCGTCTGCCCGACGGGGCCCAGCTCGTCGATCTCGCTGGGCCGCGGGTTCGCGCGGTCCGACACGATGTGCCCGTCGCGCATGGTGATGATGCGGCCCGCGTAGTCCGCGACGTCGGTCTCGTGGGTCACCACGACCACCGTCAGTCTCTGCTCGAGGTTGAGGCGGCGCAGCGTGCGCATGATGTCGTGCGAAGTCCTGGTGTCGAGGTTGCCGGTGGGCTCGTCGGCCAGCAGCAGCACGGGCTGGTTGATCAGCGCACGCGCGATGGCCACGAAATGCTGCTGGCAG
>JAJYTY010000231.1 GCA_021792835.1 Pseudomonadota bacterium
TTGCCCAGCGAGGCCGAGATCCCGCCCTGCGCGGCGACGGTGTGCGAGCGCGTCGGGAACACCTTGGACAGCACGGCCACGTCCAGGCCCTCGCGCGCCAGTTGCAGCGCGCAGCGCAGGCCCGAACCGCCGGCGCCGACGACCACGACGTCGAATTTGCGTTTGTTCAGTTGCACGGCTCAAACCCTCCACAAGACCTGCACGGCGCCGCCGACGCAGGCCAGCAGCCACACGATGGACAGCACCTGCAGGCTCAGACGCAAGCCCACGGGCTTGACGTAGTCCATCCAGATGTCGCGCACGCCCACCCACACGTGGTAGAGCAGCGCGATGAACGCGACCAGGCTGAACAGCTTCATCGGCTGGCTGGCGAACAGCCCCTGCCAGCGCGCGTAGTCCAGCGGCGCCGGCCACAGCACGAAGCCGAGCATGAACAGGGTGTAGACCGCCAGCACGAGCGCGGTCACGCGTTGCGCCAGCCAGTCGCGAAGTCCGTAGTGCGCGCCCACCACGAGGCGGTGCGATCCATAATCCGCTGCCGGCATGTCAGGCTCCCGAGAACAGGTACACCGCGAACAGCGCGGTGGCGACGAGGGATACGACCAGCACCGCGGCCGCGCTGCGGCGCCCGGCCTGCCTGGTCACGAAGCTCGGACACACGTCCGACGCGAGGTGTCGCAGGCCGGCGCAGAAATGCTGCGCGATGCCCCAGAACAGCACCAGGCCGAGCAGCTTCATCGGCACCGAACCCAGCACCGAGCCGACCTGCGCGAAACCCTGGGCCGAGCGCAGGCTCAGCTCGAAGGCCCACAGCACGACGGGCAGCAGCAGGAACATCAGCGCCCCGCTGATGCGGTGCAGGATGGAGACGATCGCCGCCAGCGGCATGCGGTAGCGGACGATGTCGCCGAGGCCGATATTGCGGAACTCGGGTCTTGGAGTCTTCTGGACGGGTGGCATGGTCAGGACCTCGCTGGGGATTGCCGTGCGAGATTATTGCTTGGGATCAAGTTCTTGAGGCACGGTTTCGAGCGCCCTCGGGGCCCGGCGCGCGATTCGCCCCGGGGGTCCCGGGCATCAACTCAATTCGTTGCGGTAATAGTGATGCGCGGTGGAGTACAGGCCGCGGCGCAGCTCGACCGGCTGGTCGCCGTAGCTGAAGGCCAGGCGCTCCACCGACAACAGGGCCTGGCCGACCGGCACGCGCAGCAACTCGGCCTCCTGGGCCGAGGCGTTGACGGCGCGGATCTTTTCCTCGGCGCGCACCATGCGCGTGCCGAACTCGGATTCGAACATCGCATACAGCGGGCCGCGATAACGCTCCAGGCGCTCCGCGGTGAGCCCGCGAAAAGGCGCGGCCGGCAGGTAGATGTCCTCGTACACCACCGGCTCGCCGGCGATGCGAAGGATGCGCCGGATCTCCAGCACCATGTCGCCGGCGCGGATGCGCAGCGCGCGCACCACGTCGGCGCCGGCGCGCACGCGGTGGCATTCGAGGAACTCGCGCTCCATGCGCAGCCCCTGCGCGACCGCCTCGGCCTCCGGCACCAGGCGCAGGAAGCGGAACTTCACCTGCGCTTCGTGGTGGGTCGACACGAAGGTTCCGCGCCCCTGGCGGCGGATCAGCAGGTTCTCGGCGGCGAGTTCGTCGATGGCCTTGCGCACCGTGCCCTGGCTGACGCCGAAGCGCGAAGCCAGCTCGGCCTCGCTGGGAATGAGGTCTCCCGGCTTCCACTCGCCCTCCTGCAGCGCGCGCGTGATCAGCGCCTTGATCTGCTGGTACAGCGGGCTGAACACGGGCCCTGCCGCGGCAGTGCCGGGGGCGCTGGACGGGGCTGGGGCGGGCGTGGCCATGCGCTGCATTGCAGCACAGCGAACGGTGAATGTCCAGCATGTCCTAATAGATGTCTTATATATGACATAAGTGCGTTGACGACGCCCGACAGGCCGCCTACACTGCGCCTGCAATGCAACATGGGCGCATCGCGCGCAATCGGCGACGCCCCTGCCGCGCGGCGGCGCCGAAGAGCTGCCGCGTGGCGCCCGCCCGGCCGGCTCCCTTCCCGCACGCAGGGTCCGGTTCGGCTTCCCAACGGCCCACTCGGAGTTCACGATGACCAAAGCCCCCATGCGCGTAGCCGTGACCGGCGCCGCCGGCCAGATCGGCTACGCCCTGCTGTTCCGCATCGCCTCGGGCGAAATGCTCGGCAAGGACCAGCCGGTGATTCTGCAGCTGCTGGAAATTCCGGACGAAAAGGCTCAGAAGGCGCTCAAAGGCGTCATGATGGAACTTGAAGACTGCGCGTTCCCGCTTCTTGCAGGCATGAGTGGTCATTCCGATCCGAACACCGCATTCAAGGACATCGACTGCGCGCTGCTGGTCGGCGCGCGTCCGCGCGGCCCCGGCATGGAGCGTCGCGACCTGCTGTCGGCCAACGCGCAGATCTTCACCGCGCAGGGCAAGGCGCTGAACGCGGTGGCCAGCCGCAACGTGCGCGTGCTGGTGGTGGGCAATCCCGCCAACACCAACGCCCACATCGCGATGAAGTCGGCCCCCGACCTGCCCAAGGGCAACTTCACCGCGATGCTGCGCCTGGACCACAACCGCGGGCTGTCCCAGCTGGCCTCGAAGATGGGCAAGCCGGTGTCGACGATCGAGAAATTCTGCGTGTGGGGCAACCATTCGCCGACCATGTACGCCGACTGGCGTTTCGCCACCGTCGACGGCAAGCCGGTGAAGGACATCATTGGCGACGACGACTGGAACCGCAACACCTTCCTGCCGACGGTGGGCAAGCGCGGCGCCGCGATCATCGAGGCGCGCGGGCTGAGCTCGGCGGCCTCCGCGGCGAACGCCGCGATCGACCACATGCGCGACTGGGTGCTGGGCAGCAACGGCCGCTGGGTCACCATGGGCATTCCCTCCGACGGCTCCTACGGTGTCCCCGAGGACATCGTGTTCGGCGTTCCGGTGACCTGCGAGCCTGGCAGCTACCACCGCGTGCAGGGCCTGCCCATCGACGCCTTCTCGCAGACCTGCCTGGACAAGACCCTGGGCGAACTGCTGGAGGAACGCGACGGGGTCAAGCACCTGCTCTGAGCGTCCCCCGAAAGGCTGACCGGGCTCCTGGAGCAGGCGACTGTTGCGCGTCGGGCAAAGCATGAAAAAAATCACCGCGGAGTTGCGCCGGAGTGAACAATCCGGCGGCCGGCGGACGATACACTCGGCTGCACCCCACGTCGTTCCTGCCGCGGCGGCGATCAGCGATGCATCGGCCGCCCGCGGCGCCCACCGCTGCGGAGCTCGATGATCATGAAGCCGACCCTGTCCATCCGTCGCCCGGCCAGCCTGCTGGCCACGTCCTGCCTGGGCCTGTGCGCGGTCCTCCCGGCCCTCGTCGCCACTGCGTACGCGGCCTCGCCGGCATCGGCCGACCCGCCTCCCAGCTACAAGATGAAGTCAGGCCCGATGGTCTGCGGTTCGCACCTGCGCATGGACGTCAAGGCCGAGGGCCGCAACGACCACGCGATCCTGCTGACCTGGAAGGGCCACCACTACCTGATGCTGCGCAAGCCCACGACCACCGGCGCCTACCACTTCGACGACCGCAAGGCGGGGTTGGTCATGATCCAGATCCCGGCGAAGAGCATGCTGTTCGACAACCGCAACATGACCCGCCTCGCCGACGACTGCAATCCCATGGGCGCCACCAGGATCGTGGCGACCAAGTAAGCCCGCCGCGTGGCGCGTCGACGCGGCCGGCTGCGCCCGCCTCCCCGGACTCACCTCAACCCCCTCACAGCCCCCTTCTCCACGGAGCCAGCCATGGCCACTGCGAAACGCAACGCCAAGACCGCATCCCCCAATCCCTTCGCATCCACCTGCAAGAGCTTCAGCACGGCCAGTGGCAAGACGGGCCGCTTCTACTCGCTGCCGGCGCTGGGCAAGAAGCTCGGCACCGACCTGTCACGGCTGCCGGTGTCGATTCGCATCGTGCTGGAATCGGTGCTGCGCAACTGCGACGGCAAGCGCGTCGAGGCTGCTCACGTCGAGCAGCTGGCAAACTGGAAGCCCAACGCCCAGCGCACGGCCGAGATCCCCTTCGTGGTGGCGCGCGTCGTGCTGCAGGACTTCACCGGCGTGCCGCTGCTGGCCGACCTGGCCGCGATGCGCACCGTCGCCTACCAGATGGGCAAGAACCCGAAGGCCATCGAGCCGCTGGTCCCGGTGGACCTGGTCGTCGACCACTCGGTGATGATCGACAACTACGGCAGCAAGAAGGCGCTGGACCTGAACATGCAGCTGGAATTCCAGCGCAACCATGAACGCTACCAGTTCATGAAGTGGGGCATGCAGGCTTTCGACACCTTCGGTGTCGTCCCTCCCGGGTTCGGCATCGTGCACCAGATCAACCTGGAGTACCTGGCGCGCGGCGTGCACAAGGGCGCCGACGGCGTGTACTACCCCGACACGCTGGTGGGCACCGACAGCCACACCACCATGATCAACGGCATCGGCGTGGTCGGCTGGGGCGTCGGCGGCATCGAGGCCGAGGCCGGAATGCTCGGCCAGCCGGTGTACTTCCTGACCCCGGACGTGGTCGGCGTGGAACTCAAGGGCCAGCTGCGCGGCGGCGTCACCGCCACCGACCTGGTGCTG
>JAJYTY010000232.1 GCA_021792835.1 Pseudomonadota bacterium
TTCCGATCTAGGTCGTCGGAACCGCTGCGCGCGACGATGGCGCGGATCTCGGGTACCTGGCGCAGCAGCGCGCGCTGGATCCGCAGATCGAGCGCAGCGGTGGCGCCGAGGCCGATCGACGGGGGTTTTTGCAACTGCAGGATGATGTCCCCCTCGTCCAGACTGGGCATGAAGGTCTTGCCGACCCGGGTGTAGGCCAGCCCGGCGGCGAGCAGCGAGGCCAGCGCCGCGACGACCACCAGCCGGGCATGGGCGAAGCTCCAGTCGAGCGCCTTGGCGTACAGCGCGGACAGCTTGCGCACCAGCCAGGGGTCGGTGTGGGCGACCCCGCGCAGCAGCATCGAAGCCAGCACCGGCACGCTGGTCAGCGCCAGCAGCAGCGAGGCGGCGAGCGCGAACACGATGGTCAGCGCCACCGGCCGGAACAGCTTGCCCTCCAGCCCCTGCAGCGACAGCAGCGGCAGGAACACCATGCCGATGATCGCCACCCCGGCCAGCACCGGGGTGGCGACCTCGGCGACGCCGCGCAGCACCCGCGCCAGCAGGTCGGTGGTGGCCGCGCCGGGGCCGCCGGAACGGGCGTGCGCCGGGTCGTGGCTCATGTGGTTGACCAGGTTCTCCACCACCACCACCGCGGCGTCGACCAGCATGCCCAGCGCGATCGCCAGTCCGCCGAGGCTCATCAGGTTGGCCGACAGCCCGGCCGCGCGCATCAGCACGAAGGTGGCCAGTGCCGACAGCGGCAGGGTCAGCGCGACGACCAGCGCGGCGCGCCAGTTGCCGAGGAACACCAGCAGCATCACGACCACCAGCGCGACGGCCTCCAGCAGCGCGCGCACCACCGTCGTCACGGCGCGCTGCACCAGTTGGCTGCGGTCGTAGAACACCCGCAGGGTCATTCCGGGCGGCAACTGGGGCGTGATCTCGGCCATGCGCTGGCGCACCCCGGCGATGACCTGCGAGGCGTTGGCGCCGCGCAGGCCCAGCACGATGCCCTCGACCGCCTCGCCGCGGCCGTCCTCGGTGACCATGCCGTAGCGGGTGCTGCTGGCGGTGCGCACCTGGGCGATGTCGCCGACTCGCACCACCCGTCCGGCGGATTCCGCGACCACCGTGGAGCGGATGTCGGCCGCATCGGCGAAGGCCCCCTGCACCCGCACGATGCGCGTTTCCTCGCCCTCGTCCAGCCGCCCGGCGCCGTCGTTGCTGTTGTTGTCGGAAAGGGCTCGCCGCAGTTGCTGCAGGCCGACGTGATGGGCGGCCATGCGCAGCGGATCGGCAAGCACCTCGAACACCCGCGAGTCGCCGCCCAGCATGTTGACGTCGGCGACTCCGGGCACGGTGCGCAGCGCCGGCCGGATCTGCCACTGCAGCACCGTGCGCTTGCTCTGCAGGCTGGCCGGGCCCTCGACGGTGAACATGTACAGGTCGGACAGCGGGGTGGTGATCGGCGCCAGCCCTCCCTGCGCCGACGGCGGCAGGTCGGCGCGGGCGTTGGCCAGCGCCTCGGCCACCTGCTGGCGCGCCCAGTAGACGTCGGTCCCCTCGTCGAAGTCGACGGTGATGTCGGCGATGCCGTACTTGGAGATGGAGCGCACGATGCGCTTGCGCGCGATGCCCAGCATCTCCTGCTCGATCGGCAGGGCGATGCGGGTCTCGACCTCCTCGGGGGTCATCCCCGGCGCCTTCATGATCACCTTGACCTGCGGCGAGGACACGTCGGGGAAGGCGTCGATCGGCAGCGAGCGCCAGGCGAACGCTCCGGCCACCGCCAGCGCCAGCGTGGCGCCCAGCGTGACCAGGCGCTGGCGCAGCGCGGCGTGGGTCAGCGCCTGCAGCATCACGGCCTGCCTTCGGCGGCCGCCTTGAGGGCGATCACGCCGCTGGCGGCCACCTGCTCGCCGTCGCGCAGCGGCCCCGAGACGACCACGCTGTCGGCAAGGCGCGCCTGCACGGCCACCGGCACGATGCGAAACCCTGTCGGCACGGCCACCAGCACCGACTCGCGTCCGGCGATGCGGGTCAGCGCCGCGGGCGGCACGACGTGCAGCCCCGGGCGGGGCGGCAGATGCACGCGCGCCTGCACCAGCGCCCCCGCGTGCAGCGCGCCGGCTCGGCTCAGGCGAGCGCGCAGCACCACCGACTGGGTCGGCGACAGGCTGGGCGCCACGCTCAGCAGCACCCCGCGCGCGCCCGCCTGCGCCACTTCGACCGCGGCGCCGGGGCGCAGCGCCTGCGCCTGCGCCGCGGTGGCGTCGAGTTCGAGCAGCAGCGCGCCGGGCGCCAGCAGGTGGAACAGCGGCGTGGCCACGTCGACGCGCTGGCCGGGCAGCGCCTGCACCTGGGCGACCACGCCGTCGATGGGCGCCAGCAGGCGCACGCGGCCGTCGACGCCGGTGGTCGCGCCCGCCAGGCGCAGCGCCAGTTCGCGCTCGCCCAGCAGTGCGCGCGCCTGGCGCTCGCGCGCCGCCGCGGCCTGCTGGCGCGACGCGGCGATGATGCCTTCGGCGTACAGCCGGGAGTCGCGCTGCGCCTGCTGGCGATCGAGTTGCCATTGCAGGCGGGCCTGCTCGCGCTCGCGCTGCAGTTGCGCGACTTCGCTGCTGTGCAGGGTCGCCAGCAGCTGGCCGCGGTGGACCGCCTCGCCGCCGGCCACCGCGACCGCGGTGATCACGCCGGGCGCGGGGGCCGCGACCAGGGCTTGCGCGCTGGCCGGAGCGACCACCCGGGCCGGAAGTTCCAGCGCCGCCGCGGTGGCCGGCCGCACCGTGGCCAGGCGAACCCCCAGCGCCACCTGCTGGGCTGCGTCGATGAGCAGCAGGTCCTTGCCGGCGGGCGTGGCCGCGCCGGCGGGCCTGCCCGAGGCCAGCAGCAGGCCCAGCGCCAGCGCCGGGAACAGGACTGCGACCGCGGCGCGTGGTCGCAGGAAGGCGGGTGGCATCGCGGTGTCCTCTGGCGCGGTCTCGATGTCATGCACCGTAGCGAGAAATACGATCGGAAACCTTGCACCCGGTCAACCGGCGGTGGCGCGGCGCGGGGCTTGCGCCGCGCCGGCGCGGCGGCACGGTCCGGCTACCATCGGGGCATGCGCGCCGGGAGCCGGCGCGGCCGCACCGCGATCGACCATGACCTCCTTGCCCGCTTTCCACCTGGCCTTCCCGGTCCACGACCTGCAGCAGGCGCGCGACTTCTACCGCGGCCTGCTCGGCTGCCGCGAAGGGCGCAGCACGGACCACTGGGTGGACTTCGACTTCTTCGGTCACCAGATCGTCGCCCACTTGGTGCCCCAGGCGCGGGCGCAGGCGGGCGACAGCGTGGTCGACGACCACCAGGTGCCGATTCCCCATTTCGGCATCGTGTTGCCGATGCCGCAATGGCGCGAACTCGCCGAGCGGCTGCGCGCCGGCGGCCTGCGCTTCCAGATGGAGCCTCAGATCCGCTTCGCCGGCCAGGTCGGCGAGCAGGCGACGATGTTCTTCCTCGACCCGTCGGGCAACGCGCTGGAGATCAAGGGTTTCGCCGACCTGGACAAGCTGTTCGCCAGCTGACGCGGAGTCGACGGCCGCTCCGCGCCGGCCCGGCATCGCGTTGCGCGACGCCGGGCAGCGGGGTCATTGCGGGCAGTACAGGTCGACGTACTCGTGCACCGGCATCTGCGCCAGGTGCGCGCTGTCGAGCGACGCGTGCAGGATGGCCTGCTGCTGGCGGGCCGCGAAGCGGCGCGCCAGGTTGGTGCGGAACTTGGCCTCCAGCAGCGGGATGCCGTCGGCGCGCCGACGCTTGTGGCCGATGGGGTATTCGACGACGACCTCGGGCAGCACGCTGCCGTCGTTCAGCTCGACGGTCAGCGCATTGGCGATCGAGCGCTTCTCGGGGTCGTGGTAGTCGGCGGTGAACTGCGCGTCCTCCACGCACTGGATGCGCTCGCGCAAGGCGTCGATGCGCGGGTCGGAAGCGATCGAGTCCTCGTAGTCGCCGGCGGTCAGGCGCCCGTACAGCAGCGGCACCGCGACCATGTACTGGATGCAGTGGTCGCGGTCGGCCGGGTTGTGCAGCGGCCCCTTCTTGTCGATGATGCGTATGCACGCCTCGTGGGTGCGGATGGTGATGCGCCGGATGTCGGCTGCGCTCTTTCCGGCCGCGGCCAGCTGGGCATGCAGCTGCATCGCCGCCTCGACCGCGGTCTGCGAATGGAACTCCGCCGGGAAGCTGATCTTGAACAGCACGTTTTCCATCACGTAGGAGCCGTAGCCGCGCTGGAAGCGGAACTCCTTGCCCTGGAAGCTGACGTCGTAGAAGCCCCAGGTCGGGGCGGTGAGCACCGATGGGTAGCCCATTTCCCCGCTGCGGGCGATCAGCGCCAGGCGCACGCCGCGACTGGTGGCGTCGCCCGCCGCCCAGCTCTTGCGGCTGCCGGTGTTGGGGGCGTGGCGGTAGGTGCGCAGCGACTGGCCGTCGACAAAGGCCAGCGACAGCGCGTTGATCAGCTCGTCGCGGTCGAGTCCGAGCAGGCGGCCGACCACCGCGGTGGTCGCCAGCTTGACCAGCAGCACGTGGTCGAGTCCGACCTTGTTGAACGAATTCTCCAGCGCGATCACGCCCTGGATCTCATGCGCCTGGATCATGCCGT
>JAJYTY010000233.1 GCA_021792835.1 Pseudomonadota bacterium
GCGGGGGCGCGCCGGCGCCCGTCCACGGCGCCACGCCGAGCAGGCTCGCCGCCTCCTCCCGGTTCGGCGTGAGCACCGTCGCGGCACGTGCCAGGCGCTGCAGGGTCGCGCCGCCCGCCTGCAACAACGAGCGTCCGCCCGCCGCGGCCGCCAGCACGGTGTCCCACACCACCGGCACCGTCTGCGCCTCGCAGAAGGCGGCGACTTCCTGCGCCACCGCCTCGCTGCCCAGCATGCCCAGTTTCACCGCCGCCGGGCACACGCTGCCGCGCGCCGCGTCGAGCGCGCCGCGCAGGATCGCCAGCGGGGTCGGCAGCACCTCGCGCACGCCGCGCCGGTCCTGCACCGTCAGCGCGGTGCACACGCTGGTGCCATGCAGGCCCATGGCCTGCCAGGTCGCGAGGTCGGTACCCAGCCCGGCGCCGCCGCTGGGGTCGTGTCCCGCGATCGCGAGCAGCGCGGGCTGCGCCATCAATTCGCTTCGTGCCAGAAGGGCATGCCCACGGTCGGCGTCGACGCCTGCGCGGTGTCGCGCTCGGGCATGATCCCGGCGACAAAGCCATCGCGCCCGGCGCGCACCGCGGCGGCGAAGGCGGCGGCCATGCGCACCGGGTCGGCGGCCTCGGCGACCGCGGTGTTGAGCAGCACCGCGTCGAAACCGATCTCCATCACCTGCGCCGCGTGCGACGGGCGGCCGAGCCCGGCATCGCACACCAGCACCGCCTCTGGCAGACGCTCGCGCAGCGTGCGCAGCGCGTGCAGGTCGCGCGGGCCGCGCCCGGAGCCGATCGGCGCCGCCCACGGCATCACCGCGGCCACGCCGGCATCGAGCAGGCGCCGCGCCAGCACGAGGTCGTCGGTGGTGTAGGCGAACACCGCGAAACCCTCCGCGGCCAGCACGCGCGCCGCCTCCAGCGTGGCGAAGGGATCCGGCTGCAGCGTGTAGTCGTCGCCGATGACTTCCAGCTTGATCCAGTGCGTGCCGAACAGTTCGCGAGCCATGCGCGCCAGGTTCACCGCCTGCTGCGCGCCGTGGCAGCCCGCGGTATTGGGAAGCAGATGGCCGCCGAGTTCGCGCACGCGCTGCCAGAACGCCTGCCCGCCCGAGTTCTCGGGCTGCAGGCGACGCAGCCCGACGGTGAACACCTGCGCCCCCGAGGCCGCCGCGGCCCGGGCCAGCACCTGCGGGCTCGGATAGCGCGAGGTCCCCAGCAGCAGCCGCGAACCCAGGCGCACGCCGCCGACGCTCCAGGCGTCGTCGGCGGGCCCGGACTGCTCGGCCGCCACGACGCCCATCTGCGGCGGCGCCGGCGAATCGGTGCCCGGCGCCTGCCAGGATTCGCTGAACGTGATCTCGGTTTCCATGCTCACTCCACGCTCGCCCATCGCAGCCTCAGCCGCCCACCACCGGCGCCACGATGTCGATGCAGTCGCCCTGCGCCAGGCACCGCCCGGCCCATTGCGCACGCGGCACGAAGCCGCCGTTGACGGCGCAGGCGAAGCCTCCGGAACGCGGGTCCAGGCCGCGCGCAGCCAGCAGCTCGTACAACGTGGCCGCGCTGCTGCGCAGCGCCTCTCCGTTGACCAGCAGCGCCAACCCGGCGCCGTCCTGCGCGGACTCAGGCGGCATCGCACAGCTCCTCATGCGCCGACCTCGGCAAGCCCAACTCCCTGGCGATCGCCGTCTCGGCCTCGCCGACCACGACCGGCGCGATCAGGTAACCGTGCCGGAACAGGCCGTTGATCCGCCATACGCCCGCGGCATCGCGCGCGGCGACGGGCTCGCGATCCGGCAGCGCCGGGCGCAGCGCGGCGGCCAGCCGCAGCACCCGCGCCTCGCCGAACTCGGGGTGCAGGCTGTACAAGGCGCTGCCCAGCTCGAGGGTCGAGCGCAGGGTCACCGGCCCGCTGTCCTCGCTGTCGAGCTCGGTGGCGCCGACGATGAAGCGCCCGCCCGGGCGCGGCGCCACGTACAGCGCATAACGGGGGTGCACCAGGCGCACCGGGCGACGCAGTTGCACGCCCGGCGCGGACACCGTCAGCACCTCGCCGCGCACCCCGTGCAACCCCGGCAACTCGGCACGCGCACCGATGCCGCGGCAGTCGACGGCGAGGTCGAAGTCATGGCGCGTGCCGTCGCGCGCGAATAGCGCGTCGGGCCGCAGCGCATCGATCGGGCAGTTCTCGTGCCAGGCGCCGCCGCAAGCGGCAATCCCGGCGTCGAGCGCATCCGCCAGCGCGTCGTACAACTGGTCATTGGCCAGCTGGCCCTCGCGCGGCAGGAACAATCCGTTGGCGAAACGCCCCTCGAGCAGCGGCTCGAGCGCGCCGATGCGCGAGGCATCGACGCGCTGCATCGACTCCGCGGCCTCGCCCGCCGGAAGGTGGGCACGCAGCAGGGATTCGTAGTGCGCCAGCGAGCCGCGGTCGGGTGCGTGCGCAACCACCAGCGTGCCTTCGCGCCGGAAATACACCTCGCGCCCCGTGCCCGCTTGCAGCTCGGCGAGCCAGGTCGGCCAGAGTTCGAGGGATCGCAGCCCCAGTTCGTGGATGCGTGCATCGGCCGCCGCCAGCTCGGCCGTAGGCGACAGCATCGCAGCAGCGGTCGGTCCGGCGCTGCCCCGGTCGCCGCGCGCACCGGCGTCGAACAGGCTCACGCTGGCACCCCGCCGCAGCAGGCGCCACGCGAGCAGGCGCCCGGCCAGCCCCGCGCCCGCGATGCCTACACGCACGGACGGCGGGGTCGGTCGGCCGGCACCGCGGCCAGCCGCGGAGGCGTTCATTGATAGATTTCCCCGCCGGACTTGCGGAACTCGGCGGCCTTGCGCGCCAGCTCCTCGCGCAGCTGCGTGGCGTCGGTGCCGGCCGGCGCCTGGGCCGCCGCCGCGTTGCGGATGTCCTGGCTGATCTTCATCGAGCAGAACTTGGGTCCGCACATGGAGCAGAAATGCGCGGTCTTCGCGGCCTGCTTGGGCAGCGTGGCGTCGTGGAAGGCGCGCGCGGTATCCGGGTCCAGCGCCAGCCGGAACTGGTCTTCCCAGCGGAACTCGAAGCGTGCGCGGGAGATCGCGTTGTCCCACAGCTGCGCGCCGGGATAGCCCTTGGCCAGGTCCGAGGCATGCGCGGCGATGCGGTAGGCGATCAGCCCCTGCTTGACATCCTCGCGGTCGGGCAGGCCCAGGTGTTCCTTGGGCGTGACGTAGCACAGCATCGCGGTGCCGGCCCAGCCGATGTTGGCCGCGCCGATCGCGCTGGTGATGTGGTCGTAGCCGGGGGCGATGTCGGTGGTCAGCGGGCCCAGCGTGTAGAACGGCGCCTCGTAGCAGTGCTTGAGTTCCTCCTCGACGTTGACCGCCACCATATGCAGCGGAACGTGGCCGGGGCCCTCGATCATCACCTGCACGTCGTGCTTCCACGCGATCTGGGTGAGTTCGCCCAGCGTGTGCAGCTCGCTGAATTGCGCCTCGTCGTTGGCGTCGGCGATCGAGCCCGGGCGAAGTCCGTCGCCTAGCGAGAAGGTGACGTCGTAGGCCTTCATGATCTCGCAGATTTCCTCGAAATGGGTGTAGAGGAAATTCTCGCGATGGTGCGCCAGGCACCACTTGGCCATGATCGAGCCGCCGCGCGACACGATGCCGGTGACCCGCGCCGCGGTCAGCGGCACGTAGCGCAGCAGCACGCCGGCGTGGATGGTGAAGTAGTCCACCCCCTGCTCAGCCTGCTCGACCAGCGTGTCGCGGAACAGCTCCCAGCTCAGGTCCTCGGCGATGCCGCCCACCTTCTCCAGCGCCTGGTAGATCGGCACGGTGCCGATGGGCACCGGGCTGTTGCGGACGATCCACTCGCGGGTCTCGTGGATGTGCTTGCCGGTCGACAGGTCCATCACGGTGTCGGCGCCCCAGCGGATCGCCCACACCATCTTGTCGACCTCGTCCTCGATGTCCGAGGTCACCGCCGAGTTGCCGATGTTGGCGTTGACCTTGGTGAGGAAGTTGCGCCCGATGATCATCGGCTCGATCTCGGGGTGGTTGATGTTGGCGGGAATCACCGCGCGCCCGGACGCCACCTCGCTGCGCACGAATTCGGCGTCGATCTCGCGCTGCGCGTGGAACCAGCTTCCGCGGTGCTGGCCGCCGTTCTGGCCCAGCGCATCCGGCAGCTGCGCGCGCTGCAGGTTCTCGCGGCGCGCGATGAACTCCATTTCCGGGGTGATGATGCCCTGGCGAGCCAGGTGCATCTGGGTCACGTTGGCGCCGCTGCGGGCGCGCCGCGGCAGCGGCGGCGCGGCAAAACGCAGCGAGGCGGTGGCAGGGTCGCTCTGGCGGGCACGCCCGAACTCGCTGCTGGGGCCCTGCAGCCGTTCGATGTCCTCGCGCGTGTCCAGCCAAGCCGCGCGCAGCGCGGGCAGCCCGGCGCGCACGTCGATGTCGACCTTGGGATCGGTGTAGGGGCCGGAGGTGTCGTATACGCGCAGCGGCGCGTTCTTCTGCAGCTGCGTGACGCCCGGGGCGGTCTCGAGCAGCGTGTCGGACAGCGCGATCTCGCGCCACGGCACGGGCACGCCGCCGGCGCCCTCGAGGTAGATCTTGCGCGAACCCGGGAACGGGC
>JAJYTY010000234.1 GCA_021792835.1 Pseudomonadota bacterium
ATGGTGTACCGTCCGTGGCGGCGCTGGATCGACCTGCTGCAGCGCGGGCACTGGCGGCGCCTGCATCGCAAGATGTGCGTGGTGGATGCGCGCGTGGCCTTCGTGGGTGGCATCAACCTGATCGACGACCACTTCGACATCCACCACGGCTGGAGCCCGCAGCCGCGGCTGGACTACGCGGTGCGGGTGCAGGGCCCGGTGGTGGCCCAGGTGCTGCGCAGCATGCGCCGGTTGTGGCTGCGCACGGTGGCGACAGGCAGCGTGCAGCGCGGTCTGCGCAAGGCGCCGGGGCCGCAGCTGCTGTCGCGCGAGCAGCGCAGGCGCTACCTGGCGGAACTGCGCGCCGCCGGCGTGCTGCCGGGTGTGCGCGGCGAACGTCCACAGGTGGCTCAGCGCGGCTTCGCGCCCCGCGCGGGTTGCGACGGCGGGCAGGCCACGCAGCGCGCGGCACTCGTGCTGCGCGACAACCTGCTGCGCCGGCGTTCCATCGAGCACTGCTACATCGACGCCATCGACGAAGCGCGCGAGTCGGTGCTGCTGGTGTGCCCCTATTTCTATCCGGGGCAGGCTTTCCGCCAGAGCCTGAAGGCCGCGGCGCTGCGCGGCGTGCGCGTGCATCTGCTGCTGCAGGGGCGCGCCGACTACCGCGCCGCGGCGTGGGCGGCGCAGGCGCTGTACCGCGAGCTCATCGACAGCGGGGTGCTGATCCACGAATACCAGCGCGCCTACCTGCATGGCAAGGTGGCGGTGGTCGACGAGGCCTGGGCCACCGTGGGCAGCTCCAACATCGACCCGCTGTCGCTGCTGGTCAATCGCGAGGCCAACGTGGTGGTGCGCGATGCGCGCTTCGCCCAGGCGCTGGCCCGGCACGTGCGCGAGCAGATGCACTGGGCGCTGCCGATCGACCATGCGCGCTTGCGCGCGCGCGTGGCCTGGTGGACGCGACCCCTGGTGGGATTCGCGGCGCGCCTGTTCATCGCGCTGGCCGGAGGCACCGGGCGGTACTAGCCTGCTGGACGAGCAAGGCGCGGCCGGCCTCATATACCTTTCGGTTGTAAGCAAATGCTGAAACTGTCGTTCCCCGACGATTGTCGGGGCGGGACAATTTCGGGCATGAATACTCCGATTCCCGAGCGCGCCGCTGCGCGCACCGAAGCCGGCGCAACGTGGCGCAAGCTGTGGCGCGGTCTCGCGGCGGCCGTCGCGATGGCCGCATGGGCGCTGAGCCAGCCGGCTGGCGCCGCCCTGTCGACCTCCGTCCCGCCGACCCCGGCCGCGTCAGCGAATCCCGGGCCGCTGCTGCAGCCTGCTCAGCTGCAGGCGCTGCTGCAGCGTGGCGCCACGCTGCGCATCATCGACCTGCGCGGTCCGACGGCCTACGCCGCCGGGCACCTGCCGGGGGCGGTCGACGCGCCGTACGCGCAGTGGCGAGGCGATGCCGACAACCCGGGCAAGCTGTTGCCGGTGGCCACCTTCACGCAGCTGGTGCGCAGGCTCGGGCTGCACGCGTCGGACGACATCGTGCTGGTGTCGGCCGGCGGCAACCCCAGCGACTTCGGCGCCCCGGCGCGGGTCTACTGGACCCTGAAGTGGCTGGGAATGCGCCACCTGTCGATCCTCAACGGCGGCATGCAGGCCTGGCACGACGCCGGCCTGGGCGGCCTGCAGCAGGCCGCGCCGCGGGTCGAAGCCTCCGACTTCCGGCCGCGGCTGGACGACGCGCTGCTGGCCACGCGCCACCAGGTGCTGCACGCGGTGCAGGCGCCGCGGGCCTCGCGGGTGCTGCTCGACGCGCGCCCGCCGGCCTTCTGGGAAGGCAAGGTGAAGGCGCCGGCGGCGGTGCAGCCGGGCACGCTCGCGGGCTCGGTCGACTTCAACAACATGCGCTGGTTCCCGCAGGGCGGCGGCGCGCTGCCGGCGATCGCGGTGCTGCGCAGCATCGCCGACGGCCTGCCGCGGCAGGAGCAGCAGGCCTCGCAGACCATCTCGTTCTGCAACACCGGCCACTGGGCAGCGACCAACTGGTTCGTGCTGTCCGAACTTCTGCATCGCCCGGACGTGCGCCTGTACCCTGGCTCGATGGTCGACTGGTCGCGTCACGACGAGCCGATGGTCCACGTTCCTTCACGCTTCCACCAGCTATGGGCGCAACTTCGCCAGACCGTGCATTCCCGCTGAATCCGGCGCGCCCGCGCGGCGAGGCCGCGACCCGCTGGTTGCTGCCGCTGCTGGCGCTGCTGGGATTTTTCGCGACGACCTGGCTGGTCGGCTGGCGCCAGGGACTGCTGTGGTGCATAGGGGTCGGCCTGGGCGTCGCGCTGGCGGCCGGCAGCTTCGGCTTCACCACCGGCTGGCGGGTGTGGATCACCCACCGCGACCCCACCGGGCTGCTGGCGCAGTTCTTCGCCATTGCCGTGTGCATGCTGCTGAGCGTGCCGCTGCTGGCCGCGCATCCGGAACTGCAGGGCGCCGACGGCCCGCTGTCGTGGAGCCTGCTGATCGGCTCCTTCGTGTTCGGCGCATCGATGCAGATCGCCGACGGCTGCGGTTCCGGAACCCTGTACAAGGCCGGCATGGGACATCCGGTGAGCCTGGCGGTGCTGCCGGCCTTCGTGATGGGCAGTTTCGCGGGCTCCGCGCAGCTGCCGGCCTGGCTCGGCCTGGGGGCGCTGCCGCCGGTGTCGCTGGTGCAGCGCTTCGGCGCCGCCGACACGCTGATGCTGCAACTGGGCGCGCTGGGTGTGCTGGCGGCGCTGGTGTGGCGCCTGCGCAGGCCGGATTCGCCGCGGCGCTGGCGCGGCCCGGCGGTCTGGGTGGCCGGGGCGGCGCTGGGCGTGCTGGGCGCGCTGAACCTGGTGGTGGCCGGGCAGCCCTGGGGCATCGTCTATGGCTTGGGGCTGTGGGGCGCCAAGATCGTGCAGGCCCTTGGCGTGAACCTGTCGCACAACGCCTTCTACGGACTGCCGGTGCAGAACGCGCAGCTGCACGCCAGCCTGCTGGCCGACAACACCAGCATCACCGACCTGGGCATGTTGTTCGGCGCGCTGCTGGCGGCGCAGCGCAGCGGCAGGATGAGTCCGCGCGTGAGCCTGCCGCGGCGTGCCTGGGTGGCCTCGGTGGTCGCCGGACTGCTGATGGGCTACAGCTCGCGGCTGGCCTTCGGCTGCAACGTCGGCGCGTATTTCTCCGGCATCGCCACCGGATCACTGCACGGATGGGTGTGGTTCGCCTGCGCCTTCGCCGGCAGCATGCTCGGTGTGCGCCTGCGCAAGCGCCTGGGCGTCGGAGCCCAGCGATGAGGACGCCACGATGACACTGTGCGCCTGCATCCGGCGCGCGCTTGCGCGCCCGCTCGCCGCCTGGCGTGCCTGGCTGCTGTGGGGCGTGCTGCTGCTGCTGATCGCGCTCGACTGGCGCGCCAGCTCCCCGCACCGACGTTTCGACGAACCGCCGCCGCTGGCGCTGGGCCACGGCCCGGCGGCCGACGCCGGGCATTGCTCGCTGGCGCCCACGCGCTGAGTTCGGGCGGGCGCGGCGGCGCCGGCGCGGCAGGCGCTACAGTGGCGCCTTTGCCACGCGCCGCGCCATGCTTGCCTACCGCCATGCCTTCCACGCCGGGAATCCGGCCGACGTGCTCAAGCACGTGGTGCTGCTGCGCGCGTTGCGCCTGCTGGTGGCCAAGCCCAAGCCGCTGAGCTATGTCGACACGCATGCCGGCGCAGGCAGTTATGCGCTGGCCGAGCGCATGAGCCAGCGCCTGGCCGAATACCTGGACGGGGTGGGGCGGCTGTGGCAGCGCGACGACGTGCGCGCCGCGCTGCAGCAGCAGCCGGGCGCGGCGCTGCCCGACGCGGTGCTCGACTACCTGCGCGTGGTGCTGGATTTCAATCCCGACGGCACGTTGCGCCTGGCGCCCGGTTCGCCGGCGCTGGCCGCGCAGGTCCTGCGTGCCGACGATCCGATGCGCCTGTTCGAACTGCACTCGTCCGACTGGCGCGCGCTGAAGGCCGGTTTCGCGCAGCGACGCCACACCACGGTGCAGCAGACCGATGGATTCGCGGCGCTGAAGTCGGTGCTTCCGCCGCCGTCGCGGCGCGCGCTGGTGCTGATCGATCCTTCCTACGAGCTCGATGCCGACTACGCGCAGCTGGTGGCCGTGCTGCGCGAGTCGCTGCAGCGCTTCGCAACCGGGGTCTACCTGGTGTGGTACCCGCTGCTGCAGAGCGTGCAGTCGCAGGGGCTTTCCAGGCGCCTGCGGGCATTGGCCCCGGGGGCATGGATGGACGTGCAATTGTGGAGCGCGCCGGCACGCGCGGACGGCTTCGGATTGATGGGCAGCGGCATGTTCGTGCTGCACCCTCCGTTCGGCCTGTTGCAGGCGATGCGCGATTGCGGGCCCTGGCTCGCGCAGGCGCTGGGGCGCGAAGGCGCCGGGCGCTTCCAGGTCGACGCACACACGCCCTGACGAGGAATGGAGAGGTGAGCCCCCGCTCACTGCGTTCGCAGCCCCCCGGGGGGGCAGGGCCCGCCTTGGGGCGGCCCGGCGGCGGGCCCTTGGGTGAGCCCCCGCTCACTGCGTTCGCAGCCCCCCGGGGGGGCAG
>JAJYTY010000030.1 GCA_021792835.1 Pseudomonadota bacterium
GTCGCGCTGTCGCCCGACAAGACCTCCATCGCGATCACGGTCAACGTGCACGAAGGGCAGAAGTACGTGGTCTCGGGCTACAAGCTCGAGGGCAACTACCTCGGGCTCGACGACGAGTTCCGTGCCCTGGTCGAGCTCAAGCCCGGCGACACCTACAGCGCGCAAAAGCTCAACGCCAGCGTCAAGGCGATGGTCAACAAGTTCGGCGTCTACGGCTACGCCTTCGCGCGCGTGCAGCCGACCCCGACCATCGACCGCAAGACCCACGAGGTGTTCTTCACCATCCAGGCCGACCCGGGGCGCCGCATCTACGTGCGGCGCATCAACATCGGGGGTAACACCCGCACCAGCGACAAGGTGATCCGGCGCGAGTTCCGCCAGTTCGAGGACGCCTGGTACGACGCCGACCGCATCAAGCTGTCGCGCGACCGCGTGGGCCGACTGGGCTACTTCGAGGACGTTCAGATGAGCCCCGAGGAGGTGCCCGGCACCAGCGACGAGGTCGACCTGAACATGCAGGTCAAGGAAAAGCCCACCGGCATGCTCGGACTCGGGGTGGGTTTTTCCAGCGCGAACCGCCTGTCGTTCAACGCGTCGATCAGCCAGGACAACGTGTTCGGCAGTGGCAACGACCTGAGCCTGAGCCTGGACACCTCGAGCTACTACCGCACCATCGCGGTGAGCAGCACGAACCCGTACTTCACGCAGGACGGCATCAGCCGCACCATCAGCGCCTACTACCGCACCATCCGTCCGTACACCTCGCAGGGCAACAACTACAAGATCGTCACCCCGGGCGTGAGCGTGCAGTTCGGGGTGCCGTTCACGGAACTGGACCGCGTGTTCTTCGGGGTCGGCGTGGAACAGTACACGCTGGACCTCGCCGCAGGTGCGCCGGCGGCGTACATCTCCTACGTCAACGAATTCGGCAAGACCTCGACCGGCTATCCGCTGACCATCGGCTGGCAGCGCGACAGCCGCAACAGCGCGCTGGTGCCGACCGACGGGCGTTACCAGCGCCTGAGCGCCGACTACAGCCCCTTCGGCAGCCTGCGCTACGCGCGCGTCACCTACCAGTACGAGCAATTCGTGCCGCTGTCGACCCTGACCGACGTGGCCTTCAACGGCATCATCGGCTACGCGCACGGGCTCAATGGACATCCGCTGCCGGTGTTCAAGTACCTGTACGCCGGGGGCATCGGGAGCGTTCGCGGCTTCCAGCAGGCCTCGCTGGGCCCGCACGACGCGCAGGGCAACGCGCTGGGCGGCGCCAAGCTGCTGGTCGGGGACATCGAATACCAGTTCCCGTTCCCGGGCAGCGGCGCCGACAAGAGCCTGCGCATGTCGACCTTCCTCGACAGCGGTTACGTCTGGGGCGAGACCCAGCCCGTGCACCTGGCCGACCTGCGCGCCGCGGTGGGTATTGGAGTGTCGTGGATCTCGCCGATCGGGCCGTTGAAGTTCAGCATCGCCAAGCCCATCCGCACGCGTCCGGGCGACCAGACGCAGACCTTCCAGTTCACCGTCGGCACCGCGTTCTGAGGCACTGTTCCATGAAGTCCGCATCCATCCGTGTTCGTCGCGCCGCGCTGGCCGGCGTGATCGTCGCCTTTCTGGGCGCAGCCACCGCGGCGCAGGCGCAGGGCGCGGCCGCCGCGGCGTCGGGAGTCCCATCGGGCAAGATCGGCTTCATCAACACGGAGCGCATCCTGAAGGACTCGCTGCCGGCGAAGGCCGCACAGCAGAAACTGGAGGCCGAGTTCTCGCCGCGCGAGAAGCAGCTGCAGCAGATGGCCGCGCGCATCAAGGCGCTGAGCCAGAAGCTGGACAAGGACGGTCCGGTGATGAGCGACGGCGAGCGCAGCAACGACCAGCAGCAGCTGTCCGACCTGAACCGGGACTTCCAGCGCAAGCAACGCGAGTTCGCCGAGGACCTGAACGCCAAGCGCAACGCGGCGCTGGCGGTGGTGCTGGACAAGGCCAACAAGGTGGTCAAGCAGGTGGCCGAGCAGGGCAACTACGACATCGTGTTCCAGGAAGCGGTGTACGTGAATCCGCGTATCGACATCACCGACAAGGTGCTGAAGGCGCTCGACGCGCAATCCGGCAAATAGATGAGCAACAGCCCCCCGGGCGCAGGCGAGGGCCTGCTGGTCGCTGACATCGTCGCGCGCCTCGGCGGCGCGTTGCGGGGCGATGGCGCGGTGCGGGTTCGCCGCTTCGCGCCGCTCGATCGCGCCGAAGCCGGCGACATCGGCTTCCTCAGCCGGGCCGAGCAGGCCCGGTTGCTCGAGACCTGCCGCGCTGGCTGCGTGATCGTGCCCGAAGGCGTCGAGCCGCCGGCCGCGCTCGCGGCGGTCATCCAGACCCGCGATCCCTATCTCTACTACGCGCGCCTGTCGCAGTGGCTGCAGCAGCTGCACGCCCCCGCGACGCCGCACGGGCGCCATCCGGCGGCCTGCGTGCACGAGCAGGCGCACCTCGCGCCCGACGCCTACGTGGACGCCTGCGCGGTGGTCGAGCAGGGTGCCGAGATCGGGCCGCGCGCCTTCGTGGGCGCGGGCTGCTTCGTCGGCGCCGGCGCGCGCATCGGCGCCGACACGCGGTTGCTGCCGCGCAGCGTGGTGATGCACGGCTGCAGCATCGGTGAACGCTGCACCCTTCACCCCGGGGCGGTGGTCGGAGCCGACGGCTTCGGTTACGCGCGCGACGAGCAAGGCGCCGGTGTGAAGATCGCCCAGACCGGAAGCGTGGTGATCGGCGACGACGTCGACATCGGCGCCAACACCACGGTCGATCGCGGCGCGCTCGACGACACGCGGATCGGCAATGGCGTGAAGATCGACAATCTGGTGCAGGTCGCGCACAACGTGCAGATCGGCGAGCACACGGCACTGGCCGGCTGCGTGGGAATCGCCGGCAGTGCGCGCATCGGCGCCTACTGCTTCATCGGCGGCGGCGTCGGCATCGCCGGGCACCTGGAGATCGCCGACCGCACCGTGATCGGCGGCATGTCCCTGGTGTCGCGCTCGGTACGCCAGCCCGGCCACTACACCGGGGCCTTTCCGCTGGACCGGCACGAGAACTGGTCCGCCAACGCCGCCGCGCTGCGCCATCTCGCCGAGTTGCGCGATCGCATCCGGCAGCTCGAGAGCAGGCTCGAGCCCCAGAAAACTCCCGCCAACGACAAGCCATGACCGTGTTCGACATCCAACAGATCCAGAAGCTGCTGCCGCACCGCTACCCGTTCCTGCTGGTGGACCGCGTGGTCGAGTTCGTCAAGGGCGAGCGCATCCTGGCGTACAAGAACGTGTCGTTCAACGAGCCGTACTTCACCGGGCATTTCCCGCAAAAGCCCATCATGCCCGGCGTGCTGATCCTCGAGGCACTGGCGCAGGCCGCCGGCATCCTGGCCTTCGGCACGCTGGACGTGCAGGCGGCCGAGGATTCGGTGTATTACCTCGTCGGGGTCGACCGCGCGCGCTTCAAGCGCCCGGTGGAGCCGGGCGACCAGTTGCTGCTGGACGTGCGGCTGAGCCGCCACATGCGCAACATCTACAAGTTCCAGGCCGTCGCACGGGTCGGTGACGAGGTCGTCGCCGAGGCCGAGCTGATGTGCACCGAGCGCGACATCGATTGAAGCCGCGGGCCCGGAGCACAGCATTGAGCCTGATCCATCCCACCGCCCTGGTCGAGCCCGGCGCAGAGCTGGCCGACGACGTCGAGATCGGTCCCTACTGCACGGTCGGCGCGCAGGTGCGCATCGATTCCGGTACCCGCCTGCTGTCGCATGTCAGCGTGCAGGGACGGACCCGCATCGGGCGCGACAACACCATCCATCCCTTCTGTTCGGTCGGCGCGGTACCCCAGGACAAGAAATACGCCGGCGAACCGACCGAACTGCACATCGGGTCGCGCAACACCATCCGCGAGTGTTGCACGCTGAACCTGGGCACCGCGCAGGACGCCGGCGTGACGCGCATCGGCGATGACAACTGGATCATGGCCTACGTGCACGTGGCGCACGACTGCCAGATTGGCAGCCACGTCGTGTTCGCCAACAGCACCCAGCTTGCCGGGCACGTGCACGTGGGCGACTGGACCGTGCTCGGCGGCTTCACCGGGGTGCACCAGTTCGTGCGCATCGGCGAGCACGTGATGGCCGGAATCAGCTCGGTGCTGACCCAGGACGTGCCGCCCTTCATGCTGCTGGGCGGTACGCCCAGCCTGCCGCACGGGATCAACGCCGAGGGTTTGCGTCGCCGTGGTTTTGATGACGAGCGCATCGCGGCGCTGCGCCGTGCCTATCGCGTGCTGTACCGCCAGGGCCTGAACCTGGAGCAGGCGAGTTCGCAGCTGCGAGCCGAGCAGCCGGCGCTGCGCGCCGAGTCCGCCGCGGACTTCGGGCGCCTGCTCGATTTCCTGGCGGCCAGCACGCGCGGAATCGTGCGCCCCTGAGCCGCCGGGGCCCGCGCGATGAGCCGGCGCGATGTCGCGATGGTCGCAGGCGAGCCCTCGGGCGACCTGCTGGCATCGCACGTGGTGGCCGAACTGCGGCGGCGCTTCGAGGATCTGCGCTGCGCAGGCATCGGCGGCGCGCACATGCGCGCGGCCGGCTTCGAGGCCTGGTGGGACAGCGAGCGCCTGGCGGTCAACGGCTTCGCGGCGGTGCTGCCGCGCCTGCCGGAACTGCTGCGCATGCGCGCCAGGCTGCGCGACAGGCTGCTGCGCGAGCCGCCAGCGGTGTTCGTCGGGGTCGACGCGCCGGATTTCAACCTCGCGCTGGAGACCCGGCTGCGCGAGCACGGCATCCCGACCGTGCACTTCGTCAGCCCGTCGATCTGGGCGTGGCGGCGCGAGCGCATCCGACGCATCGAGCGCGCCGTCGATCACCTGCTGTGCGTGTTCCCCTTCGAGCCCGAGCTCTACGCCGGCACGCGCGTGCGCGCCAGCTACATCGGGCATCCGCTGGCCGAGGTGATCCCGCTGCAACCCGACGCGGCCGCTGCGCGGCGCCGCCTCGGGGTGGACGAGCGCGCGGCTGCCGCCGGGGTGCTGGCGCTGCTGCCGGGCAGCCGCGCCGGCGAGGTGCGGCACATCGCCGCGAGCTTTTTCGACGCGGCGGCCCGCCTGCAGCGCGCGCGCGGCCTGCGGGTGCTGGTGGCGGTGGCGCATGGCGGGCTGCTGCCGGCGCTGCGCGAGACTGCCGCGCGCCATCCCGGGCTGCAGCTGCAATGGGTGGACGGGGATTCGCACACGGTACTGGAGGCCTGCGACCTGGCGCTGGTGGCCAGTGGCACGGCGACCCTGGAATGCGCGCTGTACAAGCGCCCGATGGTCATCGGCTATCGGCTGCCGTGGTTGTCGTGGCGCATGATGAAGGACCGCGGCTACCTGCCATGGGTCGGCTTGCCCAACATCCTGGCAGGCGAGAGCCTGGTCGACGAGCTGCTGCAGCAGGCCTGCACCGGCGAAGCGCTGGCCCGGCACGCGCAGGCGCTGCTCGACGATGCGCCACGGCGCGAGCGGCTGGGCGAACGATTCGCGCAGATGCACGCCTCGCTGCTGCGCCCCACCGCGGCGCTGGCGGCGCAGGCCATCGCCGAGGCGGGCCGGCTGTGAACTCCCCCGCGGCGCTCATCGCCGGCTGCGACGAGGTCGGACGCGGCACCTGGGCCGGGCCGGTGGTGACCTGCGCCTTGATCCTGGACCCGGCCCGGGTGCCCGCCGGGCTGGCCGATTCCAAGGCGCTGTCGCCGCGGCGCCGCGAAGCGCTGGACCTGGCCATTCGCGCCAGCTGCCTGGACCTGTCGATCGGCGTCGCCGAGGCGCCCGAGGTGGACCGCCTGAACATCCTGCAGGCGACCTTGCTGGCGATGCGCCGCGCCGTCGAGGGACTGCGACTGCGCCCGTCGCTGGTGCTGGTCGACGGCGACCGCGCGCCGAGCCTGGACCTGCCGGTGCGCACGGTGGTCGGCGGAGACGCCAGCGAGCCGGTGATCAGCGCGGCGTCGATCGTCGCCAAGGTGTGGCGTGATGCCCACATGGGCCGCCTGGCGCAAGCCCATCCCGGCTACGGTTTCGAGAAGCACTTCGGCTACGGCACCGCGCAACACCTGCGATCGCTGCAGCTGCTGGGCCCTTGTGCCGAGCACCGGCAAAGCTTCGCCCCGGTGCGCCGCGTGCTGCTGGAACGCGCACTCGCCCCTGGAGTCGCGCCATGAAGCAACTGAGCTCGGCGGACAACCCGTTGTTCAAGACCCTGCGCGCGCTGGCCCACGAGCCGTCGGCGGTGCGCCAGCTAGGCCAGGCCTGGCTGGAGGGCATCCACCTCGGCGTGGCGGCGCTCGACGCCGGCCTGGAGCCGCTGGCGCTGGTGTGCACGCAGGAGGCGATGCGGGACCCCGAGGTGGCCGCGCTGGCCGCGCGCGTCGCGCGGTCCCGGCTGGTGGTGCTGGAGCAGGCGCTGTTTCGACAGATCAGTTCGGTGCGCCACGGCCCGGGCGTCGGCCTGCTGATCGAGCGGCCGGGAGCCGCCGCGCCGCGCGCCGGAGTCGCAGTGGTGCTGGACCGCGTGCAGGACGCCGGCAATGTCGGCGCGGTGCTGCGCACCGCCGCCGCGGCCGGGGCCGGGGTCGTCTACTGCCTGCGCGGCTGCGCCGGGGCGTGGACCCCGAAGGTGCTGCGCGCCGCGATGGGGGCGCATTTCGCCGTGCCGGTGGTGGAGGAACTGCAGTGGCCGGACGTCGAGCCGCTGCTGCCGCGGCCGCTGTACGCCACCGCGGCGCACGGCGAGCGCGGACTCTACGAGCTCGATCTGCGCGGCGACGTGAGCTGGGTGTTCGGCAACGAGGGGGCTGGCGTCGATCCGGCGGTGCTGGCGCGCTGCGACGCCGCCGTCGGCATTCCTCAGCGCGGCGCGGTGGAATCGCTGAACATCGCGGCGGCGGCCGCGGTGTGCCTCTACGAGGGGTTGCGCCAGCAACTGGCCGCGGCCGGCTGAAGCGCCGGGCGGGCCCCTACATCGAGGTCGGCGGAAGGTACAGCGCCACGCTCAACGAGCCGGCCGAGGCCCAGATGCGTCCGGCGGCGCTCATGTGGGTCACGTGCAGATGGGCGCGCGACTGCGCGGCCTGCAGCCGCAGCGCGTCGAATTCCGGCCAGGTCTGCAGCTCGCGCAGGCTGCCGTCGAAGCTGAGCTGCAGCCAGGCGCCGGGACCGGCATGGTCGCGCAGCAGCTGGCCGACCTGCTCCAGGCAGGCGTTGACCGCGGCGCGCCAGCTCTTCAGGTGCTGCTCGCACGAGAGCCCCTGCGCGTCGGCCTGCAGCACGGGGTAGCGTCGCCACAGGTTGCGCAAGGGTCGCGCGCAGGCCTGCTCCCACGGCACCAGAGCCGGCTGGCGCAGGCGCAGCAGGCCTTCATGCGTGTCCGACGGGTGTTGCGGGATCAGCCACAGCCGCAGGTCCGCGGCCAGGCCCTGCGCCCGTCGCGCGGACTCGGCCGGCTCGATGCCCGCTTCCAGCATGCGCAGCACCATGCGCGCCAGCAGGGCGGTTCCCGACAACAGCGAGCCGCTGTCGACCAGCGCCAGCGGCAACTTGTCGTCCAGCCCGCGCTGGCGTCGCATCTCGACAATGTCGGGGGCATGGGCGTCGAGCATGTGACGCAGCGGGATCGCGGTGTCGACCAGTTCACGGCGCGTGCCGATGTGGATCAGCCAGTCGGCATTGAGGGCCAGCGGGGGGTAGAGGCGATATTCCAGCGAATCCACCGCCGGAGGCTCGATCAGCGCACCGCGCAGCATCTCGCGCCCGAGATGGCGCAGGCGCGAGCGCTGGCCCTTCTCCAGCAGCGTGCGGCCGGGCCAGCGCACCGCCAGGGGCAGCAGGCGCAGCCGCGGGCTGGCCGCCATCGAGGTCGATATGTCGGCCGCGGCGTCGACCAGAACGACGCCGTAGGCCTGCGTGGCGCGCGACGGATCCACCGGCAGCAGGGACTCGCGTTGCGCCCGCTGCTGCTGCGTGGACTCGAAGCCCAGCAAGTACTCGTTCTTCTCTGGGAGTTGCTGGGATTCCATGGACATCTGCCGGCTAGTTCGATCGCGTTAGACAGAGTATTCAATATTCCAGTCGATCTGGGCGAATCTGTTGCAGGATGGTGGTGGCGATTTCCTCGATCGACTTGTTGGTCGAAGACAGCCAGCGTATGCCCTCGCGACGCATCAGGCGCTCGGCCTCGGCGACCTCCTCGGTGCAGTTGGACAGCGAGGCGTAGCGGCTGTCGGGCTTGCGCTCGTTGCGGATCTCGCTCAGGCGCTCGGGCGCGATGCTCAGACCGAACAGCTTGCCGCGGTGCGGCAGCAGGTCCTGCGGAAGCGCCATGCGCGAGAAATCCTCCGGAATCAGCGGGTAGTTGGCCGCGCGCACTCCGTGCTGCATGGCCAGATACAACGAGGTCGGGGTCTTGCCGCTGCGCGACACCCCGACCAGGATCACGTCGGCCAGCGCCAGGTTGCGCGAGGACTGGCCGTCGTCATGCATCAGCGCGAAATTGATCGCATCGATGCGGTTGTGGTAGCGGACACTCTTCGCGATATCGGAAAACTGGCCGATGCGGTGGTTGGACTTGATCCCGAAGGTCACTTCCAGGGGCTCGATGAAGGTCGTGAACATATCCATCACCAGGCCGCTGCAGCGGCGGATCACCGCCAGGACGTCGGGGTCGACCAGCGTGATGAACACCACCGGCGGCCGCCCCTCCTGGCGTGCGGCATGGTCGATGCGCTCCACCGCCTGGTGCGCCTTGTCGACGGTGTCGACGAAAGGCAGGCGCACGCGATGCGGCTGCAGGTCGAACTGCGCCAGGATGGAATTGCCGAAGGTCTCCGCGGTGATGCCGGTACCGTCGGAGACGAAGAACACGGATCGATTGGACATGTCGCACTGCACAAGAACTGCACACTAGAATCCTCGACAACAGCCTGCCGCGATTCACGCTGCAAGCGCACGCCGGGCCTGCCGAGCACTCGAACAACACCTGCAGGCCCTGGCGCGACGCCGCGCATTCGTGCCATCGACGCCGTCGTGTCGGGCGCAAGGATTCTTGTACATTCTATTGAGGGTATCCCATGTCCAACCAGATGCAGGACCACGCGACAGCGTGGGTCATCCCCTTCGAGCAACTGCGCATGCAGGACGTCGAGATCGTGGGCGGCAAGAACGCCTCGCTCGGCGAGATGATCAGCCAGCTCGCGGCCAGCGGCGTGCGCGTGCCGGGGGGCTTCGCCACCACCGCCTACGCGTTCCGCCAGTTCCTGCAGCATGAAGGGCTGGACGCGCGCATCGCGCAGGCGCTGTCCACGCTGGACATCGAGGACGTGCGCGCGCTGGCCGACACCGGAGCGCGCATCCGCCAGTGGATCGTCGAGACCCCGCTGCCGCAGGCGCTGGAAGCGGCCATCCGCGAGCATTTCGCGGCGCTGGCGGGGGCGCAGGACGAGGCCAGCTTCGCGGTGCGCTCGTCGGCCACCGCGGAGGATCTTCCCGATGCGTCCTTCGCCGGACAGCAGGAGACCTACCTGAACGTGCGGGGCATCGACGCCGTGCTCGACAAGGTCCGCCACGTGTTCGCGTCGATGTTCAACGACCGCGCCATCTCCTACCGCGTGCATCAGGGCTTCGAGCACGCGCAGGTGGCGCTGTCGGCCGGGATCCAGCGCATGGTGCGCAGCGACCTCGGGGCGGCCGGCGTGATGTTCACGATGGATACCGAGAGCGGATTCAACGACGTCGTGTTCATCACCTCGTCCTACGGCCTGGGCGAGACGGTGGTGCAGGGCGCCGTCAACCCGGACGAGTTCTACGTGTTCAAGCCGACGCTGCGCGCCGGCAAGCAGGCGGTGATCCGCCGCAACCTCGGCTCGAAGCTGCAGCGCATGGAGTTCGCGCCCGCGGGGTCGAAGGAGCTGGTGCGCACGATCGACACCCCCACCGAACTGCGCAACCGCTACAGCCTGGACGACTCCGAGGCGGCCGAGCTGGCGCGCTTCGCGCTGACCATCGAGCAGCACTACGGGCGCCCGATGGACATCGAGTGGGGCAAGGACGGTGTCGACGGCCGCCTGTACATACTGCAGGCGCGTCCGGAGACGGTGAAGTCGCGCGCCCACGGGCGCGTCGAGCAGCGCTACGCGCTGGCGCAGCGCAGCACCGAGCTGGTCAGCGGACGTGCCATCGGGCAGAAGATCGGCGCCGGGCCGGTGCGCGTGGTGGCGTCGGTGCAGGAGATGGACCAGGTGCAGGCCGGAGACATCCTGGTCACCGACATGACCGACCCGAACTGGGAACCGGTGATGAAGCGCGCCGCGGCCATCGTCACCAACCGCGGCGGGCGCACCTGCCATGCCGCGATCATCGCGCGCGAACTCGGCATCCCGGCGGTGGTCGGCTGCGGCGACGCCACCGAGCGACTGAAGGACGGGATGCTGGTGACGGTGTCATGCGCCGAGGGCGACACCGGCATCGTCTACGACGGGTTGCTGGAGACCACGGTCACCGAGGTGCGGCGCGGCGAGATGCCCGAGATCCCGGTGAAGATCATGATGAACGTCGGCAACCCGCAGCTGGCCTTCGACTTCTCGCAGGTTCCGAACGCCGGCGTCGGGCTGGCGCGCCTGGAGTTCATCATCAACAACAACATCGCGATCCACCCGCGCGCGGTGCTCGAGTATCCCAACGTCGACCCCGACCTGAAGAAGGCCGTGGAAAGCGTGGCGCGCGGCCACGCCAGCCCGCGTGCCTTCTACGTCGACAAGCTGGCCGAGGGCATCGCGACGATCGCCGCCGCCTTCTATCCGAAGCCGGTGATCGTGCGCCTGTCGGATTTCAAGTCCAACGAGTACAAGAAGCTGATCGGCGGTTCGCGCTACGAGCCCGACGAGGAGAACCCGATGCTGGGTTTCCGCGGCGCCTCGCGCTACGTGGCGGCCGATTTCGCGCAGAGCTTCGAGATGGAATGCGTGGCACTCAAGCGCGTGCGCGAGGAAATGGGCCTGGACAACGTCGAGGTCATGGTGCCCTTCGTGCGCACGCTGGGCGAGGCGCAGGGCGTGATCGATCTGCTGGGCCGCAACGGGCTGCGGCGCGGCGAGCACGGACTACGCCTGATCATGATGTGCGAGGTGCCGTCCAACGCGGTGCTGGCCGATCGCTTCCTGGAGTTCTTCGACGGATTCTCGATCGGCTCCAACGACCTGACCCAGCTCACCCTGGGGCTCGACCGTGACTCCGGGCTGGTGGCGGCGGCCTTCGACGAACGCGACCCGGCGGTGCTGGCGCTGCTGGAACAGGCCATCGCGTCGTGCCGCGCCGCCGGCAAGTACGTGGGGATCTGCGGCCAGGGCCCGTCGGACCACCCGGACCTGGCGCGCTGGCTGATGGATCGGGGCATCGCGTCGATCTCGCTGAACCCCGACACGGTGGTGGCGACCTGGCAGGCGCTGTCGCAACCGGCCACCGGCGCCTGAAGCGCCGGAGCGCGGCCTGCTTTCCAGGCGGGCCGCGCCGAGACTGATATATACTTGATCGTTTCTTTGCCACACCAGGGCTCGCGCGGGACCAGTGACCCCGCGCCAGTGACGGCAGCGTCAGTGACGCAACGTCAGCGCACCTGGGTGGCTTTATCCGTGAAGAAGCTCCGCGGCGCCTGCATGGCGTGACGCGGGGACAAGGAGAAGTCATGCGTCACTATGAAATCGTGCTCATCATCCATCCGGACCAGAGCGAACAGGTCGGTGCGATGGTCGAGCGCTACAAGGGCGTGGTCACCAGCAAGGGCGGTGTGGTGCACCGCTTCGAGGACTGGGGCCGCCGTCAGATGGCCTACCAGATCCAGAAGCTGGCCAAGGCCCATTACGTGTGCCTGAACATCGAGGCCGACCAGGAAGTGCTGGCCGAGCTCGAGCACAGCTTCAAGTTCAGCGACGCCGTGCTGCGCCACCTGGTGGTGCGCATGGACAAGGCCGAGACCCAGCCGTCGGTGATGATGCGCTCGGTCGAGCGCGAGGAAGCCCGCAAGGCACATCCGGAGCAGGCAGCCTGAGCATCAACCGCGTCGAGATTCGCGCCGAGCTGCGCGAGCGTGGAGCCCTTCGCTACACGCCCGCCGGTGTCGAGGCCCTGGATCTGCGGGTCGGGCATGCATCGACCCAACCCAGCCCGGGTGGACCGCAAAGCATCGAACTCGAACTGCAGTGCGTGGCCTTCGCCGAGATGGCTCGCAAGCTGCAGCAGGTGCAGGCCGGCGAGGTGCTGCACCTGATCGGGTACCTGATGCCCAGCCGCCGCGGAGCGCGAAGCCTCAAGCTCAACATCATCGATTGGATCCAGGAGGGCGATCATGGCCTACTTCAAGAAAACCGACCGTAAGAACAAGCCCAAGCGCAACCAGCAGTCTTCGCTGTTCAAGCGCAAGCGCTTCTGCCGCTTCACCGTCGCCGGTGTCGAGCGCATCGACTACAAGGACATCGACGTCCTGCGCGACTTCCTGGCGGAAAACGCCAAGATCATCCCGGCGCGCCTGACCGGCACCCGCGCGATCTACCAGCGCCAGCTCAACACGGCGATCAAGCGCGCGCGCTATCTGGCGCTGCTGCCGTTCTCTGACCAGCACAAGAGCTGATCCCGGCGCCATCGCAAAGGACAATCCCATGCAAGTCATCCTGCTCGAAAAAGTCGCCAACCTGGGCAACCTGGGCGACGTGGTCAAGGTGCGCGACGGTTACGGGCGCAACTACCTGATTCCGCAACGCAAGGCGCGCACCGCGACGCCGCAGGCGATGGCCGAGTTCGAGGCGCGTCGCGCCGAGCTCGAGAAGGCCGCCGCCGAGAAGCTGGCCGCCGCCCAGGCGAGCGCCGCCAAGCTGGACGGCCTGACCGTGCAGCTGGTGCAGAAGGCCGGCGTCGACGGCCGCCTGTTCGGCTCCGTGACCACGTCGGACATCGCCGCCGGGCTGGCCAAGGCCGGTTTCGAAGTGCCGAAGTCCGCGGTGCGCCTGCCCGAGGGCCCGCTGAAGACCGTCGGCGACCACAGCGTGCAGCTGTCGCTGGCCACCGACGTCGACGTCACGATCACGGTGTCCGTGCTCGGCGAGCACGTGTAAGGCAGCAGCGCCCGGGCGCACCGCGCCACGAAGCCGCGCCCTGGGCGCGGCTTTTTTGTTCGCCTCGGCCGCGCCTCGAAGAGCCCGGCCGGGCCCCGTGTTTTGCTAAGCTTGCCCGCATGTCCGCCACCCTCGATCCCGCGCTGGAGAACCTGCGCACTCCGCCGCATTCGGCGCAGGCCGAGCAATCCGTGCTCGGCGGACTGCTGCTCGACAACGAGGCCTTCGATCGTGTGGCGGACCTGCTGCACGTCAATTTCTTCTACCGCCACGAGCACCGCCTGATCTACCAGGCCACCGCCGACCTGATCCAGGCCGGCAAGCCGGCCGACGTGGTGACCGTGCTCGAGGCCTTGCGCCTGCACGGCCAGGACGAGGCCTGCGGCGGCCTGCAGTACCTGAACGCACTGGCGCAAAGCGTGCCCAGCGCCGCCAACATCCGGCGCTACGCGGAGATCGTGCGCGAGCGCGCGGTGCTGCGAAACCTGGTGACGATCAGCGACGAGATCGCGCAAAGCGCGCTGAATCCGCAGGGGCGGGCGGTGCAGCAGATCCTCGACGAAGCGGAGTCGCGCATTTTCGCGATCTCGGAGGACGGCGCGCGCGGCAAGGCGGGTTTCCAGCCGATGAAGCAGCTGCTCGGCGAGCTGCTGGACCGCGTGCAGGAGCTGTCGGAGCAGGGCGGCTCGGAAATCACCGGGGTGGCTACCGGTTTCCTCGACCTCGACCGCATGACCGCCGGAATGCAGCCAGGCGACCTGATCATCGTGGCCGGGCGTCCGTCGATGGGCAAGACCTCGTTCGCGCTGAACATCGCCGAGCACGTCGCCGTCAACGAGCAATTGCCGGTGGCGGTGTTCAGCATGGAAATGGGCGCCTCGCAGCTGGTGCTGCGCATCGTCGGCTCGCTCGGGCGCATCGACCAGTCGCACCTGCGCACCGGCCAGCTCAGCGAGGACGAGTGGACCCGCCTGCCGGAGACCATCGAACGCCTGGACGACGTGCAGATCCACATCGACGAGACCCCGGCGCTCAATCCGCTGGAGGTGCGCGCCCGCGCACGCCGGCTGGCGCGCCAGTGCGGCAAGCTGGGCCTGATCGTCATCGACTACCTGCAGTTGATGAGCTCGGCGCGCGACGGGGAGAACCGCGCCACCGAGATCTCGGAGATCTCGCGCTCGCTGAAGGCGCTGGCGAAGGAACTGCAGTGCCCGCTGATCGCGCTGTCCCAGCTCAACCGCGACCTGGAAAAGCGCGCCGACCGGCGCCCGGTGATGAGCGACCTGCGCGAATCCGGCGCCATCGAACAGGATGCCGACGTGATCCTGTTCATCTACCGCGACGAGGTCTACAACAAGGAGTCGAAGGACCAGGGGATCGCGGAAATCATCATCGGCAAGCAGCGTAACGGCCCCATCGGCACCGTCAACGTCGCCTTCCTGCGCCAACTCACAAGGTTCGAAAACCTCGCGAGGGGGTTTTAGGCCCCCTTCGTCGCGGGGGGCGACCCCCGCTCCGTCCCCCCAGGGGGGACGCACCCCGCCTTGGGGCGGCCCTGCGGCGGGGGTGCCCTGGGCTGCGTGAGGGCGGCGCGTGGATGGGGGGTTTTCAGGCGGGTTGCATAGCCGCCTGCGGCGGCCCCTTCTAGCACGTTCGTTGCCACCAAGCCCGAGCCGCCTGACAGAGCCTCTTCCTGCACACCCCCCGCAGCCAAGAGCCGAACGGCCGCAGGGCCGCCCCAAGGCCGGAGGCGTCCCCCCTGGGGGGACGGAGCGGGGGCCGCCCCCCGCGACGGAGGGGGCTAAAGAATTTCCGTTGCGTAGTCGGCGAGGCGGCTGCGTTCGCCGCGGGCCAGCGTGATGTGGCCGGAGTGCTTCCAGCCCTTGAAACGGTCCACGGCGTAGGCCAGGCCGGAGCTGCCTTCGGTCAGGTACGGGGTGTCGATCTGCGCCAGGTTGCCCATGCAGATGATCTTCGTGCCGGGGCCGGCTCGCGTGATCAGGGTCTTCATCTGCTTGGGCGTCAGGTTCTGCGCCTCGTCGATGATCACGTACTTGCTGAGGAAGGTGCGACCGCGCATGAAGTTCATGCTCTTGATCTTGACCTTCGAGCGGATCAGTTCCTGGGTCGCGGCGCGTCCCCATTCGCCGCCGTGGCTGCCGCTGCCCGACTGGTTCAGTACCTCCAGGTTGTCGTCGAGCGCACCCATCCACGGGGACATCTTCTCTTCCTCGGTACCCGGCAGGTAGCCGATGTCCTCGCCGACCGGAACCGTGACCCGGGTGATGATGATCTCGTTGTAGCGCCGCTCCTCCAGCACCTGGTGCAGCCCGGCCGCCAGCGCCAGCAGGGTCTTGCCGGTGCCGGCCTGGCCGCTGAGGGTGACGAAATCGATCTCCGGATCGAGCAGCAGGTTCAGCGCGAAATTCTGTTCGCGGTTGCGCGCGCTGACCCCCCACACGCTGTTCTTCGGATGGGTGTAGTCGCGCACCACCTGCAGTACCGCGGTGGAGGCGCGGATCTCCTTCACCCGCGCGTACATGGGGGTCGCGTTGGGCGCCTCCCAATACACGGCCTGGTTGACCAGCATCGCCGATACCAGCGGCCCTTGCAGGCGGTAGAAGGGCTGCCCGCCCTGCTGCCAGCTCTCCAGCGAACGCGCCTGCTTGTCCCAGAAGTCGTCGGGCAGCGCCAGCACGCCGGTGTACAGCAGGTCCGCGTCGTCGAGGGTCTTGTCGTTGGCGTAGTCCTCGGCGTTGAGGCCCAGCGCACGGGCCTTGACGCGCATGTTGATGTCCTTCGACACCAGCACCACCGAGCGCTGCGGGAAGGCGTGGGTCAGCGCCTGCAGCACGCCCAGGATCTGGTTGTCGGCCTTGCCCTGCGGCAGCGCCTCGGGCAGCCGTGCGTCGTGCGCACGGGTCTGGAAGAACAGCCTGCCGCGCGCCTCGCGGTGTCCGCTGTGGTCGAGCCGGATTCCCTGCTCGATGCCCGCCTCGACGCCCGCCACCAGCGCGTCGAGCTCGCGACTGGCCTGGCGCGCATTGCGGGCGACCTCGGACATGCCCTTCTTGTGGCCGTCGAGTTCCTCCAGCGTGACCATCGGCAGGTACACGTCGTGTTCCTCGAACCGGAACAGCGAGGTCGGGTCGTGCATCAGCACGTTGGTGTCGAGCACGAACAGCTTGCTGGCCTCGGCGGCCGCACGCGTGCGCGCGGCACGACGCTGCGGCGTCGCGGGGGGCCGCGGCGGGGTCGCGCTCGCGGGCGCGGGTCCTGCGGGTCCTGCTTGTACGGCCTGTGCGGCTGGCGTGGCCTGCGTGGCTGGCGCGGCTTGCACGGTGCGCTCGGCCTTCGCCGGTTCGGCGACGGGTGCGCGCGGCTTCGGCCTGGGTTGCGCCGGCGGCTGCATCTTGCGCGTCGGCGCGCGCTCGACGCGCTCCAGGACTTCGACCTGCTCGGCCTGCGCGGCGGCGGGCGCTTCGGGTGAAGCCTGCCGTGCTTGCGCGGCGCCGGCCGCGGGCGCCTTCAGCAGGGAACCTAGTTTGGTGGGGGGCTTGGGCAGGGGCATGGCTGCTGCGTGGCGGAGGAGGCTTGCGGGGCGAGGCGATCAGGCCGCGCGGCCCAAGCCACCCGGGGAGCGGCCGGCCGCCCGGGTGCCATGGGAGTGCGTGCGATGCAAGGCGGAGGGCCGGGGGGTGCTCAGAGTTCGCGCACGGCCTCGAGCACTTCCTGCACATGGCCGGCGACCTTCACGCCGCGCCATTCCTGGCGCAGCACGCCTTCGGCGTCGACCAGGAAGGTGCTGCGCTCGATCCCCTTGACCTTCTTGCCGTACATGATCTTGTTCTTCACCACGCCGAACATGTGGCACAGCTTTTCCTCGGTGTCGGCGATGAGGTCGAAGGGCAGTTCGAGCTGCGTGCGGAACTTGTCGTGCGAGGCCAGGTTGTCACGCGATACGCCGAAGATGACGGCGCCCGCCTGCTCGAACTCGGCGTACAGATCGCGGAACTGCAGGGCTTCCGTGGTGCAGCCCGGGGTCATGTCCTTGGGATAGAAGTACAGGATCAGCTTCTTGCCCAGATAGCTCTTCGGGCTGAATTTGATGTCGCTGGTCGCGATCGCCTCGAAGTCGGGAACCACCTTGTTCAGAACCAAAGCCATGAAGTCTCCTGTTAGCGTCGGCCGCGCCCGCGGCCCACGGCGTGCGCCGCGGCGCCGCCCGACACAGCGGCGCCCGGGCGGGCCCACACGCGTCGAGTCACGAATTCCATTTTACCAAGTCGAGTTACAAATCATCGGTCCCGGCCCCCGCCGCGCGTCGCGCCGATGGCAGCGCGGACCGCCGGGGCGCATGCCCGCTCATTCCTGCACCGGCGGGTCGACCACCAGCGCGGCCAGCGCGCGACGTCCTTCGCCGACCAGGATGTTGTAGGTTCGGCAGGCTGCCGCGGTGCTCATGACCTCGAAGCCGATGCCGCGCTGGATCAGTGCGCGCAGCAGCGCCGGCGCAGCGAAGCGCTGGCGCTCGCCGGTGCCGACGATGATCACCTCGGGGTCGAATACGAGCAGACGGGCGAAGTCCTGCTCGGTCAGTTCGGCGAAGCCGAACTCGGCCCACGGCTCGGGTGGGGTGTCGCTTCCGAGGCAGATGCCCTGCTGGTAGCGCACGCGGTTGACCTCGACGAAGCCCGGTCCGTGCGCGCTGACGGTGAAGGCGGCCTGGTTGTTCTCAGCTTGGAATTTCATCGCGGCCTCGGTTGCGGCGCCGGCGGCGCCCGCAGGGCCTGCGCGGCGTGCGCCGCGGCAGCAGGTACATTATAGGATTCGCGCCCCGGTCGATATGCGACCGGGGAGACGGCGGGGTCTGCGGACCCCCGGCGGGGCCGCCCGGCGCGGCGCGCTCCGCGAGCAACCGGCGCAGCCTGGCGGCGCGCCAAGGCGGGAAGATTTCATGGCGACGCGGGAATTTCGCAAGTCGGACAAGCTGGCGGATGTCTGCTACGACATCCGCGGACCGGTGCTGGACAAGGCCCGGCAGATGGAAGAGGAAGGGCAGCGCATCATCAAGCTCAACATCGGCAACCTGGCCGTGTTCGGCTTCGACCCTCCCGACGAGATCGTGCAGGACATGATCCGCAACCTCCCCGCTGCCGCGGGCTATACCGACTCGAAGGGCCTGTTCGCGCCGCGCAAGGCGATCCAGCACTACACCCAGGAAAAGGGCATCGCCGGGGTCGAGATCGCCGACGTGTTCCTCGGCAACGGCGCGTCCGAGCTGATCGCGATGAGCATGAATGCGCTGCTCAACAACGGCGACGAGGTGCTGCTGCCGGCGCCCGACTACCCGCTGTACACCGCGGTGGTGTCGTTGTCGGGCGGACGCCCGGTGCACTACATGTGCGACGAGCAGAGCGACTGGCTGCCCGACCTCGACGACATCCGACGCAAGATCACCCCCAACACGAAGGCGTTGGTGGTGATCAATCCGAACAACCCGACCGGTGCGCTGTATCCGCGCGAGATGCTGCTGGAGCTGGTGGAGATCGCGCGCCAGCACCAGCTCATCGTGTTCGCCGACGAGATCTACGACAAGACCCTGTTCGACGGCAACACCCACACCAGCATCGCGTCGCTGGCCGACGACGTGCTGTTCCTGACCTTCAATGGTCTGTCGAAGAATTACCGCTCCTGCGGCTACCGCGCCGGCTGGATGGTGGTGTCGGGCAACAAGCGCCAGGCGCACGACTACATCGAGGGCCTGGGCATGCTGGCGTCGATGCGCCTGTGCGCGAACACGCCGGGGCAACTGGCCATCCAGACCGCCCTCGGCGGCTACCAGAGCATCAAGGACCTGGTGGCGCCCGGCGGCAGGCTGACCCGCCAGCGCGATCTCGCCTACGAGCTGCTGACGCAGATTCCAGGGGTCAGCGTGGTCAAGCCGAAGGCCGCGCTGTACATGTTCCCGCGCCTCGATCCGAAGATCTACCCGATCACCGACGACCAGCAGTTCGCCTTCGACCTGCTGGCCCAGGAGCGCGTGCTGATCGTGCAGGGCACCGGCTTCAACTGGCCGCGGCCCGACCATTTCCGGCTGGTGTTCCTGCCCAACGCGGACGATCTGGGGGAGGCCATCGGGCGCATCGCGCGCTTCCTCGACCGCAGCCGTCGCAGCCTGGTCGCCGCCGCCTGAAGCCCGGCGCCGCTCCCCGTTCCCGCAGGCCCGCCGCGTGGCGACGGGCCTGCGCTCGTCTTGCCAACCACCCTCCATCATGAAAGCCATGCGAATCGCACTGCTCGGCGCCGGAACCGTCGCGTCGGGAGTGGTCCGCGTCCTGCAGCGCAACCAGGATGAGCTGTGCCGCCGCGCCGGGCGCGGCATCGAGGTCGCCGCGGTGGCCGCGCGCAATGCCGAGCGGGCCCGCCGGTCGCTGGGCGACGAGCTGCCGCTGACCGATGACTTCATGGCCCTGGCCACGCGCGAGGACGTGGACATCGTGGTGGAACTGATGGGCGGCATCGAGCCGGCGGGCGAGCTGGTGCTGGCGGCGATCCGCGCCGGCAAGCACGTGGTCACCGCCAACAAGGCCCTGCTTGCGCTGCGGGGCAACGAGATCTTCGCCGCGGCGCAGGCGCACGGCGTGATGGTGGCCTTCGAGGCCGCGGTGGCCGGCGGCATCCCGATCATCAAGGCGGTGCGCGAGGGCCTGGCGGCCAACCGCATCGAATGGGTGGCCGGGATCATCAACGGCACCACCAACTTCATCCTCTCGTCGATGCGCGACAAGGGCGTGGACTTCGCCACCGCGCTGGCCGAGGCGCAGCGCCTGGGCTACGCGGAGACCGATCCGACCTTCGACATCGACGGCATCGACGCCGCGCACAAGATCACCATCCTGTGCGCGATCGCGTTCGGCGTGCCGGTGCAGTTCGAGCGCGCGCACGTGCAGGGAATCCGCGAACTGGACACCGCCGACATCCGCTACGCCGAGCAGCTCGGCTACCGCATCAAGCTGCTGGGCATCACGCGCCACGTCGGCCACGGCATCGAGCTGCGCGTGCACCCGACCCTGATCCCGGCGACGCGGCTGGTGGCCAATGTCGAGGGAGCGATGAACGCGGTGGTGGTGCAGGGCGACGCGGTCGGCACGACGCTGTTCTACGGCAAGGGCGCGGGCTCCGAGCCCACCGCGTCGAGCGTGATCGCCGACCTCGTCGACATCACGCGGCTGCATACCGCGGACCCCGGGCACCGGGTGCCGCACCTGGCCTTCCAGCCGGGGGCACTGGCCGATACGCCGATCCTGCCGATGAGCCAGGTGCGGACCTCGTACTACCTGCGCATCCACGTGCGCGACGAGGCCGGGGTGCTGGCCGAGATCACCCACATCCTGGCCGAGCACGGCATGTCGATCGATGCGCTGCTGCAGCGCCCGTCGGGCGAGAACGACCAGCACACCGACGTGATCCTGCTCACCCACGAGACCCTGGAGCAACGCATGGACGACGCCCTCGAACGCATCCAGGCGCTCGACACCGTGCTGGCCCCCGTGGTGCGCCTGCGCAAGGAAGAGCTCCGATGAACCCTACGACCCCCACGCTCACTGCGTTCGCGGCCCCCCGAGGGGGCGCAGGTCTCCCTTGGGGCGGCCCGGCGGGAGACCTGACATGAACTACCTCAGCACCCGCGGCAACGCGCCGCGAGCCGGTTTCGACGAGATCCTGCTCGAGGGTCTGGCCCCGGACGGGGGCTTGTACCTGCCGGAGCGCTATCCGCGACTGGAGCTGGAACAGCTGCAGCGCATGCAGGCCCTGCCGTACGCGGAACTGGCCTTCGAGGTGTTGCAGCCCTTCGTCACGCCCATGCCCGAGGCGCAGGTGCGCGAGATGCTGCGCGCCACCTACACCGCGCAGGCCTTCGGCAGCGACGACATCATCCGTCTGCAGCCGCTGGATGCGCAGTTGAGCCTGCTCGGCGTGTCGCAGGGGCCGACGCTGGCCTTCAAGGACATGGCCATGCAACTGCTCGGCAGGTTGTTCGAGCGGGCGCTGCAGGCGCGCGGCAGCGAACTCAACATCGTCGGCGCCACCTCCGGCGATACCGGGAGCGCGGCCGAGTATGCGATGCGCGGGCGCCGCGGCATCCGCGTGTTCATGCTGTCACCCTTCGGGCGCATGAGCCCGTTCCAGACGGCGCAGATGTACAGCCTGGACGAGCCGAACATCCACAACATCGCGGTGCAGGATGTGTTCGACACCTGCCAGGACATGGTCAAGGCGGTGTCCAGCGACCTCGAATTCAAGCGCCGCTGGAACATCGGCACCATCAACTCGATCAACTGGGCGCGCGTCGCGGCGCAGGTGGTGTATTACTTCGCCGGCTACCTGCGCAGTGTGCGCAGGGTCGGTGATCCGCTGGACGTGGCGGTGCCTTCGGGAAACTTCGGCAACATCCTGGCCGCGCACGTGGCGCGCGAGATGGGCCTGCCGCTGCGCCGCCTGGTGCTGGCGACCAACGAGAACGACGTGCTCGACGAATTCCTGCGCACCGGGGTCTACCGGCCGCGCGTCGCGGCGCAGACGCTGCAGACCTCGAGCCCGTCGATGGACATCTCCAAGGCCTCGAACTTCGAACGCTACGTGTTCGACATGCTGGGGCGCGACGCGGCGCGCACGCGCGATCTGTTCGAGCGGCAGCTGGCGAGCCAGGGCAGCTTCGACCTGTCGGGCGACCCGGCGTTCGCGCGCATGCGCGAGGGCATGGTCTCCGGTCGCAGCGACCACGCCACCCGCGTGCGCACCATCCGCGAGGAGTGGGAGCGCAGCGGCGTGCTGATCGATCCGCACACGGCCGACGGCGTCGCGGTGGGGCGGCGCAACCTGGAGCCGGGGGTGCCGATGCTGGTGGTGGAGACCGCGCTGCCGGCCAAGTTCGAGTCGACCATCCGCGAGGCCGTCGGGCGCGCGCCGCAGCGCCCGGAATCGGCGCGCGACATCGAGCTGCGGCCGCAACATTTCGTGGTCATGAAACCCGACGTGGATGCGCTGAAGGCCTACATCGCCGAGCACGCCGGCGCCGCCGCCGAGGCCTGAGGGGCGCGCCGAACGTGTACGTCGCAGGCTTCGTCGGCCGCTCGGGCAGCGGCAAGACCACGCTGATCGAGGCGCTGCTGGGCGAGTTCGCGCAGCGCGGGCTGCGCGCGTCGGTGATCAAGCACGCCCATCACGGATTCGAGCTGGACCGCGAAGGCAAGGATTCGTGGCGCCACCGCAAGGCCGGGGCCTACGAGGTGCTGGTCGCCTCGCCGCACCTGCTGGCGCTGCAGCGCGAGACGCGCGAGGCACGCGAGTACGATCTGCACGATCTGCTGCGCCGGCTGGACCCGGTCGACTGGGTGATGGTGGAGGGTTTCAAGCACGCGCCGATCCCGAGGATCGAAGTCTGGCGCGCCTCGGTGGCGCCGGTGCCGCTGCTCGCGGGCGATCCCGGTCTGGTCGCGCTGGCCAGCGACGGCGAGGCGCCGAGGGAGCTCGGCGAGACCCCCGTGCTCGACCTGCGTCAGCCACGCGCGATCGCCGAATGGTTGCTCTGTCACCGTCAACGTTTCGAGTTTGCCGATGTCCCAAGCCAACCCTGAGATGCTGGAAGTCGATGCCGCGCTGCAACTGTTGCTGCGCCAGGCCGCCGTGACGGGCGCGGCGCAGGCCGTGCCGATCGAGCAGGCGCTCGGGCGCGTGCTGGCGCAGGACCTTCTCAGCCCGATCGACGTGCCGGGCATGGACAACAGCCAGATGGACGGATACGCGGTGCGCAGCGCCGATGTCGCTGCGTCGGGCACGCGCCTGAGGGTGACGCAGCGCATCGCGGCCGGGCAGGTGGGCAGCGCGCTCGGCTCCGGCGAGGCGGCGCGCATCTTCACCGGCGCGCCGATTCCGCCCGGGGCGGACGCGGTGGTGATGCAGGAGCAATGCCACGAGAGCGACGGGCAGGTGCGGATCGACCATCGGCCGCAACCCGGCGAATGGGTGCGCCCGCGCGGATTCGACGTGCGCAGCGGGGGCGTGGTGCTGCAGCGTGGCCGGCGGCTGCGTCCGCAGGACGTCGGGCAGGCGGCTTCGGTGGGCGTGTCCAGCCTGCAGGTGGCGCCGCGCGCGCGCGTGGCGCTGCTGTGCACCGGCGACGAGCTGGCGATGCCAGGGCAGCCGCTGCGCCCGGGAGGGGTCTACAACAGCAATCGCTACATGCTGCGGGCGATGCTCGAGGCGCTGGGCTGCGAGGTCGGCGACCTCGGGCAGGTGGCCGACACGCTCGCGGCCACGCGCGAGGCGCTGCACGCCGCGGCGCGCGGCCACGACCTGGTGCTCAGCTCCGGCGGCATGTCGGTGGGCGGCGAGGATCACGTGCGCCCGGCGGTGCAGTCGCAGGGGCAGCTGGCGCACTGGCGCATCGCGATGAAGCCGGGGCGGCCGCTGGCCTTCGGCGCCATCCGGCGCGACGACGGCAGCAGCGCCCATTTCATCGGCCTGCCGGGGAACCCGGTTTCCAGCTTCGTCACCTTCGCGCTGTTCGTGCGCCCCTTCGTGCTGGCGCTGCAGGGAGCCTCGGCGCTGCAGCCGCAGTCGATGCTGCTGCCCAGCGCCAGCGCCTGGCCGCGCCCCGATCGGCGGCGCGAGTTCCTGCGCGCGCGTCTGGATGCGCAAGGCCGGGTGGAGCTGTACCCGGAACAGAATTCCGCAGTGCTGAGTTCGACGGTCTGGGGTGACGGGCTGGTGGACAATCCGGCCGGGAACGCCTTCGAGGCCGGGGACGCGGTACGATTCATTCCCTTTTCCGGACTGCTCGCCTGAGGCGGGCGGGCGCCAGCATCACGATGCAGACCGTCATCCGCTATTTCGCCAGCGTGCGCGAGGCCATCGGCGTGGCCAGCGAAACCGTCGAGCTTCCCGACGAGGTGCACACGCTGGGGCAGGCCCGCGCTTGGCTGGCCGCGCGCAGCGAGCGCCACGCCGCCGCACTGGGCGGGCAGCGCACGCTGCGCATGGCCTGCGACCACGTCATGGCCGACGCCGACGCCCCGCTGCGCGGCGGCGCCGAACTGGCCTTCTTTCCCCCGGTGACCGGGGGTTGAGCCCGCGCCCGCGGGCACCCACCGAGCAGAGTGCGGCGATGTTCCAGGTTCGCATCCAGTCCGAAGCCTTCGACACTGCGGCCGAGACGCGGCGCATGCGCGAGGGTCGCGTCGACATCGGTGCGCTGGTGGTCTTCGAGGGCATCTGTCGCGACCACGCGCCCGGAGCCGCGGAGCAGCCGGTGCAGACGCTGGAACTCGAGCATTACCCGGAGATGACCCGGGCCAGCATCGAGCGCATGGTCGCCGAGGCGCGCGCGCGCTGGCCGCTGCAGGCGGCCGTCGTGGTGCATCGCGTAGGGTTGCTGCAGCCGGGCGATCCGATCGTGCTGGTGGCGGTGGCCAGCAGCCATCGCCACGATGCCTTCGAGGCCTGCGCGTTCCTGATGGACTACCTGAAGACCCAGGCCCCGCTGTGGAAGAAGGAAGCCACCGCGGCCGGCGCGCAATGGGTCGACGCGCGCGAATCCGACGATGCCGCGCTGCAGCGCTGGGGCGTCGATTCGTCCAACCGCCAGGCCTGAGCCGATGGGCCGTCCCGGCTAGGGCGCAGCGAGCGCCCGGGAAGCACTGTCGAAGCCCGGCTGCGCGGCGGCTCAGACCCCGGCGAGCCGCGCCAGCACGCGTGCCCAGCCGCGCAGGCGCGATCCGCCCCCGCGCCAGCCCATCCACAGCAGCCAGCCGCGGCGCAACCACCGCCATGCGCCGCGCGGGCGCCACAGCAGCAGCAGCCCGGCCAGGCCGGCGCCGACAGCGGCATGCTCGCGCAGCAGCGCAGCGATGCCGCGGCCCAGCCCCTGCAGGTGCTGCGCGGTGGACATCACGCCCTCGACTTCCTGCAGCACGGCCAGGCATTCGGCCCGCTGCTGCTCGATGCGCAGCTGCAGGCGCTGCTTGCGCAGCAGCAGCTCCAGCGATTCAGGGTCCACGGCGTTCCCCGGAACGGCCCGGCCGCACCCTCTCCTGAAGGGCGCGACGGTCGCGCTCGAGCTCGGTCAGGCTGGCCGAGAACAGCTGGCTTCCGGAGGCCCAGGCCCGCGCCGCGATGCCTGCGGCGCCGATGCCCAGCAGCAGCGCGATCACGGTGGCCAGCCCCAGTCCGAGCTGGCGGTGCGTGTCCCACAGCGCCACGGTCAGCCAGATCAGCGCGAATACCAGCGCGAATCCCAGCAGCAGCGCCGCCAGCACGGTGCCCAGCAACAGGCGCGCCAGGCGCAGCTTTTCCTGCTGCAGTTCGAGTCCGAGCAGCTCCAGCCGGGTCTGCGCGCTTTGCAGCAGCAGGTCCAGGCGCTGGCGCAGGCCGGCGCCGGTGCCGAACAGGGGGCTCACGGTCGCGGGTCCGTCAGCGGCGGCCGATCAACAGCCCGAGCAGGAAGGCCACGCCGGCGGTGGCACCGATGGACTTCCACGGGTTGTCGTGCACGTAGTCGTCGGTGGCGCGGGCGACTTCCTTGCCACGCTCGAGCATGTCGGCCTCGAGGTCGGAGAGCTGCGCGCGCAGCGTGCCCAGGCGCTGGCCGAGGCGGGCGCGCACGTCGGCGATGCGCTCGCCGGCCTGGCTGGCGGTCAGGTTCATCAGTTCCTCGGCATCCGAGGCGACCTCGCGCAGGTCGGCCACCAGCTTGTCGGTGGCGCGCGTGCCTTCGGCGGCGGCTTCGAGAGTGCTTGCGATCTTGGCCATGGTGGCTTCTCCTGGTGGTGGGTGTTCGGACGGACAGGGCGCCCGCAGCGTGGCGCGGCTGGCTGCCCTAGCTTAAGCGCAAGACGGACAGGCGTGCAGCCGCAGGCCCTTGCTCCATTTTCCGATCATGCCATTGGATGCCGCGTCGCGGGCTTCATCTAGATCAACTGCGCCGACCGCTGGCGGAGGGACGCCGACTTGCGCACAGGCCTTGAAAACACCGGCGAGTTCCGCATCTTCATCCGGTACCCACGGAGAAATCCATGCGCTTCGACAAACTGACCACGCAGTTCCAGGAGGCCCTCGGCGACGCCCAATCGCTTGCGGCGGCGGCCGACAACCCGTACATCGAGCCCGTGCACCTGCTTGCCGCGATGCTGCAGCAAGACGGGCCGAAGGCGCTGCTGGCTCGCTCCGGAGTGAACGTGCAGGGGCTGCAGGCAGCGGTGCAGCAGGCGCTCGGCCGGCTGCCGCAGGTGCAGGGAACCGGCGGCAGCATCCAGGCCAGCCGCGAACTGGGCAATCTGTTGAACCTGGCCGACAAGGAGGCCAGCAAGCGCGGCGACCAGTTCATCCCCAGCGAGACCTTCCTGCTCGCCCTGGGCGACGACAAGGGCGACGCCGGGCGCCTGGCGCGCGAGGCGGGGCTGAGCCGCAAGAGCCTGGAGGCGGCGATCGACGCGGTGCGCGGCGGCCAGAGCGTGGACAGCGCCGACGCGGAGCAGCAGCGCGAGGCGCTGAAGAAGTACACCCTGGACCTGACCGAACGCGCGCGCCAGGGCAAGCTCGACCCGGTGATCGGGCGCGACGACGAGATCCGCCGCACCATCCAGGTGCTGCAGCGGCGCACCAAGAACAATCCGGTGCTGATCGGCGAGCCGGGCGTGGGCAAGACCGCGATCGTCGAGGGGCTGGCGCAGCGCATCGTCGCCGGCGAGGTTCCCGAGAGCCTGAAGAACAAGAGCGTGCTGGTGCTGGACATGGCCGGCCTGCTGGCCGGTGCCAAGTACCGCGGCGACTTCGAGGAGCGCCTCAAGGGGGTGCTGAAGGAAGTGAGCCAGGAGCAGGGCCGCGTGATCCTGTTCATTGACGAGATCCAC
>JAJYTY010000235.1 GCA_021792835.1 Pseudomonadota bacterium
CGTGCTGGCGGCCAGTCGCGTACCTCGCGTCGAACTCGCCTGAAGCGCGTGCCCCGGGGGGCCGGGATTTCAGACGGTGTCGCGCCGCCCGCAAACGGGGCAGTCGGGATTGCGCGGCAGGCTCATCAGTCGCACATCCATGTCCAGCGCGTCGATCAGCAGCAATCGACCTGCCAGGCTGCGCCCGGCGCCGGCCAGCAGCTTCAGCGCCTCCAGCGCCTGCAGGCTGCCGACCACGCCGACGAGCGGCGCGATCACGCCCATGACGGCGCAGCGCACCTCCTCGACCGCCGCGTCGGGCGGGAACAGGCAGGCGTAGCAGGGCCCGGGACCGTGTTCGCCGTCGCGTGTGTCGAACACCCCGACCTGGCCGTCGAATCCGATTGCCGCGCCGCTGACCAGCGGCACGCGCCGGCGCACGCAGGCCGCATTGAGTGCGTGGCGGGTGGCGTAGTTGTCGCTGCAATCCAGCGCCACCGAGGCGTCGGCCAGCAATTCGTCGAGCAGCGCGGAGTCGGCGCGGCGCGCCACGCAGTCAATGCGCGGCTGCGGATTGATCTGTTGCATCGCGATGCGCGCCGACTCCACCTTCGCCAAGCCGATGCGCTGCTCGGTGTGCGCGATCTGGCGCTGCAGGTTGGTGGCATCCACCGTGTCGTCGTCGACCAGCGTGATGCGCCCGACGCCGGCGCCGGCCAGGTACAGCGCGACCGGCGAACCCAGCCCGCCGGCCCCCAGCACCACCGCGTGCGAGTCGAGGATGCGCTGCTGGCCTTCGACGCCGATCGCGTCGAGCAGGATATGGCGCGAATAGCGCAGCAACTCGGCGTCGTTCATCGCGCGGGCACGTTCGGAGCCCGGGCTTGCCGGACTCGCTGCGTCAATGCGAATGCGCCGGCTCGGACGGCTTCGCCTCCGGGCGCGCCGCCGAGGACTGCGCCGCAGGCGTGCTGGCCACCGTCTTCGCGGCGGGTTCGGTGACCACGGCCTTGTGCTGCAGCAGGTTCAACGCCTGCTCCAGCTGCCAGTCCTGCTTGCTGCCGTAGGCCGGCAGCTTGGGGAACCTGGCCGGATCCTTCTCGATCGCCGCTTCCAGTTCGCGGCGCGCCTCCTCCTGGCGCTGCAGTTCGCGCTCGATCTGCGGCGAACTGGCGGACAGCTTGCCGGTGCCGATCTGGTTCTTGTAGTCGACCTCGCGCATGCGCAGCGCGGCGTAGGGGTCGCCGCTGGGCAGCGGGCCTACCATGTAGTTCGGCGTGATGCCGCGCGCCTGGATCGACTCGCCGTTGGGGGTGTAGTAGCGCGCCGTCGTCAGCTTGAGGGCCGTGTCGGGGCCCAGCGGCAATACGGTCTGCACCGATCCCTTGCCGAAGGTCGGCTCGCCCATCACGCTGGCACGCTTGTAGTCCTGCAAGGCTCCGGTGACGATCTCCGAGGCCGATGCCGAGCCGCCGTTGACCAGCACCACCAGCGGAACCGACTTGACCGCCGCCGGCAGCGAGGCCAGCGGATCCTCGCCGACCACCCGCGAGTAATCGCTGGGCGTGTTGCGGTAGGTCACGTTGGCCTCGGGAATCTGGCCGCGCGTGGACACGATGGCGGCGTCGGGCGGCAGGAAGGCCGATGCGACGCCCACGGCGCTCTCCAGCAGGCCGCCAGGGTCGTTGCGCAGGTCCAGCACGACTCCCTTGAGCTTCGGGTCCTGCTTGTAGAAGGCGTCGAGCTTCGACACGAACTCGGGCAGGGTCTCCGACTGGAACTGGCTGATGCGCACCCACGCGTAGCCCGGCTGCACGATGCGCCCGCGCACGCTCTCGACGTGGATTTCCTCGCGGGTCACGACCAGCGTGAGGGTGCGGCTGGGATTCTTGCGCATCAGGGTCAGGCTGACCTTGGTACCCGGCTTGCCGCGCATCAGCTTGACCGCCTTGTCCAGCGGCAGGCCCTTCACGGAGGTGTCGTCGATGCGCGTGATCAGATCGCCGGCCTCGATCCCGGCATGTGCCGCGGGCGAACCCTCGATCGGCGAGACCACCTCGATCAAGCCGTCCTTGGGCGCGATCTCGATGCCCACCCCGACGAACTTGCCGCTGGTGCTCTCGCGAAATTCCTTGTAATCCTTGACATCCAGATATTCCGAATGCGGATCAAGGCCGTTGACCATGCCGTTGATCGCGTCGTGCACCAGCTTCCTGCCTTGCACGGGCTCGAAATAGTCGGCCTTGATCAAGCCGTAGACAGCGGCGAACTGCTGCAGTTCCTGCAGCGGAAGCGGCGAAGCCGAGCCGCGCGCCATCGCCTGCAGCTGCAGGGTTGCCAGCGCGCCTGTCAGCACGCCGGCGCCGACCCATGCCGCGATTTTGAATTTGCCTGCCATGCGGTGTTCCTCGAATGCCGCGAAAGTATAGGGCCCGGGGACCCGCCTGGCGCGCCGTGTCGCGTCGAGGGGCCGGTTTCAGGCCTGTTGCGCGGGTTCCTCGAGGTAGTAGCGGCGGATCGGCTTGAGCTCGGCGTCGAGTTCGTACACCAGCGGGACGCCATTGGGAATGTTCAACCCGACGATGTCGGCGTCGGAGATGCCGTCCAGATGCTTGACGATGGCGCGCATCGAGTTGCCGTGCGACACGGCGAGCACGCGGCGTCCGGCGCGGATCGCCGGCGCGAGCGATTCCTCCCACAGCGGCAGCACGCGGTGCACGGTGTCCTTCAGGCACTCGGCCAGCGGCAGTTCGGCCGGATTGACCCGCGCGTAGCGCGGGTCGGCCGCCAGTTCATGGCGGTGCGACTCGTCCATCAGCGGCGGGCGCACGTCGTAGCTGCGACGCCAGTTCATCACCTGCTGCTCGCCGTAGCGGGCCGCCGTCTCGGCCTTGTTCAGCCCCTGCAGCGCGCCGTAGTGACGTTCATTGAGCCGCCAGCTGTGCACGGTGGGCAGCCACATGCGGTCCATTTCGTCGAGACACAGCCACAGCGTGCGCACCGCGCGGCGCAGCACCGAGGTGTAGGCGACGTCGAAGTCCAGGCCGTGGGCCTTCAGCATGCGTCCGGCGCGGCGTGCCTCCGCGATGCCCTTTTCGGTGATGTCGACGTCGGCCCAGCCGGTGAAGCGGTTTTCCTGGTTCCAGGTCGATTCGCCGTGGCGAATCATGACGAGCTTGTGCATGGTGTGAGATATGGGCGCGCCCTCGGCGCGCATGCGGATGGGAAACCGGGGCGCGCCGCGGCACGCGAAGTCCTCTATCGTAGTGGAGCCGTGTCGGGCGACCGGCGCGCACGTCTGCGCGCCGAAGTTCCTAGAATGGGGGATTCGCGTCACATACACCTCGGAGTTCAACTTGAAGTTCATCATCGACAACCTCGCGCTGATCGCCGTGGCCGTGATCTCCGGCGGCATGCTGCTGTGGACCTCGTTTTCGCGCGGCGGTGGCTCCGGTGGCGTGACGGCGGCCGAGGCGGTTCGCCTGATGAACCGTGAGAAGGGCGTGATGATCGACGTGTGCGAGCCCGGCGAGCATGCGGCAGGGCACTGCACCGGGTCGCGCAACATTCCTGTCGGAGAACTCGAGAAGCGCGCCGCCGAATTGCCGAAGAACAAGCAGTTGCCGGTGCTGCTGATGTGCCAGAGCGGCGCGCGCGCATCCCGCGCGGCGGCGACCCTGCGCAAGCTCGGCTACGAGCGAGCGCTGCCGGTCAGCGGCGGCCTGCGCGCGTGGCGCGACGCCGGGTTGCCGGTGGAGAAGGGCTGAACGGCCGCCCGCCGATCCCCGCCAGCCAAGGAGAATCCAGCATGTCGATGCCCCCCGTGCGCATGTACACCACCGCGATCTGCCCCTATTGCCTGCGTGCCAAGGACCTGCTGCGGCGACGCGGCGTCGAGCACATCGAGGAACTGCGCATCGACCTCGACCCGCAGGCGCGCGCGACCATGATGCGCGAGACCGGCCGGCGCACGGTGCCGCAGATCTACATCGGCGACACCCATGTCGGCGGCTGCGACGAACTGTACGCGCTGGATGCATCCGGCGGCCTGCAGCCGCTGCTGCAGGGCGGCCGCGCGGCAGCCTGAGCGCAAGCGCCCCGCGCGCCGCGCCAGCCGGCGCCGTCAGCCGCGCGCGCCGGACGGTGCGGGCCTGCAAGCTCGTTCGCGGCTCGGGGTCGGGGCTCCCCCTCCTACAATGCCTGGGCATCGCGGCACGTCGCGGCGGTGCGTCGCCCGGGCGCGCCGTGTCCCGATGCCCCGAGTGCCATTCAACCTAGCCAGGAGTCTGCCTGCATGAGCACCCCCCAACCCGCGGAAGCCGCCCAGGAGCGGCAACCGATGTTCGCGTTGCAGCGTTGTTATCTCAAGGATCTCTCGCTGGAACAACCCAATTCCCCGCAGATCCTTCTGGAACAGGCGCAGCCGACCGTGGACGTGCAGATGAACGTCGAGTCGCAGCAACTGGCCGAGGGGGTCATCGAGGTCTGCGTCACCGCCACCATCACCGCGCGCATCGACCAGCGCACGCTGTTCCTGGTCGAGGGCAAGCAGGCGGGGATCTTCGAGATGCGCAACGTCCCCGAGGAGCATGCCGAA
>JAJYTY010000236.1 GCA_021792835.1 Pseudomonadota bacterium
CTCATCGCCCCCATCGCCATGGAAGAAGGCCTGCGCTTCGCCATCCGCGAGGGCGGTCGTACCGTCGGCGCCGGCGTCGTCGCCAAGATCATCGAGTAACACCACCCGGCAGGGCGCAGCCCGGCCACAACGCTCTTTGGAACCATCATGCAAAACCAGAAGATCCGCATCCGCCTGAAGGCCTTCGACTATCGCCTGATCGACCAGTCGGCGCTGGAAATCGTCGATACCGCCAAGCGTACCGGCGCGATCGTCAAGGGCCCGGTTCCGCTGCCCACGCGTCTGCAGCGTTTCGACATCCTGCGTTCGCCGCACGTCAACAAGACTTCGCGCGACCAGTTCGAGATCCGCACCCACCAGCGCCTGATGGACATCGTCGACCCGACGGACAAGACCGTCGACGCGCTGATGAAGCTGGACCTGCCGGCCGGCGTGGACGTGGAGATCAAGCTGCAATAAGGGCCGCGGGCCGCCGGGCATAGCCAAGCCGAAAGGCATCGGCTATACTCAGCGGCTTTTCGGCGCTTTGCCCCCGGGAATTTTCGGGATTGCAGCGCCTGGCAGCAGGACTGCAGCAGGAATACGCCCCGACCCGCTCCGGCGGGAGGGCTGCATCAACGTCAGCCGGCCAATCGCAGCCGGCATGGAGCGAACAATGAGTACGCAAGCACTCGGCCTTGTCGCGCGCAAGGTCGGCATGATGCGGGTGTTCAACGACGACGGGGTGTCGATCCCCGTGACCGTGCTGGACGTCTCCCGCAACGCCGTGGCGCAGGTGCGCCAGTCCGACAAGGACGGCTACACCGCCATCCAGGTGGCGTTCGGAGCCGCCAAGCCCTCCCGCATCAACAAGGCCGAGGCTGGTCATCTGGCGAAGGCCGGCGTCGAGCCGGCCAAGGTGCTGGCCGAGTTCCGCGTGCCGGCGGAGGTCGCGGCCTCCTACCAGCCGGGCGCCAAGCTGCCCGCCAGCCTGTTCGCGGTGGGCCAGCACGTCGACGTGCGCGGCGTCAGCATCGGCAAGGGCTATGCCGGCGCCATCAAGCGCCACAACTTCTCGTCCAACCGCGCCTCCCACGGCAACTCGGTGACCACCCGCGCCCCCGGCTCGATCGGCATGGCGCAGGATCCCGGCCGCGTGTTTCCCGGCAAGCGCATGTCCGGACGCCTCGGCGGCGTCAACGTGACGGTGCAGAACCTCGAGGTGGTGCGGGTCGACGAGGCTCGTGAGCTGATCATGGTCAAGGGCGCCGTGCCCGGCGCCGACTCCGGTTGCGTGACCCTGCGCCCGGCGGTGAAGAAGGCGGGAGTGCAGGCATGACCCAATTGCAATACATCGCTGCCGACGGCGCGCAGGGCGCCGCCTTCGATGCGCCCGACACGATCTTCGGGCGCGAGTACAACGAGGCGCTGATCCACCAGATCGTCATCGCCTACCAGGCCAACGCCCGCATGGGCACGCGCGCGCAGAAGGATCGCACCGACGTGCGCCACTCGACGCGCAAGCCGTGGCGGCAGAAGGGCACCGGCCGCGCGCGCGCCGGCATGACCAGTTCGCCGCTGTGGCGTGGCGGCGGCCGCATCTTCCCGAACGGCCCCGAAGAGAACTTCACGCAGAAGATCAACAAGAAGATGTACCGGGCCGGCATGCGCTCGATCCTGTCGCAACTGGCTCGCGAGGGCCGCGTCACGGTGGTCGACGAACTCGCCGTGGATGCGCCGAAGACCAAGCTGCTGGCCGACAAGCTCAAGGCCCTGGGCCTGCAGTCGGTGCTGTACATCGCCGAGTCCATCGACGAGAAGCTGATGCTGGCCGCGCGCAACCTGCCCAACGTGCTGCTGGTGGAGCCGCGCTACATGGATCCGCTGTCGCTGATCTATTACAAGAACGTGCTGATCTCCAAGGGTGCGTTCAGCAAGCTGCAGGAGATGCTGTCATGAGCCGGCAACAGACCCAAGAACAACGCCTGATGCAGGTGCTGGTCGCGCCGATCATCTCGGAAAAGGCCACGATGCTGGCCGACAAGACCAACCAGGTCGCGTTCCGCGTGCTTCCCGACGCAACCAAGGACGAGATCAAGGCCGCCGTGGAAGGTTTCTTCAAGGTGCAGGTCACGGCGGTGCGCGTGCTGAACCAGGCCGGCAAGGTCAAGCGCAATGCGCGCGGCACTGGCAAGCGCTCGAACGTGCGCAAGGCCTACGTGAGCCTGGCTGCCGGTCAGGAGCTGAATTTCGCCCAGGAGGGTGTCTGAAATGGCAGTCGTCAAGGTCAAACCGACCTCGGCAGGTCGTCGTGCCGTGGTCAAGGTGGTGCACAAGCACCTGCACAAGGGCGCCCCGGAAAAGAGCCTGCTCGAGCCGCAGAAGCAAAATGCCGGTCGCAACAACAACGGTCACATCACGGTGCGCCACCGCGGAGGCGGCGCCAAGCATCATTACCGGGTGATCGACTTCCGGCGTGACAAGGACGGCATCCCGGCGCGCGTCGAGCGCATCGAGTACGACCCGAACCGCACCGCGCACATCGCGCTGCTGTGCTACGCCGACGGCGAGCGCCGCTACATCATCGCCCCCCGCGGGGTCGAGGTGGGCACTCAGCTGCTCAGCGGCTCGGAAGCGCCGATCCGTGCCGGCAACTGCCTGCCGATCCGCGCCATCCCGGTGGGCTCGACCATCCACTGCGTCGAGCTCATCGCCGGCAAGGGTGCGCAGATGATCCGTTCGGCCGGTGGCTCGGCCGTGCTGATGGCCCGCGAAGGAGTCTACGCGCAGGTCCGCCTGCGTTCGGGCGAAGTGCGCAGGGTGCATGTCGAATGCCGCGCCACCATCGGCGAGGTCAGCAACGAGGAAAACAGCCTGCGCCAGTACGGCAAGGCTGGCGCCAAGCGCTGGAAGGGCATCCGCCCGACGGTGCGTGGCGTGGCGATGAACCCGATCGACCACCCGCACGGCGGCGGCGAGGGCCGCACCGGCGAGGGCCGCACTCCGGTCAGCCCGTGGGGCACCCCGACCAAGGGGTACCGCACGCGCTCCAACAAGCGGACCCAGGGCATGATCGTCTCGCGCCGGAAAAAGTAAGCGGAAGGCACAGCAATGACACGTTCTCTCAAGAAGGGCCCGTTCTGCGACGCGCACCTGGTGCGCAAGGTCGACCACGCGCTGGCCTCCAAGGACAAGAAGCCGATCAAGACCTGGTCGCGCCGTTCCACCGTGCTCCCCGAATTCATCGGGGCCACCATCGCCGTGCACAACGGCCGCCAGCACGTGCCGGTGTACGTGACCGAGCAGATGGTCGGGCACAAGCTCGGTGAGTTCGCGCTCACGCGCACGTTCAAGGGTCACCCCGCGGACAAGAAAGCGAAGAAGTAAAGACCATGGAAACACGAGCCACACTCCGCGGCGTGCGCCTTTCCGAGCAGAAGGGTCGGCTTGTCGCCGACCTGATTCGCGGCAAGAAGGTCGACCACGCCCTGAACATCCTGGCCTACACGCCGAAGAAGGCCGCGCTGATCATCCGCAAGGTGCTCGAGTCGGCGATCGCCAACGCCGAGCACAACGACGGGGCCGACATCGACGAGCTGCGCGTGAAGTCGATCATGGTCGAGCAGGGGGCCACGCTGAAGCGCTTCTCCGCGCGCGCCAAGGGCCGCGGCAACCGCATCAGCAAGCCGACCTGCCACATCTACATCACCGTCGGAAACTGAGGATTCGAGATGGGACAGAAAATCAACCCGACCGGTTTCCGTCTGGCCGTCACGCACGACTGGTCGTCGCGCTGGTATGCCGGCGGCGCCCAGTTCGCCAAGATGCTCAACGAGGACATCGAGGTCCGCGAGTACCTGGCGAAGAAGCTCAAGGCCGCTTCGGTCTCGCGCATCGTCATCGAGCGCCCGGCGAAGAATGCCCGCATCACGATCTACAGCGCGCGTCCGGGCGTGGTGATCGGCAAGAAGGGCGAGGACATCGAGGCGCTGAAGGCCGAGCTGACGCGCCGCCTGGGCGTGCCGGTGGCGGTGGACATCGAGGAGGTGCGCAAGCCCGAGATCGATGCCAAGCTGATCGCCGACTCGATCACCCAGCAGCTGGAAAAGCGCATCATGTTCCGCCGCGCGATGAAGCGCGCGATGCAGAACGCCATGCGCCTGGGCGCGCAGGGCATCAAGATCATGTCCTCCGGGCGCCTGAACGGCATCGAGATCGCGCGTACCGAGTGGTACCGCGAGGGCCGCGTGCCGCTGCAGACGCTGCGGGCCGACATCGACTACGGCTTTTCCGAGGCCAAGACCACCTATGGCGTGATCGGCGTCAAGGTGTGGGTCTACAAGGGCGACACCCTGGGTCGCGGAGCGCTGGCGCAGAAGGCCGCCGAGGCGGCCGAGCCGGAGCGCCGCCCGCGCCGTGACGAGCGCCCGGGTGCGCGCCGCGGACCGCGCCGTGGCGAAGGCGCTGGCGCCGGCGCCGGCGCGCCCGATCGCCGCGTGCGCAAAGTGAGCAAACCGGAAGGCGCGGCTGCGCCGGCCAAGCAAGGAGAACCGTCATGATGCAACCCGCGCGGCGCAAGTACCGCAAGGAACA
>JAJYTY010000237.1 GCA_021792835.1 Pseudomonadota bacterium
GCAGGCCTACGCGCAGCTGCATTCCAATCCGGCCGGCAGCTACACCATCGACCCCGACCATTCCGGGGCGCAGTTCACCATCGGCCACGCCGGCGTCGCGCTGGTCACCGGCGTGTTCAGCAAGGTTGCCGGCAGCTATACCTTCGATCCGCGTGACCCGAAGGCCTGCAAGGCCGACATCACGATCCAGGTGAACAGCCTCGACACCTTCATGCCGTTGCGCAACGAGCATGTGCTCGGCGCCGAGTTCCTCGACGCCGCGAAATACCCGACCATGCACTTCGTCGGCACCCGCTACGTGCCGCACGGCCGTCGCGGCGGCGTGCTGCACGGCGAACTGACGCTGCATGGCGTGACGCGTCCGGTGGCCTTCCGCGTGCACCTGATCGGTGCCGGCGAGGTGTCGTACCTGCCCAAGCCCTGGGGTGGCTATCTCAGCGGATTCGTCGCCACCACGGTGATCGACCGCACGGCTTTCGGAATCGACGCGTTCTCCGCCGGCATCGGTCACAAGGTGCGGGTGCGCGTGGACGTCGAAGGCGTGCGCAGCTCGTCCTGAAGCCCCATCCCTGTCCTGTTTCCACGATTCCCGGAGAACCTCGCCATGAAACTGTACTTCTCCCCCGGCGCCTGCTCGCTGTCCCCGCACATCGTGCTGCATGAACTCGGCCTGCCGGCGCAGACCGTGAAGGTCGACCTGGCCAACAAGACCATGCAGGACGGCGGGGACTTCCGCAGCGTCAACCCGAAGGGCTACGTGCCCGTGCTGCAACTCGACGACGGCTCGGTGCTCACCGAGGGCCCGGCCATCGTGCAGTACCTGGCCGACCGCAAGCCCGAGTCCGGGCTGGCCCCGGCCAACGGCACCCTGGAGCGCTACCGCCTGCAGGAGTGGCTGAACTTCATCTCGACGGAACTGCACAAGCAGTTCAGCCCGCTGTTCAACCCGCAGTCCCCGGACGCGGTGAAGGATGCGCAGAAGCAGCGCCTGCAGGGCCGCTTCGACTATCTGGCGCAGTCGCTGGCGGGGCGCGACTACCTGATGGGTTCGACCTTCACGGTGGCCGATGCCTACCTGTTCACGGTGCTCAGCTGGTGCGCGTACGTGGGCATCGAGCTGGATCGCTGGCCCGTGCTGCAGGCCTATGTGCAGCGCGTGGCGCAGCGTCCGGCGGTGGCGGCGACGCTGCAGGCCGAGCGCGAGGCGAAGAAGTCCTGAAACCCGGAGTCGGGATCATGCCGGATGGTGGTGGGGTGGTATTCGTTTCGCATGGCTCGCCGATGCTGCCGCTGGAGCCGGGCAGCGCGGCGCCGATGCTGGCCGATCTGGGGCGCGAGCTGCTGCGCCAGGGTCGCCCGCGCGCCGTGCTGGCCTGGTCTCCGCACTGGATGACCCGCGGCATCGCCGCGGGAGCGAGCCCGCGCCCGCCGACCCTGCACGACTTCCATGGTTTCGACCCGGCGCTGCAGCGCCTGCGCTACGAGGTGCCGGGCGCCCCGGAGCTGGCGGCGCAGGTGGTCGCGCTGCTGCAGGAGGCTGGCCTGCCCGCCGCGCTCGACGCGCGGCGCGGACTCGACCACGGCGTGTGGGTGCCGCTGCAGCTGATGTTCCCGCAGGCCGACATCCCGGTGGTCCCGCTGTCGATGCCGTGGCCGCTGGACGCCGCCGGCGCCTGGCGCCTGGGCAGCTTGCTGGCGCCGCTGCGCGAGCAGGGGGTGCTGCTGCTGGGCAGCGGCAGCCTCACCCACAACCTGCATGAATTCCGGGCCGGGGCGACGGTGGACGACGCCCCCGAGGACTACGTGCGGGAATTCGCCATCTGGGTCGAGGAGGCCATCGCCCGCGGCGACACCGCCGCGCTGCTCGACTGGCGTGAACGCGCGCCGCAGGCGCGGCGCGCCCACCCGAGCGACGAACACCTGCTGCCGCTGCACTGGTCGCTGGGCGCCGCCGGCGAGGCCTTGCGGCCGCGTCGCTGGCATGGCGGAGTGCACTATGGCATGCTGAGCATGGATGCGTGGACGCTGTCCTGAGCGCCCCCAGGGCCGGGGTGCGCCCGGCGCGCTGCCGCGCAGGTGTCGCCGGCCGCAGTCAACGAGATCGACCTGATGTCCCACAGCCTCGTCATCGCACGCCCCGAAGGTCCCGCGCAGCAACTCGTGCTGCTGTTCCACGGCTTCGGGGCCGACGAGCGCGACATGCAGCCGCTGGGCCGCAGGCTGGCCGATGAGTTCGCGCAGGCCTGCGTGGTCAGCGTGCGTTCGCCGCAGGTCTGCGCGACCGGCCGCGGCTACCAGTGGTTCGCCGTGCAGGGAGTGGACGAGGACAATCGTGTCGAGCGGGTGGCCGAGGCGCTGCCGGTCTTTCTCGACACGGTGCGCCACTGGCAGCGCGAGACCGGCGCGACGGTGGCGCAGACCGCGCTGGTCGGCTTCTCGCAGGGCGGCATCATGGCGCTGGAGTCCACGCGCGACCGCGACGCGCCGGCCGGGCGCGTGGTCAGCATCGGCGGGCGTTTCGCGCGCCTGCCCCGGCGCGCCACCGCGGGCACGACCTTGCACCTGCTGCACGGCAAGCGCGATGCGGTGATGCCTTACGGCCTGACCATCGAGGCCGCCGAGCATCTGGTGCGCCTGGGCGCCGACGTCACCGCCGACGTGCTGCCTTTCGTCGGCCACGAGGTCGGCGACGCGGTCACCGACTGCCTGCTGCAGCGCCTGCGCACCTACGTGCCGCTGCGCGTGTGGCGCGAGGCCCTGGCCAGCGACCCCGGCACCCCCGACTCACCTTGTCATTGATGGATGGACGGCCCCCAGGGCCGGGCGATGCCCGGCCCGCCCCCCAAGGGGGTCGAGAAAGCTTGGGGCGGCCCTGCGCTTTCTCGGGACCGCCCCCAGGGCCGGGCGATGCCCGTCCCGCCCCCCGGGGGCCGGGAAAGCTTGGGGCGGCCCCCGCTTCGCGCTTCAGCGTGGCACCCAGGGCGCCGGCTGCTTGGCCATGAATGCCGCGAAGCCCTGGCGGGCCTCGTCGGTGGCGCGAACGCGGCTGATGGTGCGCGCGGTCAGTTCGACCACCTCCGGGCCCACCGGCCCGACCTGCAGCGCGGCGAACAACTGCTTGATCTCGCGTTGCGCGTTCGGCCCGCCCTGCAGCAGTTCGGCCAGCGTGCGCTGCACCGCCTCGTCCAGTGCGTCGGCGGCGACCACCTCGTGCACCAGCCCGATGGCCAGCGCCTCGGCGGCGCCGATGCGCCGCGTGCTCAGCGCCAGGCGGCGCGCTTGGCGCCTGCCCACCGCGTTGACCACATAGGGGCCGATCACCGCGGGCAGGATGCCGAAACGCGCCTCGCTGACGGCGAAGCTGGCATCGGCGCCGGCGATGGCGATGTCGCACACGCAGGCCAGCCCGAAACCGCCGCCCAGCGCGGCGCCCTGGATGCGCGCCACGGTGGGCTTGGCGCAGGTATCGATGCGCTGCAGCAGCGCGGCGAAGCGACGGGCGTCGGCGAGGTTCCACGCCTCGTCGGCCTGGCTGGCGCGCTGCATCCAGTTCAGGTCGGCGCCGGCGCTGAAATGCCGGCCTTCGCCCGCCAGCACGATCACCCGCACCGCGGTGTCGGCGGCAAGCTGCGCGAAGGCGGCGTCGAGTTCACCGATCATCGCCTCGTCGAAGGCGTTGAAGACCTGCGGGCGTGCCATGCGCACCTCGGCCACGCCGGGGGAATGGTTCAGGATCGAAAGGGTATCGGGCATAGGGGGGATCTCCGTGGAAGCGGCGCGGCCGGACCTTGCTGCGGCCGGCTCGCCCGGGCAAGGTACACAGCCTCAGTTCGGCACGTGCAGTGCTTCGCGCACCAGGGCGCGCAGTGCCAGGAAGGTCGGCTGCAGCGCCTGTTCGCTGGTGTCCAGCGAGAATTCGGCCTTGGCGTAGAAGGGCTCGCGCCCGGCCAGGATGGTGCGCAGGTCGGCCATGGCCTCCGCGCTGGCGGCCATCGGCCGCAGGTCGCCCTGCGCGATCACCCGCTGCATGTGGTCCTGCGGGGTCGCCTTCAGCCAGACCGTGGTGCAGTGCGCCAGCAGCAGGTTGAAGGTCGCGGGTTCCGACACCAGGCCACCGGGTGTGGCGATCACGGCCTCGGCATACAGCTGCACGGTCTCCTCCAGCGCGCGCCGCTCGTAGCGCCGGTAGGCATTCATGCCGTACAGGGACTGGATCTCGGCGACGCTGCAGCCGGCGAACTTCTCGATCTCGCGGCTGAGTTCGATGTAGGCGAAGCCCAGGTCCTCGGCCAGCATGCGCCCCAGCGTGCTCTTGCCGGCGCCGCGCAAGCCGATCAGTGCCACCCGCGAGCTGCGCGCCGCGTTGTCCCCGCCGGTGCCCAGCATTTCGCCGACCTGGGCGCGCACGCGCTTGAGCGTGGCTTCGTCGCGGTGCTCGAGGAGTTCGCGGATCAGCAGCCATTCGGGCGACGATGCGGTGACGTCGCCGAGCAGTTCGGCCAGCGAGCACTGCAGCGCCTGCGCGACCTGCAGCAACACCAGGATCGAGG
>JAJYTY010000238.1 GCA_021792835.1 Pseudomonadota bacterium
CGCATGTCCGATGTGCAGCTCGCGCACCCGCCGCATGGCCGCAAGCGTCGGCGTGCTCTGCAGCGTCAATCCGTGACCGGCGTTGGTCTGCAGCCCGGCGGCGGCGGCCTGCTCGATGCCGTCGCGGATGCGCGCCAGATGGCGCGCCGAGGCGGCTTCGTCGCCGGCCTCGACGGCATTCGCGAAGGCTCCGGTGTGCAGTTCGATGCACGGCGCCGCGCTGGCCGCCGCCGCCTCGATCTGCGCCGGGTCGGCCTCGATGAACAGCGAGACCCGGCAGCCGCAGGCGGCCAGGCGCGCGCAGGCATCGCGCACGCGCTCGAACTGGCCGCGCACGTCCAGGCCGCCCTCGGTGGTCAGTTCCTGCCGGCGCTCGGGAACCAGGCACACCATGGGCGGGCGCGCGTGCTCGATGATGTCGAGCATCTGCGGCGTCACCGCCGACTCGAAATTCAGCGGCACGCCCAGTTGCTCGCGCAGTCGCCGCACGTCGTCGTCGCGAATGTGGCGGCGATCCTCGCGCAGGTGGAAGGTGATGATGTCGGCGCCGCCGCGCAACGCATGCAGCGCGGCCTGCACCGGATCCGGGAAGCTGCCGCCGCGCGCATTGCGCAGCGTGGCCACGTGGTCGATGTTCACCCCCAGCAGGGGGCCGCGTGGCGCCGGTACGACGAGGGGATTCATAGCTGGTGCAGGTCGATCAGCAGCTGGCGCGTGCGCAGCGGCTGCGAACCGAGATGATAGCCAAGCAATTCGCGCATCAGCACCTTGGCCCCGCGCAGCGCCCCCGGTTGCTGCCAGCGCGCCTCGGCGATCGCGCGCAGTTGCGCGCCGGGGATCGCCGATGCCGGGTCCTCGTCCACCTGCTCGAGCACCCCGCGCTGCGGGTCGACGATGTACAACGCATCGTCATGCAGCGACTCACCGCTGTGGCTGAGCCGGTCCAGCGGCGGCAGGTGCCCGAGTTCGCGCAGCAGCTCCATCTCGAAGCCGCGCAGCAGCGGCTCGACCTGCTGGCGTGTCGCGTAGGCCCCCTCGCCCAATCGGGACAGCGCCTGCCGATAGGCGTCGAACAGCGCCTCGTGCGGATCCTCGCGCGGCAGCAAGCGCATCAGCAGCTCGTTGAAATAGAAGCCGCACAGCAGCGAAAGCCCGGCCAGCGGGGCCACTCCGCCACTCCATTCGGCGCGGGTCAGGGTGCGCACCTCCCCGTGCCCGCTCCAGCTCGCGGCGAAGGGCGAAAAACCCAGCAGCACGGTACGCAATTGCGAATGCGGGCGCTTGGCCCCCTTGGCCACCAGCGCGACCCGCCCATGGTGGCGACTGAACACGTCGAGAATCAGGCTGCTCTCGCGCCACGCGTGCGAATGCAGCACGAAGGCCGGCTCGTCGTGGGCGCGTTCGATGCGCGCGGGCGTGCGACTGCGCGCCATCGCCGCATTCAGTCCTCGTAGCCGAAGGCGCGCACCGCAGCCTGGTCGTCGGCCCAGCCCGAGCGGGTCTTCACCCACACCTCGAGGAACACGGGGCCGTCGAACAGCTTGTGCATGTCCTGGCGCGCCTCGGTGGCGATGCGGCGGATGGACGCACCCGAATTGCCGATGACCATGGCCTTGTGGCTGTCGCGCTCGACCACGATGCTGGCGGCGATGCGACGCAGCCGGCCTTCCACCTCGAAGCGGTCGATCACCACGGTGCTGCTGTACGGAAGCTCGTCGCCGGTGAGCCGGAACAGCTTCTCGCGCAGGATCTCGGCCGCCAGGAAGCGCTCGCTGCGATCGGTCAGCGTGTCCGGGTCGAATCCCCACGGCCCTTGCGGAAGGTGGGGAGCGATGATCCCCAGCAGGCGCTGCGCGTCGGCACGCCGTCGCGCCGACAGCGGGACGATCTCCGTCAGCCGAGGGTCCTTGCCGCGCTCGGCCAGCCACGGCAGCAGGCGCTCGCGCCCGTGCACGCGGTCGAGCTTGTTGGCCACCAGGATCACCGGGCGCCCCGGCGGCAGCAGTTGCGCCACCAGTTCGTCCTCGGCGGTCCAGCTGCCGGCCTCGACCACCCACAGCACCACGTCGACCTCGTCGAGCGCGGCGCGCACGGTGCGATTCATCGCGCGATTGAGGGCGCGCGCATGACGCAGCTGGAAGCCGGGAGTGTCGACGAAGGCGAATTGCACCTCGCCCTCGGTGCGCACCCCGAGCAGGCGGTGGCGCGTGGTCTGTGCCTTGTCGGAGGTGATGCTGATCTTCTGCCCGACCAGCTCGTTGAGCAGGGTCGACTTGCCGACATTGGGGCGCCCGACGATGGCCACGGTGCCGAAGCGCCGCGCCTGTTCGTGCGGACCGGTTTCAGGATGCATGGCTGCCCCCTCGGGTACGACGCGCCGCCTGCGGCGCCTGCTCGCTCAGCAGCGCGATCATCGACTGCGCCGCCTGCTGTTCGGCGGCGCGGCGGCTCGCTCCCTGGCCGCGGGTCTGCAGTCCGAGTTCCCCGACTTCGCACGCCACCGCAAACTGCTGCGCATGCGGCGGGCCGCTGGTGTCGAGCACGCGATAGGAGGGTAGCTGCAACTTGCGTCCCTGCAGCAGTTCCTGCAACGTGGTCTTGGGATCCTTCGCGCTGGCGTGCAGGTCGAGCTGCCGCAGCCGAGCTCCGTACAGCCGGCGCGCCAGCGCGCTGGCGGCGTCGAGCCCGCCATCGAGGAAGACCGCGCCGATCAGTGCCTCCAGCGCATCGGCCAGGATCGAGTCGCGGCGCTCGCCGCCGCTGCGTCGCTCGCCCTCGCCCAGCAGCAGCTGGCGTCCCAACCCGGCTTCGCGCGCCAGTTCGGCCAGCGTGGCCTCCCGCACCAGCGCCGCGCGCCAGTACGAAAGATGGCCCTCGTCGGCCTCGCCGTCGGCGAACAGAAGCCCGGCGACGATCAGGTTCAACGCCGCATCGCCGAGGAATTCCAGGCGCTCGTTGTTGTGCGCGCCGTGGCTGCGGTGGGTCAGCGCCAGGCGCAGCAGGTCCGGATCGCGGAACCGGTACTCCAGCCGCGACTGCAGTTCATCCAGCGGATTCACCATGCATGGGGCCGCCACGCGGCGCGAGCCCGCGTCGGCGCGCGGTGCGCCACGCGGCATCGGGACTGCATCAATGCGATTTCCCGGAGAACTTGAGCAGCAGGTATGCGGGGCCGACGAGGTGGATCTCCTTCTGGTACGCGTAGGAGACCACGACGCTGCCGTTGACCTTGGTGATCTTCAGGTCCCGGCCGCCGATGGAACTGATGTAGTCCACCTCGGCCATCTTGTCGAACTTGGTGCGGATGTCCCCGACGGTCGGGCCGGCCTTCGCGGCCTGGTTGACTGCATTCTGGATGGACAGCGACTCCTGCCAGTCCGGCACGATCTGCATGCCCAGGATGACCCCGATGGCGACCAGCGCACCCCAGAACAGCAGGCCGATCAGCGTGATCCCGCGTTGACGTTGCCCGTGGCTCATGGGTGACCCCCTTCCCCGCGCTCGATCCGGCCGTTGCGAACCCGCGCTCGCATCAATGAATGGGCCCGATGTTCTTCAGGCCGCCGAAGTTCATCCAGACGAAAAATGCCCTGCCGACGATGTTTCGCGCCGGCACGAAGCCCCAGTAGCGCGAGTCCAGGGAGTTGTCGCGATTGTCGCCCATGACGAAATACATGCCGGCCGGCACCTTGCAGACGAAACCCTGCGCATCATAATGACACGCGTCCCGATGTGGGAAGTTGTCCGGGCCGCCGATCACGTAGGGCGGGGCCTGCGGATTGATCAGGATGTAGTGCTCGGCCCCGTCCAGATCCTCGCGATAGCGCTGGTAGTAGGTCATCGACGAGGGGTCGAACCACTGACCGGCGGACGCCTCCGAAATGGGCTTGCCGTCGATCACCAGGTGCTTGTTCTCGTACGAGACCGTGTCGCCGGGCAGTCCGACGATGCGCTTGATGTAGTCGATCGCCGGATCCTTGGGCAGCCGGAACACGATCACGTCGCCGCGCCGCGGTGCCTCGCCCGGAGTGATGCGCTCGTGCCCCAGCGGCAGGCGCAGCCCGTAGCGGAACTTGTTCACCAGGATCAGGTCGCCGGGCACCAGGGTCGGCTCCATCGAGCCCGACGGAATCTTGAATGGCTCGGCGACAAAGGAACGCAGCACGAACACGAAGGCGATGACCGGGAACAACCCGGCCGTCCACTCCAGCCACCAGGGCTGGCGCAGCAGGCGCTCGCGGGTGGCCGCGATGTTCTCGTCGCTGAGCGACGCGTCCGGCCTGATTCCCTGCTGCTGCAGTTCGTCGCGCCGCCGCCGCAGCGCCGACACTGCCGCCTCGGCCGCGCCGACCCGCTGACGCGCGAAGCGCAGGCGTTCGGCGATCCAGAACGCGCCGGTGACCACCAGCAACACGAAAAGCAGCAGCGTGAAATTGACGGCCGGTTGTTCCATGGAACGCAGCGTGGTGGACGGAGAGGGGATCAGTCTTCGACTTTCAGGATGGCCAGGAAGGCCTCCTGGGGCACCTCGACGGTGCCGATCTGT
>JAJYTY010000239.1 GCA_021792835.1 Pseudomonadota bacterium
ACGTTCGTTCTCGTCTGCAGGTGTTCGCCGATTTCACCGGCCTGAACGTCGTGGTCAGCGATTCGGTGCATGGCAACCTGACGCTGCGCCTGAAGGACGTGCCGTGGGATCAGGCGCTGCACATCATCCTGCAGGCCAAGGGGCTGGGCGAGAGCAAGGAAGGCAACGTGCTGTGGATCGCGCCGCGCCAGGAGATCATCGCGCGTGAACACACGGAACTGGAGGCGGCGAAGTCGCGTCAGCAGCTCGAGCCGGTGAAGACCGAGGTCTTCCAGCTCAACTACCAGCGCGCGGCCGCCGTCGTGGCGCTGCTGACCGGCGCCACCAGCGGGGTGCAGCAGGGCGCTCCCGGCACCGCGCCGGTGCCCTACCCGGTGCTGAGCAACGCAACCACCACCAGCAACACCTCGCGCATCCTGTCGCCGCGCGGCACGGTGATCGCGGATCCGCGGACCAACCAGATCTTCGTCACGGACATTCCGTCGAAGCTGCGGGAAATCGCCAAGTTCATCCACGAGATCGACAAGCCCGTGCGCCAGGTGCTGATCGAGGCGCGGGTCGTCGAGGCCACCGACCAGTTCGGGCGTTCGCTGGGCGCCAAGCTGGGATACTGGAACAACAACGTCCCTGGAGTCGGCACCAACCCAGGTCTGGCCGCGGGGGGCGATTACCTCGGGGTCGCGCAGGGAACCGGGCAGAGCCTGGCCACCGGCGCCACGCTCACCGATTCGCAGTTCGTGAACCTGCCGGCCACGACCATCGCCAACACCGTGCTGGCGGGCGTGAACCCGGGTACGCTGGCGATCAGCCTGTTCAACGCCGGCGCCAACCGCTTCATCAACCTGGAGCTGTCCGCGCTGGAAGCCGATGGCAAGGGCAAGGTGATCTCGGCGCCGCGCGTGATCACCGCCGACATGCAGCCCGCGCACATCGAGCAGGGCACGGAGATCCCGTACCAGCAGGCCACGTCCAGCGGCGCCACCGCGGTGCAGTTCGCCAAGGCGGTGCTCAGCCTCGACGTGACGCCGCAGATCACGCCGGACGGCAACATCATCATGAATGTGCAGGTGCACAAGGACAGCGTCGGCCAGAACACCAACAATGGCCCGGCGATCAACACCAACACCGTCAGCACGCAGGTGCAGGTGCAGAACGGCGGCACCGTGGTGCTGGGCGGCATCTACACTTCGACCGAGACCCAGCAGACCGACAAGGTTCCGCTGCTCGGCGACATCCCGGTGCTGGGCTACCTGTTCAAGACCAACAGCAAGAGCCTGCAGAAGGACGAGTTGATGATCTTCCTGACTCCGCGTATCGTCAGCAACGCGGACCTCAACCACTGATGCCCGCCGCCGCGGCGCCCCCGCGCCGCGGTGCCCGCAGCGCGTGAGCTCGAAGCGAAGCATCTTCCTGGTCGGCCTGATGGGGGCCGGGAAGACCACGGTCGGGCGTTCGCTGGCGCAGCGCACGGGCCTGCGCTTCATCGACAGCGACCACGAGATCGAGCGCCGGCGCCACGCCAGCGTCAGCGAGATCTTCGCCAGCGACGGCGAGGCCGGTTTCCGCGACCTCGAGCAGCAGGTGCTGGACGAACTCACGCTCGAGCCGGGCGTCGTGCTGGCCACCGGCGGCGGCGCGGTGCTGCGCGAGCCCAACCGCCGGGCGCTGCACCAGCGCGGCACCGTGGTGTACCTGCGTGCCGGCCCCGACGAACTGGCGCATCGCATGCGCAACGACCGCTCGCGCCCGCTGCTGCGCGGCGTGGATCCTCGTGCGCGCCTTCGCGAGCTGTTCCGCCAGCGTGACCCGCTGTATCGCGAGGTCGCGCATTTCACCATCGAGACGGGGCGCCCGTCGCCGGCCATGCTGACCCAGCTCGTGCTGGCGCAGCTGGAGCTGGCGGGGGTGCTCGACGACGCCGCGGGCGACGGCGCCTGAGCCACGCGCCGCGACCCGGCGCGCGCACTCCTACAATGCGCCTCTTTGCCCGCAAGACTGCCGAGACCTCGTGCCCATGAGCAGTGTTCGCGTCGAACTCGGTTCGCGCTCCTATGACATCCTGATCGGCGGCGGCCTGCTGCGCGATCCCGCCCGTTTCGCCGCAGTCGCGCGCCCGCGTGCCACCGCGCTGATCGTCAGCAACACCACGGTGGCGCCGCTGTACGCGCAGGCGCTGCAGCAGGCGCTGCACGGTCATTTCGCGCGCGTGCTGCTGTGCGTGCTGCCCGATGGCGAGCAGTACAAGGACTGGAGCACGCTGAACCGCGTGTTCGACGAGCTGCTGGCGCGACATTGCGATCGCCGCAGCGTGCTGTTCGCGCTCGGTGGCGGGGTGGTCGGCGACATGACCGGCTTCGCCGCCGCCTGCTACATGCGCGGAGTCGACTTCGTGCAGGTGCCGACCACCCTGCTGGCGCAGGTGGATTCTTCGGTCGGCGGCAAGACGGGGATCAACCATCCGGCGGGCAAGAACATGATCGGCGCCTTCCACCAGCCGCGCCTGGTGGTGGCCGACGTCGACACCCTGCGCAGCCTGCCGGCGCGCGAACTCAGCGCCGGGCTGGCCGAGGTGATCAAGCACGGCGCCATCGCCGATCTGGAATTCCTCGAATGGCTCGAGCGCCACATGGAGTCGCTGCGCGCACTCGAGCCGCAGGCGGTGGCGCATGCGGTGCGGCGTTGCTGCGAGATCAAGGCCGCGGTGGTGGCTCGCGACGAGACCGAGAATTCGGCGCGCGCATTGCTGAACTTCGGCCATACCTTCGGGCATGCGGTGGAGGCGGCGATGGGCTACGGCCAGTGGCTGCACGGCGAAGCGGTCGGTGCCGGCATGGTGGTGGCCGCGGAACTGTCGGTCGGGCTCGGACTGCTCGGCGGCGACGCGGCGCGGCGCCTGCGCGAACTCGTGCGGCGTGCCGGATTGCCGGTGCGCGTGCCCGAGCTGGCGGTGGCGCGCTACCTGGAGCTGATGCGCGTGGACAAGAAGGCCGAGGCCGGGGAGTTGCGCTACGTGCTGCTCGACTCGCTGGGTTCGGCGCTGTTGCGCGGGGCCCCGGACGAGGCCGCCGCCGCCGCGCTGCTGGCCCACGGTGCGCTGGGCGCCAGCGCCTGAGTCGCGTGGAGCCCGTGCTGGCCCCCTTCGCCTGCGACCCCGCGCGCTCACGCGGGCGGCGCCATGCCGAGCCGCCGCCGCGCGACCGCAACGACTACCAGCGCGACCGCGATCGCATCGTGCATTGCGGCGCCTTCCGGCGCCTCGAATACAAGACCCAGGTCTTTCTCAACCACGAAGGCGACCTGTTCCGCACGCGCCTGACCCACAGCCTCGAGGTGGCGCAGATCGCGCGCTCCATCGCTCGTGCGCTGCAGCTCAACGAGGATCTCACCGAGGCCATCGCACTGGCCCACGACCTCGGTCACACGCCCTTCGGCCACGCCGGGCAGGACGCACTGGCGGCGTGCATGCGCGGGCGCGACCCGGCAGGGGGCGGTTTCGAGCACAACCTGCAGTCGTTGCGGGTGGTGGATCGGCTGGAGGAGCGCTATGCCGCCTTCGACGGCCTGAACCTGTGCTTCGAGACTCGCGAAGGCGTGCTCAAGCACTGCTCGCGGCGCAACGCGGAGCGCCTGGGCGACGTCGGCGAGCGCTTCCTGCGCTCGCGCCAGCCCAGCCTGGAGGCGCAGGTGGCCAACCTGGCCGACGAGATCGCCTACAACAACCACGACATCGACGATGGCATGCGCTCGGGCCTGCTGGCGCTTGAGCAGCTCGAGACCGTGCCCTTTTTCGGCGGGCATCTGCACGCGGTGCGCCGCGCGTATCCGGGGCTGTCCGCGAAGCGGGTGCTTGCCGAGACCATCCGGCGCATGATCTCGGCGCTGATCGCCGACCTCGTCGAGCACACGGCGGCGAGCATCCGCGACAGCGCGGTCGGCAGCCCCGAGGAAGTGCGAGCGGCGCCCGCGCTGGCCGGCTTCAGCGCTCCCGTGCGCGAGCAGCTGGCGCAATTGCAGCAGCTGCTGCGTCGCGCGCTGTACCGGCATCCGCAGGTGCTGCGCTCGACCACCAAGGCTTCGCGGGTACTGCGCGAGCTGTTCGCCGCCTACGCCGACGATCCGCGCCTGCTGCCCACCGAATACCAGCGCGAGCAGCGCCAGCTGCGCGCCATCGCCGACTACATCGCCGGCATGACCGATCGCTACGCGATCCGCGAGCACCGCAAGCTGTTCTCCGTGCAGGACTGGTAGCGGGGCGTTGTCGGTCTAATGCCACAAAGCAATGATGGTTTTTGGTAGGTGCCGCTGCAATAGTTGCCTGGGCAAATATTATTGCAGGCATGAAAGCCAGCACCACCTCCACCCCCGCGTCGACTCCGGGGGAATCGTCCCGGATCTTCTACGAGGGGTCGAACTACTCCAGCGAGCAGTCGGTGGGCTACTGGATCAAGCAGGCCTACCAGACCCTGCAGCGCAACCTCGACCTGCGCATGCAGGAACTCGATCTCACCGGCATGCAGTGGGGCCCGTTGTGGCTG
>JAJYTY010000240.1 GCA_021792835.1 Pseudomonadota bacterium
CGATCTCGTGCTGGGACTGCAGTGGGTGCGCGAGAACATCGAGAACTTCGGCGGCGATCCCGAGCGCGTGGTGATCTGGGGCCAGTCCGGCGGCGGCTGGAAAGTCAGCGCGCTGCTGGCGCTGCCAGCAGCGAAGGGGCTGTTCTCACGAGCTGTCATTCAGAGCGGTTCACTGCTCCGATTCCAGGAGCGGGAATCGGCAGCGGCTGTAGCAGCAGCATTTCTCGCAGCGCTGGGTTTGACCCAGCGAAATCTCTCGAAGCTCAGAACCCTCCCCTGGCCCGTTCTCCTGGAGGCACAGGCCAAGGTCGGCGCTCAGGCTTTCATGCCATTCCTGGATGGCACGTATATCCCGAAGCACGCCTTCGATCCTGTTGCACCCGTTCAAAGTGCGGACGTGCCCCTCATCGTCTCGACAACCCGCGATGACGCGGGGCTATTCTTCACCAATTTCGCACTGGATGAAGCGGGTTTGATGGATCTCTTGAGGCAGCAGTTTGGCGACCGCGCGGCGGAGATCCGGCAGCTCTATCGCGAACATGCGTCGGCGCGGACACCCTTTCTGCTCTATGCACGCATCATCACGGATGCAGGATTCAGGCGCTTTGCGCACATGCAGGCAGAGCGCAAGGCCCAGCGGGGTGCTGACCCGGTCTACGTCTATCAATGGAACTGGCCATCGCCTGCCTATGACGGTGTGTTTGGCGCCGTGCACGCCATCGATGTTGCAGCGGGTTTCGGCAATGCGCGTGACGCCATCTTGGGCGGTGGTTGTGAGCCGGGGCGATCGCTCAGTCGCACGTTGTCGCGCGCGTGGATAGCCTTCGCTTCCGATGGCAAGCCGGGGCTTGTTCAAGATGTTGCATGGGAACCGTACACGCCCGCGAATCGTGCATGTCTCCTGCTCGACGTTCCGATCACGTTGGTTACCGATCCGGACCATGAAATTCGAGCGTTCTGGGAACAGCAGCCACCTCCGGTCAGTGTCCTGGGCTAAGCTGAAGTTCTTTGACCAACCAGTGGAATTTAGCTGTTGATTCAAGCAGATGTCTTGAATTCGCGATGCAGCGTACTGGCTACAAGTGGATGGCTTGTGCGAGGTCGAGGGCGCGTTGTTGTTGGGCGTTGGCGGTGGTGGTGGTGGTGATCTGGAAGGCGGCGGCTTTGCTGTGGATGTCGTTTGGAGCGTGGCAGGTGTTGCGTACGATGCTCGCCAAATCGGCGAGCAAGGTGGCAAAGCTGTGCGCGGGGGTGCCGTCGCCGAGCGTGCGTGAGGCGGCCTTGCGTTGTGCGGCCGGCGAGCGCTGCGCTGGCGCCACTGGGTCGCGCGTGGTTTTGGCATCCGTGTCGGGATCGGCGAACAACAACGTGCGCCATGCCTCGCGCAGATGCCACTCGATGTAGTAGGCGAGCATGCACAGGAAAATGTGCGCACGCACGCGATCGGCGAGGCGGTGATGGATCGGCCGCACCTTTAGGTCGATCGTCTTGAGCGAGCGGAACGCGCGCTCCACGTTGGCCAGCGCCTTGTAGTTGCGCACGCACTCGGGCGCGCTCAGGCGTTCGGCCGACACCGAGGTGCGCACGATGTAGAGCCCGTCCAGTGTCGCTTCGCGCGCGATGCGCTCGGGCCGGCGCGCAAACGTCAGCGCGGTATCGGTGAGGGTCAGTTCGAAGTGTTTGGCGACCTGGTATCGGTTGATGATTTTGCCCACGCTCACGCCGATCGCGTCCTGTCCCTTGAGCCGGCCAGCGTCCACGCGCTGCTGGATCTTGCTCAGGCTGCGCTCGGTGGCGACCAGCAGGTCCTCGCGCGTGTGCGCCCGCTTCCGCGCCAACGCTTCGTTGCGGCAGGCGATCAGGCGTTCGCCGGGGTAGTCCGGTGAGCTGAGCTCGATCAGATTGCGCTGATCGAACAGATCCATTTGCAGGTGCTCGTGTTCGATCAAGGCGCGGATGGACGTGCTCTTGAGGGCGGTGATCCAGTCGATGCCGTCGCTCTGGCGCATCGTCTCGATGGCCTGCGCCGAGACCATGCCGCGATCGCCGACCATCACCAGCCGTTCGATCCCGAAGTCCTCGCGCACGGTCTGCACAGCCGGCAGAAAGGTGGGACCATCGGCGGTGTTGCCCGCGTACACCGAGATAGCGACCGGACAACCGCTGGCATCGGTGAGCAAGCCGTAGTTGACTTGCAGTGTGCCGCGCTTGCCGTCGCGGCTGTAGCCGCGCTGTGCCAACGGACAGGTGCTGCCCTCGAAGTAGCTCGACGACAGGTCGTAGAGCATCAGGCCGCCTTCGTGCAGGTGGCGCTTGGCGAGCTTCTTCTGAATCCGATCCTGGCGCGCCAGCAGCCAGTCCATGGCCGCATACAGATCCTCGGCGCTGGCATCGGCGACGCCCAACTCCTCGGCCAGCGTGGTGGTGTGCCACCAGCGCGTGGTGGCCAGCTTGGTGTGCGGGGCGAGGATGCGCGCCGCGATCATCGCCAGCACCCGATCGCGTTCCGGCGACGGTCGAGCGCCCAGCAGCGCCGCCATCCCCAAGCGTGACATGACTACGCTTACGGCTTGGACGTGACCATGAGCGCGCGAGGAACTCACCGCGAATGCGGCCTCGGTGGGCACCAGTGCGTGCCCCTGGAGAACGCTGCGAATCGCCATCAACTGCGCGTCTGACAGCGCTGAAAGGTTAGCCAGTGTGCGCTTTCTGACCTTCTTCCCATCGCGATAGGACTCGCGCAGCAGGTACGCCGGGCGCGAGTTGCGATTCGGGACGATGTCGATGTGCATGCCGGCATTGTACACCGCCAGCACCGTGATGCAATCATGTTACATGGCTACATTCTGACAGTGTCGAAACCTGGAAACCGCCTCTAACCCACCGTCTGGCAACGACTTTTCGTCCGACAGCCTGGAGGAATTGCGAAGAACTTCAGGCTAATGGTTCCGATTCGGAACTTTTCGGAACTTGTTCACCGTGGTGCGTCATCACCCCACAGATCCCGCGGTGCATGGGCATCGAGGGCGAGCAATCGCCCCGCTCGCCACGTGAGCAGAATCCACGTAAGCAGCGCGAGCGTGATCGCGCCCGCCGCTGGCCAGACCACGGCGATGCGCTGCGCACGAGGGAGCAGCAGCGCGCGCCCGACGCGCGTCGCGGTCAGGCCTTTGAACAGGTCGCAACGCGGCCGCAGGCCGCGGACCGCGTGCTGGCACAGCCCGACCCGCGTCAGGACATAGCCCTCGGTGTACTGGGTCAGCTCTGCCCGGTCGCGCGCCGGCAACGGCAGCGCGCCCCACTCGATCGTGTTGCCCGCGATCACGCCGCCGATGGCTCCGATCAGGGCCATTAACAGCGCCAGACGCAGGCGGATGACGTGCTCGGAGACTGCTGCACCTGTGCTCACGTCCGCACTCCCGGCAACAGCTTGCCGAGTGCCTCGGCAATCACGCGCAAATCGGCCGATTGCTTGCGCTCGGCGGCGTCCAAAGCCGTGTGCACGGTGTCTACCAGTTCGCGACGGTATTCGCTCGCCACCGCGTCCAGCTGCGCACGCTGGCGAAGCGCCTGCCGAATGAGCGTCGCGACGCTCATTTCGGCTTCGTCGGCATTCCGTTTCAACGCCTCGAACTCAACGGTCGTGAAGCGCAAGGTGTAGCGGATTTCGCGGTTCACGACTGCACCCCCGAGGCGGCGGGACGGCCGTCCAGTTTCGCGTGCGCCAACGCTTCAACTTCGACGCGAATGCCGGCTTGGTCGATGAGGGCCAGCAGCGCGCGATCCCCAGCCTCGCGCTGCGCTTTTTCGCGCACCGCCAACGTGCGCTTCAAGCGCGCGATCCGCGCGCGGATTTCGTCGGGTGTTTTCATTTCGTGCTCCTGTGAGCGGGATGCTCATCCCTATAGGCGCACGCCGAAATCGAGCGGCCGGATCGTCATCGGACCCATCAGCAATTCGCGGCGCGCTGGGCGCGTCGCGTGCGCCGGAATCGAGGGCCGGAATGTCATCCGACCCGCTGATGGGTGCGGCGATGCACGTGCGCCGTGCGCGCCGGACACGTCCGACGCATGCGAATCAGCCGATTAGGCGCTGATTCGCCCGGCATGTCCGACATGTCGTCCGACACCATGTCGGACACGTTCGCGCGAGGCCCAACAAGGCCTCGCGCCGCTTTGGCTCGGACTTTGTCCTGCCGCAGGCGTGCATGATGTGTGCAACCTCACCGGCTCTTTCGGTGAGGTTGATGAGGGCGCGCAGCTTCACCGCGTGCCCGACCAAAAGGGCGCCCGCCAGAGGCGGGCAGCATTAGCCCCGCGCGGCTTCGAAACGAAGCACAACTTTTCAATTCTGCGAACCGTCCAGCGAAACCGCGCGGGGCTCCGCGGCCACGCTTCGGCTTAGCGAGTTCTGCATTCGAACACGCAGTCGGAAATCGAGACGACTTGCCGGCGCTGTCCTGGCGGTCAGATCGACGGTCCATGCGAATCGCCGCGGGCTGCT
>JAJYTY010000241.1 GCA_021792835.1 Pseudomonadota bacterium
GCTGTCGTACCGCGCGCCGGGAATCGGCCCCGACGTGCTGCGCAAGCTGCGCCGCGGCCACTGGGTGATCCAGGCCGAGCTCGACCTGCACGGACTGCGGCGCGACGAGGCGCGCTGCGCGCTGCTGGAGTTCGCGCATGCCGCGCAGCAGCGCGGCGCGCGCTGCGTGCGAGTGATCCACGGCAAGGGGCTGGGCTCTCCGGGACGCGAAGGCGTGCTCAAGCACAAGGTGCGCGCCTGGCTGCTGCAGATGCGCGACGTGCTGGCCTTCTGCCAGGCAGGCCCGCACGATGGCGGCGCCGGCGCGCTGATCGTGCTGCTGCGCCCGTCGCAACCGGGCGCCGTGCCGCGCCCCCATCGCAACTAGTCGTCCGGACCGAGGCGGATCCGTCTGCCGCCCCGGAGGGAGCTCCTCGCACCGGAGCGCTCTGCCTTGGGGCGCCTCAGGACTCGCCGTGCCCCCGTGCCTGGGCGCGCCTGGGCATCAATCGCTCCAGCAGCCGATCGCGCATCGCGGCAAACTCCCCCAGGCGGCCGGCGGCGGCTGCGGAGTTGCCGGCACCATGCAATTCGCAGATGTCACGACCCAGGGCATGGAACTCCGCGTGCAGGCGATCGAGCCCGTCGATCTCGGCCGCGCTCCAGCCGCTGCGCGGTGCGTCCGAGCGCAGCCATTCGCCGAAGCGGCACTGCCACTGGTCCAGCGGCGGCGGGGAGGCTCGCTGCCCCTTCACGTAGGAGCCGATGCCGCGTGCCCACGCGCGGTGCTCGACGCCGGCATACAGCGTGGTGAGCTCGCTCGACTCCAGCGCCGGCATGCTGCTCCATTGCGGCGCCGGCCGCCAACTCGACGCCCACCGCGGCAGATCCTGCGCCGGCATCGGCCGCGCGATGCCGAAGCCCTGCGCCAGTTCGCAGCCGAGTTGCAGCAGCACACTGCCGTGCTCGATGGTCTCGACGCCCTCGGCGACCACCTTGCGCCGGAATGCGGCGGCCATGCCGATCACTCCCTCGAGAATCGCGAGATCCTCCGGGTCGTCGAGCATGCCGCTGACGAAGCTGCGGTCGATCTTCAATACAGCCGCGGGTAGCAGCTTGAGGTAGGTGAGCGACGAATATCCGGTCCCGAAATCGTCCAGTGCGAAGGACACCCCCAGTTCCTTGCAGGCGTTGATGACGCCGGAGACCTGTGCGAGGTCCTGCAGCGCGCTGGTCTCCAGCACCTCGAGCTCGAGCTGGCCCGCGGCAACCCCGGGATGCGCCAGCAGGCGCTCGCGCACCTGGGCCACGAAATCGGGCTTCTGCAGCTGACGCGCCGAGACGTTGACGCTGAGCCCGATGTCCAGGCCCTGCGCGCGCCAGCGTTGCGCCTGCGTCAGCGCACTGTCCAGCACCCAGTCACCGAGTTCGGCTGACAGGTCGTTGTCCTCGATCTCCGGCAGGAACAGCGACGGGCCCAGCAGCCCTCGTTCCGGGTGCTGCCAGCGCACCAGGGCCTCGACCCCGACGAACTGGCCGGTGCGCATGTTGACTTTCGGCTGGTAGTGAAGCACGAATTCGCGCGCCTTCAGCGCCTGGCGCACGCGTTCCACGACCTCGTGATGGCCGCGGACGCTGCGGTCCTCGTCGGGGTTGAACACATGGCAACGGTTCTTGCCGGCAAGCTTGGCCTGGTACATGGCCCGGTCCGCCTGGCGCAGCAGCTGATCGGCATCGACGTCCTCGGGTTGCGGGTAGTAGCTCACGCCGATGCTGGCCGACAACCTCAGGCGCAGGTCTCCCAGCATGATTTCCTCAGCCGCCGACCCCAACAGTCGACGGATGATCGCCAGGCCCTCTCCCTGGTCGTGCTGGTCGAGCAGCACGACCACGAATTCGTCGCCGCCGATGCGCGCGATCGTGTCGCCCTCGCGCAAGGCATTGCGCAGGCGCGCGGCCACGGCCGCGAGGAAGCGGTCGCCGACCTGATGCCCATGGCGATCGTTGATGGTCTTGAATCCGTCCAGGTCCAGGAAGGCGACGGCGAGCATCTCGCCGCGACGCTGCGTCTGCGCCATCGCCTGGTGCAATCGATCGGCGAGCAGTGCCCGGTTGGGCAGCGAGGTCAACAGGTCGTAGTGCGCCAGGTATTCGAGCTGGTGCTCGCGCTCCTTCAGCGACGTGACGTCGGAAAACAGCGAGACGTAGTGCGTGATGTCGCCACGTCCGTCGCGCAGCGCGCCGATCGATTCCTGGAGCGCGATCAGGCTGGTGTCCTTGTGGCGGTTCCAGATGTCTCCCGACCAATACCCCTGTTCCACAAGCTGGCGCCACATCGCCGCATAGAACTCGCGGCCCTGGCGGTCCGACTTGAGGATGCGCGGGTTGCGCCCGAGCACCTCGTCGCGGGCATAGCCGGTGATCGCCGTGAAGGCCTCGTTGACGTCGACGATGTCACCGTCGACATCCGTCACCATGATGCCCTCGCGCGCCTGCCTGAAGATGCTCGACGCCAGCTGCAGGCGCTCCTCCGCCCTGCGGCGCTGCGTGATGTCCAGGAAAGTCACCGCGCATTGGCCCGGCGCGGCGCGGTAGGCACTGACGGCATAGTAGACCCCGAGCAGGTCGGAGCCCTGCTCGAACTGCACCGCCTCGCCGGTCAGCGCCACCCTCGCATAGGTGCCGATCCAGTCGGCCGAATCATTCTCGATCCCGGGCATGACCTGCGTCAGGCGCCTGCCGACGACCTCCCCGGATCTCAGCCCCGTCGTCGTCTCGAAACCGCGATTGGCGGCGAGAAGCAGCAGGTCGACCGGGACACCCCGATCGTCCTGCACGACCTCGAACATCACGAAGCCGGTGTTCATGTTCTCGAACAGCGAGCGATACCGGCGCTCCGATTCGACGAGTTCGCGCTCCACCCGCCTGCGTTCGGTGACGTCCTCCTGCACCGACACGTAGTGGGTCACGATTCCGTCCTCGCGACGGATCGGCGAGACGTGGGCGAAGTCGATGTATTCGCTTCCGTCCTTGCGCCGATTGCGGAATTCGCCGCTCCAGGCCTCGCCGCGCCGCAGCGCCGCCCACATCGCTGCGGCGGTTCCCGCTGGGGTCTTGCCGGAATGCAGGATCGCCGGTGTCCTGCCGCGCACCTCCGCGAGCGTGTACCCCGTCTGGCGCTCGAAGGCCGCGTTGACGAACTCGATCCTCGCGTCCAGGTCGGTGATCACCACGCTCTCGGGGCTTTGCTCGACGGCCCGCGACAGCTTGCTCAACTGCCGCTCCACGCGCCGGCGCGAGACGATACGCCAGACCTCGCTGATGAGCAGCTGCAGCGTCTCCACATCCGTGGCGTCATAGTCCCGCGGCTTGTTGCCGACTCCGGCGACCACGACGACGCGCCCATCGTCGATGAGCGGTACGCTGACCAGGCGCTGGAGCCCGGCGTGCCCCTGCGGAAGGCCAGGCACGCGTCGTGCCGCCGCATAATCGTTGACCACCACCGGAATTCGCCGACGCACCGCGTCGGCCCACAGCCCGGCGCGACTGACCGGATGGTGCCTTTCGAGCACCTGGGTGCCGTGGTTGCGCGCCGTTCGCGCGGACCACGCCGTCAGCGCGATGTTCTCCTCGTCGGATTCGAGGAAATGCATGAAGCTGATGCCGCTGGCGGTCAACTCTTCGGCATGTGCCAACGCCTCCTCGAGCAGGCCCTGCTCATCGGTCCGCTCCGCGATGCGCGGGATTTCGAGCAGGACCTGCGCGCGCATGGCCTGCAGGGCCAGCAGCTCGACGTCGCGCCTGCGCACGCTGATGTCCTGCATCGCACCGTGCAACTGCACCACCACGCCCCCCCGGACCACCGGCGCGCCGATGGTCCGGACCCACTTGCGCCCCCCCGTCGCGGGCGCGATCTCCAGCTCCAGGTCATAGGGCCTGGCATGCTCGACGGCGTCGCGGATGGCGGCGCGGATGCTGTCGCGGTACTCCTCGCAGACGAACTCGATGCCCTTCTGGGCATCGATGGGCGCGTCTTCGGGCAGGCCGTGGATGCTCGCGCACTCCCGCGTCCACGTTCCGCGTCCCGTGGCCGGGTCGAAGGACCATCCGCCGGCGTGGGTCATGCGGCTCATCGTGCTGAGCAGTTCCTCCTGTTCACGCAGTCTTTCCTCGGCCTGCTTGCGCTCGGTGATGTCGTGGGAGATCCCGACCAGCCCGATGACCTCTCCCGCGGCGTCGCGGATGGGCCCCTTCGTCGTCAGGAAGTGCATCACCCGCCCGTCCTGGTTCGCGAAACGCTCCTCGAGCGTGCGCGTGGCTCCGGCGGCCATCACCGCCAGGTCGTTCGACTGGAGCTGGCGCGCGGCGCTCCCGGGCAGCAACTGCGAATCGTCGCGGCCCAGCACCTCGCGGACCTCCCTGCCCAG
>JAJYTY010000031.1 GCA_021792835.1 Pseudomonadota bacterium
CGATCTTGCTGTCCGGGCCACGCGCACTGCGCGTGGCAGCCCCTGTGTCCGTCGGATTGGGCCTTGCGCTGCTTTGGCAGTTCGGAGTCGATGCCGCGCATGTGCCGCCCTACCTCCTTCCCGGGCCACTGCTGATCGCGCAGTCGCTGGTAACCCACGCAAGCACGCTGTTCGGCGCGCTACTCATGACCCTGAAGGTCACATTGCTCGCCTTTGTCGCCAGTGTCGTGCTGGGAAGCGCCATCGCCGTGGTGTTCGCGCAGAGCCGGCTACTCGAGCTGAGCCTGTTCCCCTACGCGGTGATGCTCCAGGTGACCCCGATCGTGGCCATCGCACCGCTCATCATCATCTGGATCAAGCACACCGAGCTTGCGCTGGTGGTCTGCGCGACCATCATCGCGGTGTTCCCGATCATCTCCAACGCGATCCTCGGGCTCAACAGCGTCGGCGCCAACCTGGATGATCTGTTCACCCTGTACCGCGCATCACGCTGGCAGCGGCTGACGCGCCTGCGCGTTCCGGCTGCGATGCCCAATTTCTTCGGGGGACTTCGGATCAGCAGCGGCCTGGCGTTGATCGGCGCAGTGGTCGCCGAATTCGTCGCAGGAACCGGCGGACAGAGCGCCGGGCTGGCCTACCAGATCCTGCAGTGTGGCTACAACCTGCAGATCCCCGAGATGTTCGCCGCGCTGGCCCTGCTCACGCTGGCCGGCGTGGTGCTGTTCGGCGTCATGGTGCTGCTGTCGCGCCTTGCGCTCGGTCACTGGCATGAAAGTGCGATGCGCCGCTGATTACCGAGCGCGTCCACCGTTTTCCGAACCGCGCGGCAGCGCGCGGATTGTCTGCTCGCCTTGAAATGGAGTCATCGTGAAAGCCCATCGTTTCAGATTCTCTCCTCCTCTGCTTGCTGCTTGCCTGGTCGCCGGCAGCGGCGCATTGCCCCCCGTCGCGCAAGCTGCGACCTGGAGCGATGCCTACGTTCACATGGGGTACGGCACGAAATTTGCCGAACCGGGATACAGCCAAAGCATTGCCAAACGCATCGTCGGCTTCACTTATGCCGGCGGCGACGCCTGGGGTACCAACTTCTTCAATCTCGACGTCTTGATGTCCGATTCCACCGACGTGGAAGCCTGCGCCGCCGGAGCCAATTCTCCGAGCTGCGCGGCGGCCGGCGCGCAGGAGCTCTACGCGGTGTATCGGCGTACCTGGTCCTACGATCAGATCAGCGGCAACAAGATTTCCTTCGGGCCGATCAACGACGTGAAGATGGCACTGGGAGTGGACTACTCCGCCAAGAACACGACCTTCGGGCCGCGCGTGCGCAAGCTACGCTTCGGGCCGATGGTCGGACTCGCCGTGCCCGGATATGCCGAGGTCGGGATCGAGTTGTACAAGGAGAGCGGCCACAACGGCTTTTCGCCCTACCCGCAGGGTGGCGACGTGACCTTCAAGACCACCTACGTGCTGGCGGCCGACTGGGGCATCGACCTTGCATCGCACCTGAAGTGGAGTGGCTTTCTCGATCACATCGGCGCGAAGGGTTACGGCACCGCGCCGGAGACCCTGCTCGACACCGAGTTGATGTACGACGTGGGTTCGATGTACGGCGCGCCGAACAAGCTATGGGCCGGCCTGGAGTACCAGTACTGGCGCAACAAGTTTGGCAACCCCTATTCGACGACCCGCGGGGCCAAGGCCTCGACCCCGATGGTCCGCGTCGAATACCACTTCTGAGGCTACCCCCAGCCGTTGGTGACAGCTGATCACGAGGGCAGCGATTCGCCGGATCGCCGCCCTCGCGTCGCCAGACGCTACCCGCGCGTGGTGAACCTGGCCCCGGCGCGTTCGCTCAGGTCGCAGCCGACGCGGCCACCCAGGCGCGCCAACCTCCGAATCCTGTGATGTCTCGAGCGCCCTCGAGCCCTGCTGCCTCGCAGATGAAGCCCGCGGCACTCGTGCCGTCAGCGAGCAGGACCGAGCCGAGCCCCAGCGGCTCGGCGATGCCCGCGAGCAAACCGCCAAAGGACCGCGCCGGGAGCTTCCAGACCTCGCACGCGATCGACTCTCCGCCGGTAACCACGCGCAGCAGCGCCGGGCGCCGGCCGTCGGCCAGCGCATGGAGTCGGTAGCAAGGCGCGGTATGCGTGGCCGCTTCGAGGCGCCCGCCGCGCTCCGTGAGTTCGCGGTTCAACGGCATGCCGCGCAGATGGGCTCCGACCACCACCAGGCGCATCCAGCCGCTGGGCACCGGAGACGGTACATCGGGGTCGGGCGGCGCCGGGAAGGCCTCGCGTGCGCCGCAGGGCTGCGCACGGTCGCGCTGCCAGCGCGCGGCCAGGCGCAGCAGCGGCAGATCCTGGTGCGCCGGCGCGAACAGGGTCGCGCCGAAGGGCAGGCCGTCACCGCGCAAGCCCGCGGGCACGGCGACCGCAGCGTAGTCCAGCAGGTTCATGAAATTCGTGTACAGCCCCAGATCGGAGTTGCGGGCCACCGGCTCGGCGAGCATCTGCTCGATGCTGAAGATCGTCCCCGCGGTCGGCGTGAGCATGCAATCGACCTGCTCCCAGACTCGCGAGCACACGCGCTGCAGCTCGCGCAGGCGGTACTGCGCGGCGAAGGCATCGGCGGCAAGCCAGCGCGCGGCGCCGCCGATGATGTCGAGGGTCACCGGCAGAAGGGCCTTCGGGTGGTTGTCGACGAAGTCGCGCACGGCCTGGTAGCGCTCGGCGACCCAGGGGCCTTCGTAGAGCAGGCGCGCGGTCTCGAAAAAGGGCTCCAGGTCGACCGTCACGGGCTCGCCCCCGAGCCCGCGCAGGCGCTGCACCGCGTCGGCGAACAAAGCCTCGCTGTCGGCGTCTCCGAAGAACTGCAGGTTCCTCGCCATCGGTACGCCGAAGCGGAAACTCGCCGCGCTGCCGAAATCGAAGCCATGTGGCTCGGCGTGGCGCGAGTAGGGGTCGCGCGGGTCCTCGCCGAGCGCGACCGCGAACACGCGCTGCGCGTCGGTCGCCGACAGTGCGAAGATGCTCGGCACGTCGAGCGAGCGGCAGGCGGGCACGATGCCGTGGGTGGACAACAGTCCGCAGCTTGGCTTGAGTCCGACCAGGTTGTTGAAGGCCGCCGGAACGCGCCCCGAGCCCGCCGTATCGGTGCCCAGCGAGAAGCTCGCGAGGCCCAGCGCCACGGCCACCGCGGATCCCGAGCTCGACCCCCCGGAGACGTAGGCCGGATCGAAGGCGTTGCGGCAGGCGCCATACGGAGAGCGCGTACCGTTGAGTCCGGTCGCGAACTGGTCGAGGTTGGTCTTGCCCACGGCGATCGCGCCGGCGTCGAGCAGGCGCTGGACCACGGCGGCCGACTCACGCGGCGTGTAGGCGAATTCGGGACACCCCGCCGTGGTCGGCACGCCTGCCAGGTCGATGTTGTCCTTGATCGCGAACGGCACGCCGTACAGCGCCAGCCCCTGCATGCCGATGCGCTCGAGTTCGCGCGCCCGCTCGCGCAGGCGCGCCGCGTCGGGGGGACTGATCCAGATGGCGTGGCCTCCGGACTCGCCGCTGCGCTGCAGCAGCTGCTCGACCAGCCGCCCGGGGGTCAGCGCGCCGCTGCGGTAGGCTGCCTGCAAGGCAGGCAGGGTCAGGCTGGGGATCATCGAGGCTTCTCCGGAAGGAATGAGGTCAATCGGGACGGGAGAGCAGCGCGCCGACCTCCTCGCGCACCGAGTGCAGGCGGTGCAGGGTGATCTTGCGGGTTTCCTGCTGGCTGCGGTCGATGTGCGCGCGCACGAGCATCTCGGCGTTGTCGGGCTTGCGGTGCTGGATGGCGCGAAGAATCGCCGCATGCTCCTCGTAGGTACTGCTGACGCGGTGCGGATAGGTGAAGTCGAGACGCCGGATGATGCGGATGCGGTCGGTGACGTCCGCATGCACCCGCCGCATCTCCGGGTTGCCCGCGGCGGCCACCAGGCTGCCGTGGAACTCCTCGTCGCAGCCGGCGACCGCGCGGGCGTCGCTCAGGCGCTGCGACTTGTCGACCATCCAGCGCGCCGCCAACTGCTCGAGCAAGCTGCTCGCCGGCTCGACGGCGGGGGCCGAGGCGAGCTGGCGTACCGCGTGGACCTCGATCAGCTTGCGCAGTTCGTAGAGGTGGTCGAAGCGCACGAAGTCGATCGGGACCACCTCCCATCCGCTGCGGAAATACCCGCGCACCAGGCCCTCGGTCTGCAGGCGCAGCAGGGCCTCGCGCACGGGGGTGCGCGACACGCCGTAGCGCAGCGCGATCTCGGATTCGGTGAAGCGCGCTCCCGGCAACAGCCGGAACTCGAACACGTCCTCGCGCAGGCGCGCATAAAGCGCCTCGGCGCGCGAAGCCTGGCGCGGCACCGTGCGGGAAGGGGCCGGGCTCATGGCTGCATCCAGCTGACATGCGCGGCGACCACGCGCCAGCCCTCGGGAAAGCGTACCCAGGTCTGGCTCTGGCGGCCGATGCGCGGGTCACCGTGGCGCACGAATTCGATGTCGGCCACCGCGAAGTCGCGCCCGAAGCTGCACAGACTGCGGCGCCGGATGCTGCGCCCCAGTCCCTGCGGACTGCGCGCGGCGCGGAACGCCGCGATCGCGTCGAAGCCGTACAGGTTTTCGCCGGTACCGTAGCGCAACGTGCGGTCGTCGCGCCAGAACAGGCGATCCAGCGCCTGTACATCATTGCCGGTCAGCGCGCGCTCGTACTCCTCGAACACGGCCTGCACCTCGGCAAGCACCTCGGGCAGGTTCACGGACGGCTCCACGCTCATCGCGGGATCTCCACCACGCTCAGTCCGGCCTGCTCGAGCAGGCGCGCCGCGCGCAGCGCGACCTGCTCGCGTCCGGGGGCGGCGATCAACTGCACGCCCAGCGGAAGCTCGCCGGGCTGGCCGCGCACCGGTGCGGCCACCACGGGCAGCCCGATGCAGGAGATCGGCTGGGTCAGCAGCCCCATGCTCGGGCGCGTGGGCAGTTCGCGGCCGTCGATCTCGAAGCTCTCGCTGCCCAGCGGTTGCGCGGGCACCGGGGTGGCCGGCGCCACCAGCAGGTCGAAACGCTGGAACAGGCTCTGCGCCTGCGCGCGCGCGACGCCGCGAACGCGCTGCGCGCGTACGTACGCAGCCGCGGGAAGCATCGCTCCGGCGACCAGGCGGTCGCGCGACAAGGGCTCCATCAGCTCGTACTGTTCGCGCAGATGCTGCAGATGCAGTTGCGCGCCCTCGCTGGCGGTGATGACGAAGGCTGCCGCGCGCGCCGCGGCGGCGGCACCGAACTCGACCACGTCCTGCGCGTTCAGGGCCTGCGCGGCAGCGCGTGCCGCGCGTCGCGCCTGCGCGCCCGCATGGTGCTCGAAATAGCCCCCGAGCAGCGCCACGCGCAGGGGCGGGACCTCGCGCGGCCGCTGCGGCACTCGCGCCTCGCCGAGCAGCGCGGCGTGGCAGAGCTCGAGATCGTCGACGCTGCGCGCGAAGGGCCCCAGGTGGTCGAGACTGTAGACGAAGGGGTAGCTGCCGCCGCGCGGCAGGCTGCCGAAGGTGGGCTTGAGCCCGAAGATCCCGCACAGCGAAGCGGGGACCCTGATCGATCCGTTGGTGTCCGAGCCCAGGCTCAGCGGCACCATGCCGGCGGCGACCGCGGCGCCGCATCCACCCGACGATCCGCCGGCGCTGCGCTGCGGTGCATGCGGGTTGCGCGTGGGGCCGGCGTGGCTGTTCTCGGTGGTGAAGCCGTAGGCGAATTCGTCCATGTTGAGCATGCCCACGAGCACCGCGCCGGCACGCTCCATGCGCTGCACGAGCAGCGCGTCGCTGCGTGCGGCGGGCTGCGAGGCCAGCACACGCGAGCCCGCCAGCGTGACCTCGCCAGCCACGTCGAACAGGTTCTTCACCGCATAAGGCACACCGGCCAGCGGGGGCAGGCGCTCGCCGCGCTCGCGCAGCGCGTCGATGCGCCGCGCCTGCGTGCGCGCCCTCGCCGCGGTCACCGTGGTAAAGGCGTTGAGCCGTGGATTGTGTTCGGCGATGCGCTGCAGCACCTGTTCGACGATGTCGGCCGAACTGAGCTCGCCGCCGGCCACCGCCGCGGCAATCCGGACCGCCGAATCGATCACGGCGCTGCCTCCGCGCCAGGCACGAACTCGGGGGCCGGCTGGTCATGCGCGAGCAGCGCCAGCGCATCGAGCTCGGCGACGATGGCCTGCAGGCGCTGCCAATGCGCGGCGACGCGACCCAGCGCCGGCGCGTCCAGGGTCAGCCCCAGGCCGCGCGCTCCGAGTTCGACCACCTCGCGGGCCTGCTGCGCGGCCTGCTCGGCCGGTTCGCGTTGCTCCATCTGCTCATCTCCTGTCGAGGCACTGCGCCCATGCCGCGCATTGGTGCGGCATGCACCGCTTTCACCGCCAGCACGCACTGCCCCGGTGCCGGCGGACATCCGGGCCTTGCCCGGCGCTCGGCGCGACGCTGGGCTTGCCAGCATGTATACAAGCAGACATGCAAGGCGCATGCCAAAGCCTTCGCTCCTTGCGGATGCGGGTGCAGTCCCTGCGCATGCACGCTTGCTGGTGCCGCGTACCGCCGCGCCATGCGGTCTGTGGGTCGCCGACTGGCATGGCCCTTGCTTGAATGGTGCCGTTCACCATGTATGCATGATCGCATCCAAGCAAGCTTCCATGCGGGTCCAACTTCTCGGAATCAGCAAGCGTTTCGGCTCCGTGCTGGCCAACGACGATGTCTCGCTGGACATCGGCGAGGGCGAGGTGCTGGCGCTGCTGGGCGAGAACGGCGCCGGCAAGAGCACCTTGATGAAGGTGCTCTATGGCTACCACCGCGCCGACGCGGGCCAGATCCTGGTCGACGCACGCGAGGTGGCCATCGCGTCGCCGCGCGACGCGATGGCCCACGGCATCGGCATGGTGTTCCAGCAGTTCAGTCTGCTGCCCGCGCTGAGCGTGCTGGAGAACCTGCTGTTGGCCTACCCCGGCGCGCCGGCATGGCACAGCCCGCGCAGCACCGCGCCGGCGGTGCGCCTGCTCGCCGAGTTCGCCCCCGGGGTCGACCCGCGTCGGCGAGTCGACTCACTGTCGGTGGGGCAGAAGCAGCAGGTGGAACTGGTCAAGGTGCTCAACCTGGACGCCCGCCTCGTGATCCTCGACGAGCCGACCTCGGTGCTCGCGCCGGAGGAGGCGCAGCGCCTGCACGAGGTGGTGCGACGACTCGCGCGGTCGGGGCGAAGCGTGGTGTTCATCACCCACAAGCTCGAAGACGTGCGTGCCTGCGCCCACCGTGTCGCGGTGATGCGCGGCGGGCGCCTGGTCGACCAGTGCGATGCGCGCGGGGTCGACGGCGGACAACTCGTCGCGCGCATGGTCGGAGAGGCCGGGCTGCGCCCGGTACGCAAGCTCGCCGCACCGCGCGACGAGCCGGCGCGGCTGTCGGTGCGCGCACTGCGCAGCAGCAGCGAGACGCTGAGCCTGGAGGACATCGACCTGGACATCGCCCCCGGCGAGGTCCTGGGAATCGCCGGGGTCTCCGGCAACGGGCAGGACCTGCTGGCCGACGCACTCACCGGCATGACGCCGATCGACTCCGGCGAGGTGCTGCTCGACGGCGAGTTGCTGCACGGCCCCGACGCCACGCGTCCTCACGACCCGCGCCAGGGCTACATCCCCGAATATCCGCTGCGCAACGCGGTCGCCGGGGACATGAGCAACGCGCTCAACCTTTCGCTGCGCCGCCTGCTCGGGCTCCCGCTGTTCCCGCGCTGGGGCGAGCTCGACGCGCGTGCCGCACAACTCATGGAGCAGTTCGACGTACGCCCGCGCGACGCCGCGCTGGCCAGTGCCCGCCTGTCGGGAGGCAACCTGCAGAAGCTGGTGATTGCGCGCGAGCTCTCGCAGGCCCGTCGCTTCGTCGTCGCCTGCTATCCGACCATGGGCCTGGACCTTCAAGCCACGCAAGCGGTGTACGACGCGCTGTTCGCCCAGGCCGCCGAAGGAGCCGCGGTGCTGTGGATCTCGGAAGACCTCGACGACCTGCTGCGCTATGCGCATCGCATCGGCGTGCTCTACCACGGCCGCCTGGCCGCCGTGCTGCCCGCCGCGCAGACTGACCGCGTGCGCCTGGGGCACCTGATGACCCATGGAGCCGAGGCATGAAGCCCCGCGATATCGCCGCGCGACTGCTCGTGCCGGCTGGCGGGGTCGGCGTGTTCCTCGCCCTCGCGGCAGGGTTCTTCTACGCCAACGGCTACGCCCCGCTGGACATCTTCTCGCAGATCGTCCAGGGAGCGTTCGGCAGCGCGCTCTCGATCAACACCACGCTGACCAAGACCATCCCGATTCTGTTCTGCGCGATGGCCACCGCGTTGCCCGCGCGCATGGGGCTGATCTCGGTCGGCGCCGAGGGCCAGCTGTATTTCGGCGCTCTGGCCGGAACCGCCGCCGTGCTGCACCTGACGGCCGCGCCGGGCTTCGAGCTGCTGCCGGCCGCGCTGGCGCTGACCCTGCTCGGCGGTGCGCTGTGGGGTTCGATTCCCGGGCTGCTGCGCGCCACGCTGGGCGTGAACGAGACCATCGTCACCATCCTGATGAATTACCTCGGGATCCAGCTGGTCGAATACGCGGTGTACGGCCCGTGGAAGGACGCGGCAAACCTCGGCTGGCCGGCGACCATCGCCTTCCCCTCCGCGGCGCGCTTTGCGCCGCTCGCCGCAGGTGCGCTGTCCAGCAACTGGGCGCTTGCGCTGGCGCTGCTGCTGGCGCTGGCGCTGCACCTGCTGGTCGAGCGCAGCCGCTGGGGCACGGCGCTGGCGCTGCTGCGCAGCAACCCGCGCGTGGCACGCATGAGCGGGCTGTCCTACGCGCGCCACGCCGTCGCGGTGATGGCGCTGGCCGGAGCCCTGGCCGGGCTCGCGGGCTACGTGCAGACCGCCAACGTGCAAGGCCATCTGCAACCCGACATCTCCTCCGGCTACGGCTACATCGGCTTCCTCGTGGCCTGGCTGGCCGGGCAGGATTTCCTGCGCATCGTGCCGCTTGCGCTGGTCATGGGAGGGCTGCTGTCGGCCGCCGATGCGCTGCAGCTGTTCGCGCAACTCCCCTTCGCCAACACGGTGGTGCTGCAGGCCCTTCTGTTCATCAGCGTGCTTGGAGTCGGGGCTCTGCGCGCGCGTCGTACCGCTGGAACTCGCGCATGAACCTGCTCGGACTGTTCACGATCGCGCTGCTCACCGCCACGCCCGTGCTGCTGGCGATGCTGGGCGAGACCCTCACCGAGCGCGCCGGCGTGGTCAACCTCGGCGTGGAGGGGCAGATGCTGGTCGGCGCCGCCGCCGGCTTCGCCGCCACCCACGCCAGTGGCAATCCATGGGCCGGGCTGGCCGTGGGTGCCGCGGCGGGGCTGGCGCTGTCGTGCGTGCATGCGCTGCTGTGCCTGGGGCTGGGGGTGAACCAGATCGCCAGCGGGCTCGCGGTGCTGTTTCTGGGCAACGGCCTGTCCTCCTACTACGGAACCTCGCTGGTGGGCCAGCAGATCGAAGGCTTCCCGAGCCTGCGCCACGGCTCGCTGGCGCGCCTGCCGCTGTTCGGCAGCATGCTGTCGCAGCTCACCCCCACCGTGTACGTGGCGCTGCTCCTGGTCGTGGTCTGCAGCCTGTTCCTCTATCGCACGCGCTGGGGCCTGCGCTGGCGCGCCGCCGGGGAGTCGGCCGACGCGCTGCGCATGCTGGGGCGCGACCCGCGGCGCCTGCGAGTGCTGGCGGTGCTGGTGGGCGGCGCGTTCACCGGCCTGGCCGGCGCCGCGCTTTCCGTCGACTACACGCGCACCTGGGTCGAGCAGATGACCGCGGGGCGCGGGCTGCTCGCGGTGGGTCTGGTGATCGTGGCGCGCTGGAACCCCTGGCTGTCGCTGCCGGTGGCGCTGATCTACGGCCTGTCCGAGGCGCTTTCGCTGCGCCTGCAGTCCACCGGCTCGGATATCTCCCCCTACCTGCTCGGCACTCTGCCTTACCTGGTGCCACTGATCGTGCTGCTGCTGAGCTACCACGCCAGCCGGCGCACGGCCTCGATGCCCCAGGAACTCGCAGGCGTGTTCCGCGGCATGTCCTGAGTCCCCCATTCCTTCCTCAGACCGACGCATCCGGAGATCTCCATGAAGCCACGCATTCCCAGCCTCCTCGGCGCGCTCGCGCTGCTTGCCTGTCTCGGTGCCGAATCGGCGCAGGCGGCCCCCTCGGTGGGCTTTGTCTATGTCGGCGCAAAGACCGACGGCGGCTACAACGAAGCGCAGGACGCCGGTCGCCTGTACCTGCAGAAGGCGGTGCCCGGCGTGAAGACGAATTTCCTCGAGAACGTCCCCGAGAACGCGCAGGTCACGCAGGCGATGGAGCGCATGATCGGCGCCGGCGACACGATCATCTTCGCGACCAGCTACGGCTACCTTCCCTATGCCCTCGAGCTGGCGAAGAAGTACCCCAAGGTGACCTTCATGCACTGCGGGGGCGCAAAGCTGGCGCCCAACCTCGGCACCTACTTCGCCGACATGTTCGAAGCCATGTACCTGTCGGGGATCGCCGCCGGCAAGGCCGCGCCCGACGGCAGGATCGGCTTTGTCGCAGCCCACCCGATCCCGCAGATCCTGCAGGACGTCAACGCCATCGAACTCGGCGCGCGGACCGTCAATCCCAAAGCCACGGTCACCGTCGTGTACACCGGCGCCTGGAACGACCCGTCGAAGGACGTGGCGGCGGTGAACACCCTGGTCGACCAGGGCGTGTCGGTGATCGGCATGCACGTGGACTCGCCGATCCCGGTGATCGAGGCGGCGAAGAAGCGCGGCGTGAAGGTCATCGGCTACCACTTCAACGACATGCGCTTCGACCCGAAGGGCTGGCTGACCGGCGGGTACTGGAACTGGGGCCCGATCATGGCCGAGACCGTCAAGGAGGTCGAGGCAGGCACCTGGAAATCGCACGCCGTGTACGGCAACCTGAAGAGCGGCGCGGCCAGGCTGGCTCCGTTCGGGCCTTCGGTGGACGAGGCCACGCGCAAGCTGATTCTCGAGAAGGAAAAGGCCATCGAGGACGGCAAGCTGGACGTCTGGGCGGGCCCGATCCGCACCCAGGACGGCAAGCTGCTGGTGCCGCAAGGCAGCGTGCTGCCGCGCGCGCAGGTGGATGCGATGAATTTCTTCGTGCAAGGCGTGGTGGGCAGCCTGAAGTGAGCGCGATGCCGATCCCGCACGAGCACGCGGCGACCGGACCGGTCGTCGCCGATCCCTACCCCTGGCCCTACGACGGGGACCTGCGCCCGGGCAACACGGCGCTCATGGTGATCGACATGCAGACCGATTTCTGCGGAATCGGCGGCTATGTCGATCGCATGGGCTACGACCTGTCGTTGACCCGCGCGCCCATCGATCCCATCGGCCGCGTGCTGGCCGCGATGCGCCGCGCAGGCTGCACGATCATCCACACCCGCGAGGGCCACCGGCCCGATCTGTCGGACCTGCCCCCCAACAAGCAATGGCGCAGCCAGCGCATCGGCGCCGGGATCGGCGACCCCGGCCCCTGCGGACGCATCCTGGTGCGCGGCGAGCCAGGCTGGGAAATCATTCCCGAGCTGGCGCCCCTGCCCGGCGAGGTGGTCATCGACAAGCCCGGCAAGGGCTCCTTCTGCGCCACCGACCTCGAGCTCATCCTGCGTCTGCGAGGGGTTCGCAACCTCGTGCTCACGGGGATCACCACCGACGTGTGCGTGCACACGACGATGCGCGAGGCCAACGACCGCGGCTTCGAGTGCCTCGTCCTCTCGGACTGCTGCGGCGCCACCGACGCGAGCAACCACACCGCGGCCCTGCACATGATCACCATGCAGGGGGGCGTGTTCGGCTCGGTGGCCGATTCCGGTGCGCTGCTGCGCGCCATGCCGGTGCCGACGTGACGGCCGGCCGTGGAGCGTTGCGCATCGACGCGCGTCCGCAGGCCTTCGTCTGCCGAGCCGACGAGACCGCGCTGCTGCTCATCGACATGCAGCGCGACTTCATCGAGCCCGGCGGCTTCGGCGAAAGCCTGGGAAACGACGTGTCGCTGCTGGCGCGGGCGGTGCAGCCGGCCGCGCGCCTGCTCGGCTGGGCCCGCGCCCACGGGCTGCTGGTGGTGCACACGCGGGAATCCCACGCGGCGGACCTGTCGGACTGCCCGCCGTCCAAGCGCCTGCGCGGAGCGCCCAGCCGCCGCATCGGCGACCCCGGCCCGATGGGGCGCATTCTCGTGCGCGGCGAGCCCGGAAACGCCATCGTCGACGCGCTGGCTCCGATCGCCGGCGAATGGCAGATCGACAAGCCGGGCAAGGGAGCCTTCCACGCCACGCCGCTGGCCCAGCTGCTCGTCGAGCGCGGCATACGCCACCTGATCCTCGGCGGCGTGACGACCGAGGTATGCGTGCAGAGCACCATGCGCGAGGCGAACGACCGAGGCTACGACTGCCTGCTGGTCGACGAGGCCACCGCCAGCTATTTCCCCGAGTTCAAGCGCGCCACGCTGGAGATGATCGTCGCGCAGGGCGGCATCGTGGGCTGGGTGGCCGGGATCGAGCAGGTGCTCCGGGCCTAGGGTTCCTTGTTCAGGTCGGTCCGCCGCCATGTCCGCTCGTCCCCGCGACGTCGGAAGGCTGCGCAAAGAGCCCTGCGATGGCGCGGAGCAGGCCGGAGTAACCCGTGCATCGGCACACATGGCCGGACATGAGTGTGACGACTTCGTCGGCGCAGGGACGTGGCACTCGCTGATACAGGTGGGTCAAGGTGACGACGATTCCCGGAGAACAGTATCCGCACTGAAGCCCGCCGCATTGTGCGATCGCCTGCCGAATGTCCTCGCTGATCGGGCTGTCGGCAACCAGCTCCGCAGTGCTCACACGCCGCCCGTCGAGTTGCCACGCCATGACCAGACAGGAATTCACGGGCACGTCATCGAGCCAGACCATGCAGGCGCCGCAGCGACCGATCCCGCAGCCGGGCTTTGCGGCGACAAGGCCGAGGTCCTCGCGCAAGATGGCCAGCAGCCTACGGTCGGCGCGGCTGTCCAGGGCCACGCGTCGACCGTTGATCTCCACGAAGTGACAGCGCCCGTCGGAGTCGGCGGCGGGCAGGCTTCGCGGCGGGCTGAGGTCCGCGCCGCCGCAGGAGTCGCCCGGGCAGCCGGGCGCCTGATCCGGGAGCTTCACGACAGGGCCTCCACCGCGGCGAATACCTGCTCGGGCGTCACCGGCAGATGCCGTAGCGCCGCGCCATCGAGCGCGTCGCTCAGCGCATTTGCGATCGCGGGCACCGCGACGTTCACGCCGATCTCGCCCGCACCGCGCGGGCCGAGGCGGTCGTCGTCGCGGAGGTTGCGGATCGCGATGATCTCGATGTCCGGCGCGTCGGCGATCGTCGGCACCAGATAGCCGTCGAGGTTGCGCACCAGGTAGCGACCGCCTTCCATCGGGAGATGTTCCGTCAGCACCATCCCCAGGCCGGTCACGGCGCCGCCTTCGAGCTGGCCCAGCAGCCCCATCGCCGAGACCACCGGTCCCAGCGCAGCCGCAATCACCAGTTTCTGCGCCTGCACGGCACCGGTCCAGGTGTCGACCCGCACCCGTGCCAGCGCGGCACAGGCGCCGAACGCATAGTGCGCGGCCTCCATTCCGCCGGGCGATTCCTCGGGTTGCAGCTCGACTTCCCGGACGGGCCGTTCCGCCGGCGTGGCGCCGGCGGCCAGTTCCGCGTACGACAACGACAGGCGCCCGTCCGCATCGGCCAGGCCACCCGGCGCGAAGCGCAGCCGCACCGGCCGGTCGAGTCGTCGTGCCGCAAGGTCCAGCACCGCACTGCGCCACGCAGGAATCGCCGCGTCGAGTGCGCGCCACACGATGTTCGTGGCACGAGATGCCGCCGTCGGTCCCGAGTCCGGCGTGAGCGAGGTGTCGCCCAGCACAGCGCGGACATCGCCCGTTCCGCACCCGAGCCTGGCGGCGACCAGCGCGACCGCCGCACCGGTGAGGTTCTGCCCCATTTCGGTAAAGCTGCTGCGCAGCTCGATGGCCCCGTCCGCGGCCAGTGCCAGCGCCACCCGCCCACGGTTCGGTCCGCCGCTTGCAAATCCGTCGCTGCGATGCACCAGCGCCAACCCCGTGCCGTAGCGCCAGCGGGAATCGCGCGCCGGGCGAGGCGCGGACCACAGACGATGCTGGCGCAGCACATCCAGGGCGCGGTGCGGTCCATCGAAGGGCGCAACCTGCTGCCCCAGGGGCCCGGGTGCATCCGGCGCACAGAGATTGAGGCGCCGGAACTCGATCGGGTCCAGTCCGACGCGGCGCGCGAGCCGGTCCATCTGGCGCTCCAGGGCGAATTGCGCCTGCACGGCGCCGAAGCCGCGGAACGCCCCCGCGATGCCGTTGTTGGTGTAGGCCAGCCGCGCGCTGAGCTGCACCGCGGCCCACGCGTAGGGGCCCACGGCATGTTCTGCCGCAGCGTCCAGGACTTCCGGCCCATGCGTGGCGTAGGCGCCAGTGTCCGCGAGGATATCCACCTGGTGCTGGCACACGCGCCCCGCCGCGTCGCAACCTGTGCGCATGCGGATGGTCATGGCGTGGCGCTTCACGCCGAGGTCGACGGACTCGGGACGGGTCAGGTGCATGCGAACCGCGCATCCCGTCTTCCAGGCAAGCAAGGCTGCGATGGGCTGGATGGTGAGTTCGTCCTTGCCGCCATACGAGCCGCCGACCGGCGAGGCGATGACACGGACCTTTTCCGGCGCGATCCCCAGCACCGCGGCGATCACCTGGCGATCGCGCGCGGGCGACTGGCCGCCGAAGGCGACGAGAAACCCACCCGCGCCGTCCGGCTCCACCACGCCACCCTCGGTCTCGAGATAGGCGTGCATCTGACGCGGCGTGGTGTAGACGTCCTCGACCACATGTGCGCACGCGGCCAGCGCCCCGCCGGGGTCGCCGCGAGCGTGGTCGAAGCGATGCAGCAGGTTGCCACCCGGATGCACGGCCGGCGCACCCGGCTCCAGCGCCGCCCGGGCATCGTCCACGACAGGCAGGGCTTCGTAGACGACGCGTACCAACGCGGCGGCGGCGCGGGCGATTTCCGCGGTATCGGCGGCAATCGCGGCCACGGGATCGCCCACGCAGCGCACGGCGGAACCGCAAAGCACCGGCCGGTCCACATGGCGCAGGCCGTAGCGAGCCACGCCGGGCACGTCCCGCGCGGTGACCACCGCGCGCACGCCCGGCAGCGCCATGGCGGCGGCGGCATCGATGCCGATCACCCGCGCATGCGCATGCGGGCTTCCCACGATGACCCCGAACAACTGTCCGCGCGCGATGCGGTCGGTGAGAAAGCGCGCAGAGCCGCGGAGCTTGGCGTCGGCGTCCGGACGCGCCTCGGCGGCCTCGAGCAGCGCGGCATGGTCCAGCAGGTCGTGCGGGATCGCGAAGCCGGTCATGCGATGGGGTGCCCGCACGTGCCGGCCTGAAGATGGCCTGCGATCACGCGGTAGGCGATCTCGGCGCGCAGGCCGTCGCCGTGGAGATCCGCAGCACAGGCTTCGCGCAGGAAATGACCCATCGAATCGGTGAAGCGCGGCGGCGGGGACGATCCATGCATGCCCCAGGCTTCCCACCAGGATTCGACGGCCCGGCAGCGTCGTGCGCGCAGGCCGGCGCCGACGGCCGCGAGGCGCACGCCATCGCGACCATGGCGCATGCACAGAGCCACGCGGGACGGAGAAAAGGCGGCTCGCAGCCCCACCTTCTCCAGCCACCCCCCGCAGCGCCGTGCGAGGGGCAGGTGCAAGGCCACCAACAGCGTGTCGGGCGGCGAGTCGAGCCAGCGGTCCAGCGAGCTGAGTACGCGTCCGCTGCCCTCCGCCAAGGCTTCGCAGGCGAGCAGGGGAGCGAGCGTGTCGCCGAATCGCCAGGCCACGTTGCCGCCGAGCGTCGCCATGTTGCGCACCCCAAAGGCCGCGAGCGATGCGCAGGCTTGCTCCAGCAGGGGAGCGTGCGCCCGTACCAGCGGGTGGGTCCGCACGGCTTCCAGGGTTTCGGCTGCCCCGATGCGCAATCGCCCGTCGACGAGAGCGATGCCCCGCAGGGCCGCGAGACCACCGACCGGGATGAGGGTCGCGCGAGGCTGCTCACCCCAGGCCAGTTGCAGGGCGGTCGCACCCGCGGCGTAGAGGGCTCCTGCCGTGGAGCGACAACGTCGCTGCGCGTCGCGGACCGTGCGAGGTTGCAACACGCTGACTCGCACGTCAGGGCGGGCGATGCCGCCGTGGGCTGCGCCGTCCCGCACCGCTGCGTGCTCGGTCATCGCCAGGTCCTTCACGCGCGCGCCTCGTCCACGCTCCAGGGCCACAGCCGCCTCTGCAACCAGCTGATGCACGCATAGAGCAGCAGACTGCTGCACACGAGCACCGTCAGCGCCGCGAAGGCCAGGGGCATCTTGAACGACGAGGTGGCGAACAGGACGAGGTAGCCCAGCCCCCGCTCCGCGGCGACGAACTCGGCGACCACTGCGCCAACGACGGCAAGCGTGATGGACACCCTGAGGGCCGAGAAGATGTACGGTACCGCGTAGGGCAGGCGGATCTGGGTGTACTCGGTCGACACGGGCGCGCGCAGCGAGCGCGACAGCTCCACGTACTCCGGCGGCACCGCCGCCAGCCCGGTTGCGGTGGAGATGACCAGCGGGAACAGGGAGATCAGCGCCGTGATGACCACCCGCGGCAGGTTGCCCGCCCCCAGGGTCACCACGATGACCGGCGCGATGGCAACGATCGGCGTGGACTGGATGACCACCAGCCAGGGCATCGCGATTCGCGACAGCAGCCGCGACCGGGTGATCGCGACCGCCAACGGCAGGGCGATGGCAATGGCTACCGCAAAGCCCGTGAGCGCCACCGAGAGCGTGGCCGCCAGGTTCTCCCCCCACTGCGCCGGTGAGAGCTCCTGTGCCGCATCCCAGATGGCGCTCGGCGACGGCAGGATGAACGGCGCAATGGCGAACACACGGCAGGCCGCTTCCCACAGTGCCAGCACCGCGAGAAACGCGATGAACGACGCGTGGCGAAAGACAAAGGTGCGCACGACGGTCCTGTCAGTCGGGTCTGCGGGAGAAGACCTTCTCGCGGATGGCGTTCGCGAGCTCGGTGAACACGGGATCGGACAGCGTGGCGAGGCTGCGCGGACGCGGCAGGGGAACGCCGATGATCTCCGTCACGCGGCCCGGTCGCGCGCTCATCACCACGATGCGGTCGGCCAGCAACAATGCCTCCTGGATGGAATGGGTGACGAATACCACCGTCTTCGGACGCTCTTCCCAGATGCGCAAGAGCTCGAAGCTCATCTCGTCGCGGGTGAGTGCGTCGAGCGCCGAGAACGGCTCGTCCATCAGCAGGATGTCGGGATCGTGCAGCAGCGCCCGCGCGATCGCGGCGCGCTGCTGCATGCCGCCCGAGAGCTCGCCCGGACGCTTGCGGGCGAACTCCGCGAGACCCACCCTCTCCAGCAGTTCGTGCGCGCGGGCAACGTCGCGCTCGTCGACGCGACCGTACTTGTGCCGCATCGGAAAGGTGACGTTGCCCAGCACGTCCAGCCACGGAAGCAGCGTCGGCTTCTGAAAGGCGATGCCGATTTCGTCGCGCGGCTCGCTCACCGGCTGGCCGTAGATGGACACCGTCCCCGAGCTCGGCCGAATCAACCCCGCGATCAGTCGAAGCAACGTGGACTTGCCGCATCCGGACTGCCCGATCACCGAGACGAACTCGTGCTTGCGCAGCGTCAGGTTCACCCGATCCAGCGCAATCACGCGGCTTCCGTCGCTGGAGGAGAACTCCTGGCCGACCGCGACAAACTCGACGGCGGCCGGCTGCACGCCGGCTGCGAGGGCGTTCAACGTGCGCTCTCCTTCACGCGGGCAGGAAGCGCGGGTCGATGAGGCTCTCGGGGTCGAGCTTCTTCGGATCGACGTTGATCGACTCGGCGACCCACTTCCAGGTTGCATCCAGCAGCTTGGGCTCGAACTTGCCGAGGCCATCGCGCCTGGAAATATCGTTGACGATCAGGGGCATGGATGAGCGAAACTCCGCCGCTGCGACTGCAGGATCGGTCTCTGGGACGAACGATTTCAGATCGGCTGCGCTCTGGTCGGGATTCGCCATCGCAAATTGCAGCGACTTCCTCAGTGCGCGCATGTAGCGGCGCAGCACGTCGGGGCGATCCTTGATCATCTTCTCGCTGGCCATCGCCGACCAGCCGTAGCCGTCCAGCCCGAAGTTGCTCCACATCAGCACCTGCAGGTCCTTGCCGGCCTGCTGCAGCACGCTGCGGAAGCCCGGCTCCACGGTGATCCAGTTGATGGTCGCATCCACCCGCCCCTGTGCGAGCATGGGCGCCAGGGTGCTCGGGTCGACCTTGAGCAGCTTGACCTGCGACGGCTTGATGCCGTTTTTCTCCAGCACCAACGGCCACAGGGCGTTCGAGGACGAGAAGGTGGCCGTCGCCACTGTCTTGCCCACGACGTCCTTGAGGCTGCGAATGGAGCTGCCTTTGACGGTGAACAGCGCGTCAGGCTGCTTGGAATAGAGGGACATCACGGCCTTGACCGGAATGTTGCCATCCGACGTAGCAGCCTGCATCAGCGCGGCAATTCCGGCGAATCCCACGTCTGCGGCGCCCGAGGCGAGCTTGGTCACCGCGTTGGACGACCCGCGCCCGGGCATGATGTCCACATCCAGCCCTTCGGCGGCGAAGAAGCCTTGCTTCACCCCGGCGTAGACGAAGCTCTTGTCCCCGCCCGGCAACCAGTCGAGCTGTACTTGGACCCGCTCCCTGGCCGCGAAGGCCGAGCGGCTGGCGACGCTTCCTCCGGCCAGCAACATGGAGGCCGTGAGGGCGTTGAATTGGCGGCGTTTCATCGTGGTGGTCTTCCTGAAGTCAATGCGCAGTGGGGAAAGGATGCGGCTCAGGTCGGAGGGCTCGCGAGGGGTTGCCGCAGGGCCTCAAGTTCGGGCAGCAACAGGCGCGTCAATGCGTCCGGGCAGGCAAGCTGGGGCACATGGCCGCATGGCAGCGCTATGCGCTTTGCTCCCGGCACCAACTGCTGCATCAGACGCTGCAGCGCCGGCAGCACGGAGCGGTCCTGCTCGCACTCGACATAGATGCGCGGAACTCGGCCGAATCGGCCCGGAGAAAGATGGTTTCGCATGGTCCTGCCTGACTGGGGCTGCGGTTGCAGCAATCCGGCTGCACGGCTCGCGGCTTCTGGCGGACAGTCATGCAAGAAACAGGCCATGGCACCGGCCGGCCGCACCCGGCTGATGGTGCGGTCGGAGTTCCATTCCAGATAGGGGCCGATGCCGCTGTAGGTCCCCGCCGGTACCCGCGCCTGCGCTTCGGCCTGTGCGACAACAGCTTCGAAGCCCAGCCCCGTCGGGAGCATCATGCCAGCCAGGTAGACCAGCGCGGCCACTTGTTCCGGCAGGGCCTCGGCCACCTGCGAGACGGTGATGCCGCCGCCGCTGTGGCCGACCAGCACGGCCGGCTCGCCGATGGCATGCAGTTCCTCGGTGACGGTGCGGACGTAGCTGTCCAGATCCGCCCTTGCCCGCGCCATCGGCCCCCAGCCGTTTCCCGGAAGGTCCACCGCGTGCACCCGCCAGCCGGCAGCCTCCAGCAGGGGCGTCCACGCGTTGAACGCCCAGCTTCCCTGCCAAGCCCCATGCACCAGAATGATGCTGCGCACCATGGCTCAGCCGTACGTGCGTGCGTAGCAGTCGCGCAGATGCTGTTCCACCGTTACTGGAGGATGGAGCGGCGCTTCGCCTGCGCTGAGACAGGTGGGCAGACATGCCACGATGTGCCGTGGATTGCCGGTGAAGAAGAACGGCACGGAATGGCGTTCGCGGCCCGAGGTGTTGATGACCCGGTGAAGGGTGGAGCGATAACGTCCGTTGGTCCAACCTTCAAATAGGTCGCCGATGTTGACCACGTATGCACCGGGAATGGGCGGCGCGTCGATCCAGCGCTGCAATTCGGCGTCGCGCACCTGCAGTCCGCCTGCGTCGTCCTGGAGCAAAAGGGTGATGCCGCCGAAATCGGTGTGTTCGCCGCAGCCCTTCTCGCCCGGCAGGGGGTTAGCCGGTTGCGGCGGATAGTGCAGCAGCCGCAGGGTGCATGCCCCGGCGTCGAGATAGTCGTCGAAATAGTGCCCCGGCAGTTCGAGCGAGCGCTCCAGCCCGCGCACTACGAGCGCGGCGAGTTCCCGTGCCGCCTCGAAATATGCGCTCATCGTGGCACGGAATCCGCCCAGGTCGTCCGCCGGCCACTGGTTCGGGCCGGTGTTGAACATCCCGGCGGCAACACGCGGGTCGCTTTCGGGGACCTCTTCGCCGATGTAGAAGCTCTCCTTCAGATCGGGCGGCGCGCCGGGTTCGAGCCGTTGGGCCTGGAGCGGCTCATAGCCGCGGTTGCAGCGCGAGCGCGCCTTGTCGAGCGCAAGCTTGGCCTCCATCGGCTGACTGAAAAAGGCGCGGTTGAACGCGAAGACTTGCTGAATCAGCGCTTGCGGTACGCCGTGATTGCGGAGGTAGAAGAAGCCATGCGTCTCACAGGCTTGACGCAAGTGATGAGCAACGCTGTCCAGCTCCGCAGGGTTCGCGCTGCGAAGGCCAGCAGCGTCGAGCAGAGGAAGGTCCGGTATCGAATCGCGCATGATGGAGGGCGTGATGAGTGGTGCTACGAACGACCCGCGTCGACTGCCGGCTGAATCTTGGCGGAACCATTCGATGATCTGCAATCGATTCTAGGAATGCGTTCCTCGGTTCCCTAGCGCAGAATTTGCGGCATAGCGATGCCGGAACGGCATCACCAACGCGATGCGTCACCGGCAGCGCGACGTTCGATTTCGCGGGCGACGATCTGGATGAACATGTCCAATACCGGCGGCAGCGTCCTGCGCGCGCGCACATAGACACCCAATTCGGCAGTCAGGGGAATCGCGGCCTTCAACGGAAGGTAGGCCAGTCGTTCGTCGGCCAGATCCTGTTCCAGGCCGATCCGAGTCTGGAAGGCGACGCCAACGCCCCGTGCGGCAAGACGCTTGGCCAATTCCACCGAAGAGGTTTCCAGCAGCACCGTCCGCGCTCGCTTGTGGTGGGCCATGACCGGCCGCAGGACCTCGTGCGTGGACAGCGCGGGCGACGGAAGAATGAGTGGATAGCGTGCGCACTCCGCGAAGGTCACGCTGCCCTGGCGAACCAGAGGGTGGTCGGGAGGAACGATGGCTCCCAGCCCGAAGCGGCCGACCGCGCACTGTCGAAGCGTTTCCTTGTAGGGCAGAGCAAAACCGATCGCGACATCGGCATCGCCGTTGATGACCGCCTCGGCCGTCTGCGCCGATCCTGCTGTGTGCGCGCTGATCTGAATGGTCGGATAGCGAGTGGCCATGCGCTCCAGGCAGGTGGGCAACAGGTCGACATTGACGCCTTCAACCGACATGAGCTTGACCGTGCCGCGTCGCACACCGCGGATCAGTTCAAGTTCGTTCTCCAGCCGGCGCTCGTCCTGCAGCACGGTGATCACGTGGTGCGAAAACGCCTCACCGGCAGGCGTCAGGCGCAAGCCGGAGGGCATGCGCTCAAACAGCGGAGTACCGATCTCCGCTTCCAGCTGCAGCAACTGCCGGTTCACGGCAGAAGAAGCTACATGAAGCCTCCGTGCAGCTTCGCGTATGGAGCCGCAGCGACGAATCGTGTCGAAGTAGATCAGTGAGCGGGCATGAATGTGCAATCGGGAGTTCTCCATCATCCGGCCCGTTGCCGGAAATTGCCGTGATCCGCGCTTCGGGCTGCGCAAGATGCGCGGAGGCGCGATCAGAATCGCTGCATCTTCTCGGCGACCTGGCTGACGAATCGCTGAAGCTGCGCCCGCGTGGCGACGTTCATGTGATAGCGCGCGTGATAGTCGATGCGCGGGCCGCGCCCGCAAAGCGCGCGCAGGTAGCGCTTGACGACCTTTCGCGGCGGGTCGCCCATGGCCCAGGCCATCCATCGGGGACGCCCGTAGGTGACGACCGCAGCGATGTGGCGCAGGTGGGTCAGCCCCGGCCGCACATGGGACGGATCGCTGATGTCGAAGCCCACACCGGGCACGAAGATGCGGTCGAAGAATCCCTTGAGCATGGCCGGCAGGCCGAAGCACCAGATCGGTGTGCACAGCACCAGGCCTTCGGCGGCGCGCAGGCGTTCCACGTAGTCGCGCACGTCCGCGGTGTTGGCGTCCGTGTCGCGGTACCTGAGCCGCTGCTCGCGCGAGAGCACCGGGTTGAACCCTTCGGCGTAGAGGTCGCAGTCGTCGACCTCGTGGCCCTCGGCCCGCAGCGCGTGCACCACCTCCGCATGCAGGTGTGCGTGAAAACTGGTTTCGACCGGATGACAGTAGAGAACGAGCACCCGCATGGCTCAGGCGCGCTGCTGCAGGGTGCGGACGGCCTCGCGCGCCTGCGCGCCGAGCTCGGCCAGATCGAGCCCGGGAATGGCGCCGTGCTCGACGATCACCTTGCCCCCCACGATCACCGCGCGCAGGCTGGCCCCGCCGCTGGCCACCGGCGCGATGGCCGGGTCGTGCAGGCCGAAGTGGCGCGGCTGGTCGAGGGCGTAGATCGCCAGATCGGCCGCCATGCCCGGCGCCAGCCTGCCAACCTCGCCCAGGCCGAGCACGGTCGCGCCGCCGGCCGTTCCCCAGCGCACGACGTCTTCCACCCTGGCGTCCGCCGCGCCGGTTTCCCCGCTGCCTCCGGCGTATTGCGGCAAGGCCCGGTCGCCGCCACGGGCCCGGGCGGTGAGCCAGGCGGTATGGACTTCGTTGAGCATGTCCGCGGCCTCGTTGGAGCCGGCGCCGTCCACGGCCAGAGAAATCGGCGTGCCGGCCCGCTCCAGCGCGTGCACTGGCGCCATGCCGCTGCCCAGCCGCCCGTTGCTCTGCGGGCAATGGGCGATGCCGGTGTGGGTCCTGCCCAGCAGGGCGATGTCCTCGGGGCTGAGCTTGACCAAGTGCGCGAACCACACGTCGTCGCCCAGCCAATCCACGCTGCCGGCGTAGTCGATGGGGCTGACGCCGTAACGCTCGTGCGCCGTCTGCTGGTAGATCACGGTTTCCGACAGATGCGAGTGCATCCGCAGGCCGAGGCTGCGGGCATGCGCGGCCGTCTCGCGCAACTCCTGCGGCACCATGGAGAACATCAGCGTGGTCGGCGCGGCGACAACGCGACGCATGGACTGCGGTGACGCATCGTGGAACCGCGCCTTCAGGTTGGTCAGGTCGTCCAGGTAGGCCTGCAGCGATTCGGGCTGGTCGATCTTGGTGGGCATGTCGCCTTCGAAATCGCGCGCCCGCGTGGCGCCGCCGCGGCACAGCACGAAGCGCAGCCCGAGGCGATCGGCTTCCTCGAACAGGATGGCCGAGCCGTCGAAGTCCATGTCAGGCCAGTAGTAGTAGTGGTGATCGGCCACGGTGCCGCAGCCCGAGAGTGCCAGCTCCACCAGCCCGATGCGCGCCGCGATGCGCAGCAACTCGCCGTCGAAGGCGCCGCGAAAGCGGAACGGCACCGCCTCCAGCCACGGCGTCAGGGTGGCGTTGATGCCGCCGGGTATGCCCTTGAGCAGCGACTGCGCGAGGTGGTGGTGGGTGTTGACCCAGGCGGGGTAGATCACGCAGTCGCTCGCGTCGAGAACCGTTTCGCTGGGCGCCGGCGTCAGGCTGCCGATGGCCTCGATGCGACCGTCGCGGATGCGCACGTCACTATCGGTGCGGCGGGCTGCGTCGCCGGGCAGGCCGGTGATCATCGCCTGGGCGCCGCGGATCAGCAGGGAAAATGAGTTGGACGTCGTCATGGTGCTGGGCGATGCCGCCCGATTGAAGGAGTCGGATGGAGCGAAAGGGACGGCCTGCCGAGGCAGGCGCTCAGATGCTCCCGCTGGCGGCAGCGGTGAGCAGGTCGGACAGCTCGCGGCAGTATTTGAGGAAGCGACTACTCACCCGCCATTCGTCGTCGCGCAGCTCGGGCCCCTCGATCGGAAGGTCGGCGATCACCCGACCCGGTCGGGCCGCCATCACCACCACGCGGGTGGATAGGAACACGGCTTCGTAGATGCTGTGGGTGACGAACACCACGGTCATCTGCTGCTCGGACCAGAGCTGCCGCACATCGCTGTCGAGCTTGTTGCGTGTGAACTCGTCCAACGCGCCGAATGGCTCGTCGAGCAGCAGCAGGCTGGGCTGTGTCACCAGCGCTCGCGCCAGCGACACGCGCATCTGCATGCCGCCTGACAGCTCGCGCGGCCACGAGTCGGCAAAGGCGTCGAGCCCGACCATGTGCAGCGCCGCGTCTACCCGCTGGTCCGCTTCGGCACGAGGCCTGCCGGCGAGGTCGAGCGGCAGGCGGGTGTTGGCGCGCACCTTGGCCCAGGGCATGAGGGTGGCTTCCTGGAACACCATGGAGAGGTGCTTGTCGCCACCCGCGCCTTTCAGGTGCTCCGATCCCCACCAGAGGATGCGCCCGGCCGACGGCGTGTCCAGCCCGGCGTACATGCGCAGCAGCGTGCTCTTGCCGCAGCCCGACGGCCCGAGCAGCGACACGAACTCGCCGGACTGGATGCCCAGCCGCACCTCGTCGAGCGCGTGCGTGCCGTTCGGGTAAGTCTTCTCCACACGATTGGCGTAGAGCGCCGTATCCGCATCCGGCTGGGGCGCGGGTTGGAGCTCGCGGGTGGTTTCGGTGATGGTCTGAATCATCGGGCGTCCTGGCGGGTGAGGGTGCGCAGCGCAATGCCGGCGGATCAGGCTTTGGCGCCTGCGGATACAACGCGAATCGTCGGCCGCGCATCGGCGCACTGGCCACCGGACGGCGTCGCGCGAAACACCTCCTGCTCACCGTGAGCCTCGAGCAGCGCCAGCAGGCGCTTGCGCATCAGCAGCCCCGGGCGATCGGAGGGCATGTGGAACTCGACCCGCCGCCGGGTGTCGACGCAGGCGTCGGGATCGGTGGCCTCGAGGATGTCGCGGTCCTCGTCGACGATGGGCCGGTCCCAGGCGACCAGCTCCTCGGTGGAGCAGTCGGCCTCGCTGTCGTTGCGGTAGAGCCACTGCGCCAACATGATGTTGTCGTCGTCGATCGGCGTCGCGCAGTTGTAGATGATGTGGTGGATGCCGCTTTGCGCATACACGCAGCCGAAGCGTCGCACGAACGGCAGCCACCAGCGGTTGTACAGATGCCGCTCGGTGAACGGGTCCGTGCTGCCGGTGATGCGGTAGCTCGCCTCGGGGTTGCGGATGGGCACCACGGTTTGCGCCTCGAAACCGTCGTCGGTCTCCACCAGCGAGTAGCTCGACGGCACCGGCTGCTCCTGGATGCCGAAGTTGGCCCGGTGCACGTAGCTGAAGTGCGAGTTGTCGAAGGCGTTCTCCATGAAGCGCAGCGAGCTGGTGGCCCACGGCTCGTGGAACTGCTGAATGCGCCGAAACTGCGGGTCGGCTTCCTCTCGGAATTCCGGAATCGGCGCCAGCGGCTCCTCGAGCGCGACCCACACGTAGCCGTAGCGGGCCTCGCAGGGAAAGGCCTCCACCCGCGCGCCGGCGGGAATGGCGGCGTCCGGGCTTTGCGGAATGCGCACGCAGCGCCCGCTGCAGTCGTAGGTCCAGCCGTGGTAGCCGCAGACGATGTTGCCGGTCTCGTCCACGAAGCCCTTGGACAGCTTGGCGGTGCGGTGACAGCAACGGTCACGCAGCGCGGCCGGGCGGCCCTGCGCGTCCTTCCAGATCACTAGTTTCTCACCCAGCAGGGTGAACGGCACGGGACCGGCGTCGAGCCGCTCCAGGGGCATGAGGGCGTACCAGAACCTGCGAAGTACAGGCTGTTGTGTGACGAGCATGGCC
>JAJYTY010000032.1 GCA_021792835.1 Pseudomonadota bacterium
TGTCGGCCACGACACGCGTGTGGCGACGCAGATCGTCCAGCGAGCTCATGAGCGCATGGTAGCGACGGCCGCCGCAGGGGCGGCCCTGCCCCTTCAACCGGCGCGGCGCGCCGGCTCGCCCTGCCCGAACACCGCGCGGCTCAGCGCATGCACCGCGGCGCGTTCACGCAGCACGCGCGCCGGATCGACCAGCGCGGCCTGCGCGGCCCCGCGCAGGCGCTCGGCATGCTGCAAGCGGCGCAATCGCCGGTAGGCTACCGCCGCGGTACGGCCCACGCGCGACGGCAGCAAGCCGAGCTGCTCGGCCAGGCGCAGCAGCGCGATGTTGCCGATGTTGGCCACCAGCTGCGGGTAGGCGCTGGCGTGCTCGAGCACCAGGGCTTGCACTGCGAACTCGACGTCCACCATGCCACCGGGGTCGTGCTTCAGGTCGAACAGCCCGCTGCGATTGGGATGCCCCTCGGCGACGCGCCGGCGCATCTCGCCGATCTCGGCGCGCAGCCTGGCGCCGTCGCGCGGCATGCCCAGCACCTGCGCGCGAATCGCCTCGAAGCGCGCGCCCAGCGCGGGGTCGCCGGCGCAAAACCGCGCTCGCGTCAGCGCCTGGTGTTCCCAGGTCCACGCGGTGTTGCTGCCGCGCCCGAGCTGGTACTGCTCGAAGGCATCCAGCGAGATGACCAGCAGGCCGGCGTTGCCGTTCGGGCGCAATCGCGTGTCGATCTCGAACAGGCTTCCCGCCGGGGTCGACGCGGTCAGCCACCACACCAGCTTGCGCGCCAGCGCGCCGTAGCGCTCGGGCGCGTCCGGCGCCTGGTCGTCATACACGAACACCACGTCGAGGTCGGCGCCGTAGCCCAGTTCCTTGCCGCCGAGCTTGCCATAGGCGATGACGGCGAAGGCAGCCTTGTCGCGGTGGCGCCGCGGCAGATCGTCCCAGGCCCATTCCAGGGCCTGCCCGATCACCGCGTCGGCCAGGTCCGACAGCTCATCGGCCACCTGCTCCACATGCAGGCGCCCGTCGAGGTCGCGCACCAGGATGCGGAACAATTCGGCGTGGAAAGCGCGGCGCAGCACGTCCAGCCCCTCGCCGGCGTCCCAGTTCGCGCGCTGCAGCGCGCGCTGGCGCTGGCGCTCGCATTCGTCGCGACAGGCCGCCGCCGAGAATCGCTCGCCCGGCGGCACGATCAGCTCGTCGACCACCATCGGGTTGCGCTTGACGTAGTCGGCGGCCCAGTTCGACGCGCCCAGCAGCCCGACCAGTCGCGCCAGCGCCTGCGACTGCTCGGCGAAGAAAGCCAGGTAGGTCTCGCGCCGCCCGATCGCCTCCAGCACGTCGATCAGGCGCGCCAGCACGGCGTCGGCCTGCGGCTGGCGCGCGGCGATGCCGATGCCCTTGTCGATCACGCGCAGCATGCGCGAGCGACCGTCCTCGCTGAGCGCCGCGTAACGCGGCGACTGCGCCAGCGCGCGCAGTCGTGCCGCCGCCAGTCCACCCTCGATGCCGGCGCCGGCGAGCATCTGCAGCAAGGCATCGACGCTGTCGGCGGGTTTGCGGCAGCCGACGCAGCGAGGCTGCGAGGAATGAAGCAGCGCATCGAATTCACCAGCGACGAATTCGCGGATCGCGTCCAGTTCCCGCAACATCGAGCAGACCGGCCGGGTCGCGCCCGCGAACCCCTCGCAGCTCGCCGCGATGCGTTCGAGGTCGCCGTCTTCCGACGGCAGGCAATGGGTCTGCGCATCGTCGAGGTACTGCACCCGATGCTCGAGGCGGCGCAGGAACTCGTAGGCGTGGCTCAGGCGCTGCGCCTGTTCGGGCTCGAGCAGCCCGGCCTCGCCGAGCAGCTGCAGCGAATGCAGCGTGTTGCGGTCGCGGATCTGCGGCATGCGCCCGCCGCGCACGATCTGCAGCAATTGCACGATGAACTCGATCTCGCGGATGCCGCCGCGCCCGAGCTTGAGGTCGTTGGCGCGCTCGGGGCGCGCGCTGGCGCGCCGTGCCGCCTCCTGGCGGATCTGCCGGTGCACCGAGCGCAGCGCCTCCAGCATCGCGAAGTCCAGGTAGCGGCGCCACACGAAAGGCTCGACCACGGCGTCGAGCGCGGCCTGCTGGGACTGCTGCCCGTCCTGCGGCGAGACGACCCGGCTCTTCAGCCATGCGAAGCGCTCCCAGCCGCGCCCCTGCACCTGGAAGTACTCCTCCAGCATCGCCAGGCTGACCACCGGCGGGCCGCTGTCGCCGTTCGGGCGCAGCCGCGTGTCGACGCGGAACACGAAGCCCTCGGAGGTCAGGTCGCTGAGGGTGGGCACGAGCTGGCGCACGACCCGGGCGAAGTAGTCGAAATTCGACAGCGGCACGGCGCCGTCGGTCTGCCCGTCGTGGTCGAACACGAACACCAGGTCGATGTCCGACGACACGTTGAGTTCGTCGCCGCCCAGCTTGCCCATGCCCACCACCAGCAGCTGGGCCTCGGCGCCTTCGCCGTTGCGCGGCACGCCGTGGCGCGCCTGCAGCTCGACATGGGCGTCGTGCAGCGCGGCGCGGATGGCTACCTCCGCCATGCAACCGATGCCGTGGCAGACCTGCGACAAGGGCGTTTCGTGCAACAGGTCGGCTTCGATCAGGCGCAGCATCAATGCATTGCGAACCCTGCGCAACGCGGCGCCGAGATCGCCCTGCGCGCGCGCTTGTTGCACTGCCATCTCGAGATCGCCGCGCGCCGGAATGCCGGCCGGCCAGCCCGCGAGGATGTCGTCGTACCGCCCGGTATGGCGGCGATAGAAACGGGAATACGCGTCGAGGTGCATGCGCGGGAACCAACGGGCTGCCACCGGATGGGCGGCGCTCAGGGCGCAGCATATTGCAGGCGGGCGCCGCGTGCATCGGGCCCCCCCTGGATCGGTTCTTGTCCCGCTGCAGGGAGCATGGGACGCTTCCTTGGCTACCATCGCATCGACAGGCGGCGGCCCCGGTCCGGCCTGCCGATTGCGACCCGTCTCCCGTACCTGATTTCGTGTCCGCGCTGCGCCTTACCGTCAAATTCGCCACCCGGCTGCTGGAGGCGTCGATCGCGCTGGTCGTGGTCGCGTACCTGCTGCTCGGCGCAGCCTTGCTGACGCTGCGCTACGCGGTGCTGCCCAATGCGCAGGAACTCGTGCCGTGGCTGCAGCAGGTCTCCAGCCGGGCGCTGGGCCTGCCGGTGCGCATCGGCTCGGTGAGCAGCCGCTGGCAGGGTCTGCTGCCCACATTGACCCTGCGCAACCTGGTGATCGATGACAGCCACGGGCGCCCCGCGCTGCGACTGGCGGCGGTGCAGGCGCTGCCGTCGTGGAAAAGCCTGCCGCGGCTCCAGCTGAGCTTCGAACAGCTGGCGATTCGAGGCGCCGACCTGCGCATCACCCGCGAAGACGCCGATCATCTGGATATCGGCGGCATACGCCTCGACCTGCGCAGTACCGCCGGCGGCGGCGGGCAGCAGTTCGCCGACTGGCTGTTCTCGCAGGACCAGATCCTGATCCAGGACAGCGACATCACCTGGATCGACAAGACTCGCAACGCGCCGCCGCTGCAGTTGCGCCACGTGCAACTGGACCTGCGCAATACCTTGCTGCACCACCGCGCCGCGTTGCGCGCACAGGCGCCGCCGGAGCTGGGCGGCACGCTGCAGCTTCGCGCCGACATGCACCAGCCGCTGTTCGACCGCCACCCGGGGAACTTCGCGGCCTGGAGCGGGCTGCTGTGGGCCGACTTGCCGCGCGTCGACCTCGACGAGCTGTCGCGCTGGGTCAGCCTGCCGGCGCAGCTGTCCGGCGGCAACGGCGCGCTGCGCGGCTGGTTGCAGCTCGGGCGCGACTACCAGCCGCAAAGCGCCACCGTGGTGGCGGCTCTGGGCTCGCTCAACGCCCGCCTCGATCCCGCGCTGCCGGCGCTGCACCTGAGCGAGTTGTCGGGGCGCCTGATCTGGCGCCGGCTCGCGCACGGCAGCCAGCTCGACCTCGCCGGCTTGCGCATGCGCGACGCCGATGGCACGCTGCTGGCGCCGCGACGCCTGCAGTGGAGCCTGCAAAGCCCCCCCGGCGCGCCGCAGCAGGGCAGCCTGAGCGTCGCCGCGCTCGACCTGGACGCGCTCGACAAGCTGGCGCAGCGCCTGCCGCTGCCGACGACGTGGCGCGCCCGCCTGCAGGCGCTGCAGCCGCAAGGGCAGATCACCAGCGCCAGCCTGCGCTGGACCGGCAGCTGGGACGGCCCGCAGCCGCTGCCGCAGCGCTATGCGCTGCAGGCGAGCTTTGCCGGGCTGGGCTGGAACAGTCCGGCGGCGCCCGCGAGCGCCGCCGCGCACGCCGACGACGCGCAGACCGCCGCGCTGCCGCGCGACCTGCCGGGAATCCAGGCGCTGGACGGCTCGCTCAGCGCCAACCAGGACGGCGGCAACGCGCGACTGCGCATGCGCGACGGCGCGGTGGCGCTGCCCACCGTGTTCGAGGCTCCCAGGCTGCCGGTCCAGCGTCTCGACGCGCGCCTGAGCTGGAGTCGCGGCAGCGACGGCCGCTGGGACGTGCAGGGCTCGCAGATCCAGTTGCAGACCCCGGATGCCGCGGGAAGCGCCAACCTGCGCTACACCTCGCAGGCGCACGGCCCCGGGCTGCTCGACCTCAGCGCCCAGCTCAGTCGCGCCGACGCGCGCGCGGTGCCGCTGTACCTGCCGCTGGGAATCGGCGACGCCACGCGCGACTACCTGCGCAGCGCGATCGCCGGCGGTGAGTCCGATGACGTGCACTTCCTCGTGCAGGGGCCGCTGGCGCGCTTCCCCTTCGTGCAGCCGGGCAGCGGGGTGTTCCTCGTCGACGCGCGCATCCGCAACGGCGTGTTCAACGCCGCGCCGCGGCATCTGCTTCCCAAGGGCCAGCAGGCACGCGCCGCCGACGTCGCGGCGAACGCCGAGTGGCCCGAGTTCCGCTCCATCGACGGCAGCTTCAGCTTCAGCTCGCGCGGCATGACCGCGCGCGGGGTCAGCGCACGCGTCGGCGGCGCCTCGCTGCGCGGGGTCGAACTCGATCTTCCGGACTACGCGCATCCCGTGCTGCACGCGCGCGGGCAGGTGCTCGCACAGGCCGACGAGGCGCTGCGCTACGTGCGCCACTCGCCGCTCGACGGCCTGCTCGACCACAGCCTCAGCCAGACCAGCGCCAGCGGGCCTGTGCGCGTGCAGCTGGACATGAGCCTGCCGCTGGCGCATCTCGCGGCCGCGCGCGTGCGCGGCCAGCTGCAGCTGCTGGGCGACCAGGTCGAATACCTGCCGAGCCTGCCGGTGCTGGACGGCGTGCGCGGCGCCGTCGATTTCAGCGAACAGGGATTCACGATGCGCGTGGCTGCGCAGCGCTTCGTCGGCGGGGCGCTGCAATTCGAGGGCACCCGGTCCGCGGCCGCCGGCCTGCACATCCAGGCCAGCGGCCAGGCCAGCGCGGCGTCGCTGCGCGCCGCCCCACAGCTTCGCGCATGGCGCCCGCTGCTGCGCCACCTCGGCGGCAGCACGCCCTTCGAGCTGCGCATCGACGCCGCGGCCGGACAGGCGCAGCCCACCGTGCAGCTGCGCAGCACGCTGCAGGGGCTGGCCGTCGATCTGCCGGCGCCGCTGGGCAAGGCCGCCCCGGCCACCGAAATGCTGCACGTCACGCAGCAAGCCGGGACCGACACCTCGCGCTGGCAGATCGAGCTCGGGCGCGTGCTGCGCGCGCAGGGCGTGCTCGGCAACTCGGCGAGCGCCGCCGGCGGCTGGCGCGAACTCGGCGTGGCGCTGGGCGCGCGCGCCCAGCTGCCGCGCCCTGCGCCGGGCGTGCAGGCCAACGTCGACGTGCCGGCGCTGGATGTCGACGCCTGGCAGCGCGCGCTGGGCGGCGGCACCACCGCAGGCGCGCCCGACGCCACCGGCACGAGCCCGGCCAACGGCGCCCCGGACACCGCCGCGAGCGTGGCCGTCGCGCCCGGCGCCGACGTGACGGCGGGCACGCCGCCGCGCACCTGGCTGCCCGACGTGCTTTCCCTGCGCACGAGCAGGCTCACCGTGGCCGGCCGCGAATTCAACGATGTTGCGCTCGACGCCACGCGCCGCGGCGCGCTGTGGCAGGCCAGCCTGCAAAGCCGCCAGCTTGGCGGCGCGCTGAGCTGGCGCATGGGAAGTGGCGACAACCCCGGCAGCATCGTCGCGCGCCTGAGCCACCTGCAGCTGCCGAAGAGCGCCGACAGCGATGTCGAGCGCCTGCTCGACGGCCACGTGCGCAGCCTGCCGGCGATCGACCTGCAGGCACGCGACGTGGTGATCCACGGCCACCCCTTCGACTCGTTGCAACTGCATGCGGACAATCGCGGCCGGGGCGAGCAGCGGGTATGGCTGCTCAACAGCGTGCGCCTGAGCTCGCCCGACGCGCAGCTGACGGCCAGCGGGGTCTGGAGTCCCGGCTCGGCCGGCCCCGGCTCGCCGCACCGCATGTCCCTGGGCTTCCGGCTGGACGTCGCCGACGCCGGCGCGCTGCTGGCGCGCCTGGGCAAGCCCGGTCTGCTCAAGGGCGGCAAGGGGGTCCTGCAGGGAACCGTTTCGTGGCTCGGTTCGCCGCTGTCGCTGGACTATCCGACCCTTTCCGGGCAGTTCAACCTGAGCCTGGGCAAGGGGCAGTTCCTGAAGGCCGACCAGGGCATCTCCAAGCTGCTCGGGGTGCTCAGCCTGCAAAGCCTGCCGCGACGCCTGATGTTCAATTTCAACGACGTGTTCGCGCGCGGCTTCGCCTTCGACAAGGTGGGCGCCGACGTGCAGCTGCAGGACGGGGTGGCGACCACCAACAACTTCAAGATGAGCGGGCTGGCGGCCACCGTGTTCATCGACGGCTCGGCCGACCTGGCCAGGGAGACCCAGAACCTCTACGTGGTCGTGGTCCCCGACATCAATGCAGGCTCGGCCTCCCTGGCCTATGCTTTGATCAATCCGGCGGTCGGGCTGGGGACCTTCATCGCGCAGCTGATCGCGCGCGAACCCCTGATGAAGGCGCTGACCTACGGCTACCACGTCACCGGCAGCTGGGCCGACCCGAAGGTCGAGCCGCAAAGCGAACCCCACGTGCCGCGGGCGCAGCCCGAGGCGCTGTCGCCGTGACGTCGCGGCCGTCGTCGTCCGCGCCCCCTGCCCGCCGCCCGCCTCCGGAGTCCCCCATGCGCATCGCCGCACTGCAAGTCGTTTCCTCCACCGATCTCGAGCACAACCTCCAGCGTGCCGATGCGCTGCTCGACGAGGCCGCGCGGCGTGGCGCCGACCTGGCCGTGCTGCCCGAGTACTTCTGCGTGATGGAGCAGCCCGGCACCAGCAAGACCCGCTTCGCCGAGGCTCCCGGCAACGGCCCGGTGCAGCAGATGCTGGCGGCCGCGGCCGCGCGCCACCGCATGTGGGTGGTCGGCGGCTCGCTGCCGCTGCAGTGCCCGGAGCCCGACCGCGTCTACAACAGCACGATGGCCTTCGGCCCCGACGGCACGCTGGTGGCCCGCTACGACAAGATGCACCTGTTCGCCTTCGAGCAGGGCACCGAACGCTACGCCGAGGGCGACACCATCGCCCCTGGCAGCGCGCCCGCGGCCTTCGACGCGCAGGGGATGCGCATCGGCCTGTCGATCTGCTACGACCTGCGCTTTCCGGAGCTGTACCGCGCGCTGTCCACGCCGGCGCCCTGCGACGCCTTCCTGGTTCCCGCGGCCTTCACCTACACCACCGGCGAGAAGCACTGGGAGGTGCTGCTGCGCGCGCGCGCGATCGAGAACCTGGCCTACGTGGTGGCCAGCGCGCAGGGCGGGCGCCACGCCAACGGGCGCCGCACCTGGGGACATTCGATGATCGTCGACCCGTGGGGCGACGTGCTGACGCTGCTCGCCGAGGGCGAGGGCGTGATCACCGCCGACATCGAGCCCGAACGCATCGCCGCGCGGCGCGCCAGCCTGCCGGCGCTGGGCCACCGGCGGGTGTTCTGAGCCGCTCCAGGGCCGGACTTCAGCGCGCGGCGGGCTGCGCCACGTAGATCTCGACGCGGCGATTCATCGCACGGCCCTGCGCGGTGGCGTTGCTGGCCACCGGGTCGCTGGGGCCCATGCCGCGCACCGCGATGCGCTGCGCCGGCACGCCGCGCGAGACCAGGTAGTTCATGACCGTCTGCGCGCGGTTCTGCGACAGCGGGTAGTTGATCGCGTCGGAGCCGGTGTTGTCGGTGAACCCATACACCTGCACGGTCTCGCCGGGGTTGCGCACGAGTCCGCCCGCCAGCTGATCGAGCACCGGGTACATGCGCGCGTTCAGCTGCGCGCTGCCGGTGGCGAAGCCGGCGTCGGCGGGAACTGCGATCTTCAGGCGGTTGTCCGCGGTCTGCGTGACCTGCACGCCGGTGCCGGCGGTGGCCTGCTGCATCTGCTGCTTCTGCTGCTCCAGATGCCGGTTCCAGAGGTAGCCGCCGGCGGCGCCGACGGCCGCGCCCAGCGCGGCGCCCTGCATCGCGCTGCTGCCGGTGTTGCCGCCGGCGGTCAGCGCGCCAAGCACCGCGCCGGCGGCCGCGCCGATTCCGGCGCCCTGCGCGGTCGCGGTCTGCGACTGGTTCATGTTGGCGCAACCGGCGAGCACGAGGGACGCGACGGCCACGGCGACAATGCTGCGTTGGTACATCATTTCCTCCCTGGGCAATGAACGGCGCGACGGCGCACAATAGTGTCCTGGCAGTTTAAGACAACGACTGCACGCCGCCGCGGGTCGCCGCGGTTGGTGGCGCTTCGAGCGCGGCGCGAAGCACGCCGCGACACGAGCAGACGTGAAACAGGGGGAACGACCGCCCCGCGGCAGGCGTCGCGTGGCGGCCGGGTTTGCGAAATGCATATCGGCAATCTGCACATTGCACACCGGAACCGTACCGCCATGTCAACTTCTTTCAGCGCCGAGTCCCCGACGCTACGCTGGCGCCTCGAGGACCTCGATCTCGATACCATCGACCGTGACGCGGTCGCCGCGCGCGACGACATCTTCCTGCTGGTCTGCAGCGCCTCGTTCATCGAGAGCGGAACCGACCTGTACACGCGCAACCTGCTGGAATTCTTCGACGCCGACGCCGAATTCGGCGCCTGGCTGCGCCAGCACTGGGAGCCCGAGGAACTGCAGCACGGGCGCGCGCTTCGCGCCTACGTCGAGCATGTGTGGCCCGACTTCGACTGGCCCAAGGCCTACGGCGACTTCTTCGCCGAATATTCCGCGCTGTGCACGCTCGACGAACTCGAGCCCACGCGCGGGCAGGAGCTGGTCGCCCGCTGCATCGTCGAGATGGGAACGACCACCTATTACCAGGCTCTCAACGCGATCTGCGACGAAGCGGTGCTGCGCCGGCTGACCTGGAACATCCGCACCGACGAGGTGCAGCACTACAAGAATTTCTACCGGCGCTTCCTCGAATATCGTCGCAGCGAGGGCCTGGGGCGCAGCCAGGTGATCGCCGCGCTGTGGCGCCGCGTTGCCGAGCTGCGCCGCAGCGACGCCGACGTCGCGCTGCGCCATGTGTCGGCCTGGCGCTGGCGCGACAGCCCGGCGCCGCCGGCGCTGCGCGACGTGCGCCAGCGCCTGTTCGAGCGCATGCGCACCGAATACCCGATCGAGCTGGCGGTGCGCATGATCATCAAGCCGCTGCAGCTGGGGCCGCGCCTGCAGCGCTGGGCCGAGCGTCCGCTCAGCCTGCTCGCGCGACACGTGCTGCTGAGCTGACTCCGGGGACGCCGTGCGCGCCCGCGTGGGCGCTGCCGCGCGATTCGCGCAGGATGCGCTCGAGCAGCGGCGGCAGCTCGAACACGGCCCGGTTGCGCAGCGCGGCGACGCGCCCACGGTACGCCGGCAGCTCGGCCAGCAGGCGCTCGACGCCGTCGGCGACCTGCCGGAACGACGGCAGCACCAGCCCGAAGCCGCGCTCGCGCACCCATTGCGTGTTGTAGCGCTCCTGCGGCATGGTCCAGGCATTGCGCGTGACCACCACCGGCAAGCCCAGGTGCAAGGCCTCGCTGAGGCTGCCGGGCCCGGGCTTGCCGATGAAGTAGTCGGCCATGCGCATGACGTCGGCCACCTGCTGCGTGAAGCCCAGCACCAGGCGCGGAGCGCGTGCCGGCAGCGCGCGCAGGCGCTCGGCCAGGCGCTGGTTGTGTCCGCACAGCAGGATCAGCTGATGGTCGGCGAGTCGCTCGGCGATCGACAGCATGGCGCGCGCCCCATGGCCGCCGAACATCACGACTCCGGTCGGGCGCTTCGGGTCGAGGCCGTGCGCAGCGCGGCTGGCGGCCTGGTCGAAATCCTCGGCCAGGCGATAGAAGTCGGGGCGGATGATCATGCCCGAGGTGGCGTGCACGCGCGCCGGCGCGATCCCGGCGGCGAGCGCCTGCGCCACCGCGTGCTCGGTGCCGCACACCACGTGCTGCGGCAGCCCGGGCTCCATCCAGAAATGCGGCGGATGGTCGGCCAGGTCGGTCAGCACGGTCACGTACGCGGCCCCCGGGCGCGCACTGGCCAGGCTCAGGCACAGCGCGCGGTTGAAGTTGGGGATCAGCGACACGACGAGGTCGGTGTCATGCCGCTGCCAGTGCTGCTGCAGCGTGCGCACCAGGCTCGGCTGCAGCAGCTGGATCAGTGCCTGCAGCACGCGCAACTCGGCATGCATGCCCAGCGTCAGGCCGTGTGCCAGGCGCGCGTTGTAATAGCTCTCCGGCGAGAAGGCCCGCCGACGCAGCGTACCGTTCGGGTCCAGCACGTCGCTGAGGTTGAGCAGGCGCACATCCCAGTCCAGGCCGCTTTCGGCGATCGACTGCTGCAGCGCCTGCGCCGACGCGCGGTGCCCGCCGCCGGCGTTGAAATAGACCAGGTCGACGCGCACCCGCGCCGACTCAGGCATCGACGCACCCTCGCCGCGCAGCGCTCATGACGTCTCCCCCTGCGGCTCCTCGGCACCGGGGTTGTCGAGGCTGAACACGTCGGCGTTGTCGTCGTAGGCGTAGACCTCGGCGTAGCGGCCCCAGTCGATCGCGGTGTCGAGCACGCGCTCGGCCTCCTCCTCGCTGAGCAGGTCCTCCAGCTCGGTGCGAAAGCGCGTCCCCGGCGCACGGTGGTTGTGCCGCTCGTCGAGCACCGCGCGCACCCGCGCGGCCAGCGGTACGCGCGCGATCAGGTGGCGCGCGAACAGTTCCTTGCGCTCCTGCACGTCGGCATCGACGAACAGCCGGCCGGCGGCCGTCAGCTCGATGTCGCCATCGGCGACCTGCGCGAAACCCAGCAGCTCCACGGCCTCGATCAGCGGGAACAGGTCGTCCACCGAGAAGTGCATGTCCTCGGCCAGGTCGGGCAGCCCGATGCGGCTGTTGCCCGAGCCCTGCTCGAGCCCGTGCAGCTCCTCCAGCAGGCCGGCGAGCTGGTTCACCGACACCGGCGGCAGGCGGTGGCCGATGCTCAGCGCGCCGCGCTGCGCCACGTTCACCGCGGCCGCCGGACGCGAGGTCATGATGCCGTAGATGTGCTCGACCAGGTCGCGGAACTCCTGCGACTCCCGATCGCGCGGACGTGCCAGCGCGACCGGGATCTCGGCGCGCACGCGCCCCGGGTTGGAACCCAGGATCAGGATGCGGTCGGCCATCAGCACCGCCTCCTCGATGTTGTGCGAGACCAGCAAGATGCCGCGGGTGGGGATCTTGCGCTCGGCCCACAGGTCGAGCAGATCGGTACGCATGGTCTCCGCGGTGAGCACGTCCAGCGCCGAGAAGGGCTCGTCCATCAGCAGCACGTTGGGGTTGATCACCAGCGCGCGCGCGAAACCGACGCGCTGGCGCATGCCACCGGACAGCTCACGGGGATAGGCCGACTCGAAGCCGTCGAGCCCGATCAGGTCGATCGCCGCCAGCGCGCGCTGGCGCCGCTCGGCCTGCGGCACCTTCAGCGCCTCCAGCCCGAGCTCGACGTTCTGCAGCACGGTCAGCCACGGAAACAGCGCGAAGCTCTGGAACACCATCGCCAGCCCGGGCACCGGGCCCTGGATCGGCTGCCCGCCGTGCAGCAGCGTGCCGGCGCTGGGCTCGGACAGACCGGCCAGCATGCGCAGCAGCGTCGACTTGCCCGAACCCGAGCGACCGAGCAGCACCAGGATCTCGTGCTCGCGCAGGCGCAGGTTGACGTCGTCGAGGATCAGCAGTTCGGTGCCGTCGGGCGCCTTGAAGGCCTTGCGCACGTGTTCGGCCAGGAACAGGTCGGGCGCGGCCTGCTCCGGCACGGCGGTGTTCGCGGTTTCGGGTTGGGCGGACATGCGGCTCGGTCTCGCGGGGTTGCGAAAACGTGGGCGGGGACGCTCAGTCCAGGCGCACGCGGCGTGTGGCCAGCTGGTACAGGCGATGCCACACCAGCCGGTTGATCAGGATCACGTACAGGCACATCACTCCGACCCCCAGCGCGATGTCGGCGCCGCGGCCCTTCGCGGTGGCCTGGCTGATGAAGGACCCCAGGCCGTCGGCCACCAGCGTCTTGTCCCCCCAGCTGACGACCTCGGCGACGATGCTGGCGTTCCAGGCGCCGCCCGACGCGGTGATCGCGCCGGTCACGAAACCCGGGAACACCCCCGGAAGATACAACCGCTTCCACAACAGCCAGCCGCGCAGCCCCAGGTTCTGGGCCGCCTCGCGCATGTCGTTGGGAATCGCCGACGCGGCGCCGACCACCGAGAACAGCACGTACCACATGCTGCCCAGGATCATCAGCGGCGCGGTCCAGACGTCGACATTCAGGTGCCAGTGCACGATCGCCGCCACGGCCAGCGGGAACAGCAGGTTGGCCGGGAACGCGGCGAGGAACTGCGCCAGCGGCTGCACCATCGCGGCCAGGCGCGGACGCAGCCCGACCCACACCCCCACCGGAACCCACACCAGCGCCGACAGCGCGACCAGCACGAACACCTTGAAGCCGGTGATCAGCCCGAGCCACAGCACGTGCCCGACCAGCGGCCAGCCGAAATCGCGCGGCAGCACCTCGACCAGGCGCAGCAGGGCCCAGATGGCGAAGCCGAGCACGGCGCCGTAGAACAGTGCGTCGCCGCGGCGCCAGCTGCTGGCCGGCGGCGCGGGACGGTTGTGCATGCGCGGCATGACGCGGATGCTCAGGCGCCACAACCCGTGCGGCAGCGCGGTGAGCTGGCGCAGCATGCGGGTGCGGCGCAGGAAGTCGAGCACCCACGAGCGGGGGGCGTCGGCCGACGCGGTCATCTCCAGCTTGAACTTGTCGGCCCAGGCGACGATGGGCCTGAACAGCAGGTTGTCGTACAGCACGATGATGATGATCATCGCGCCGATCGCCAGGCCGATCGCGCCCAGGTCGCGGCGGGCGATGGCCTGCGCGATGTACGAACCGATCCCCGGCACCGTCACCGTGTGGCCCGACACCGTGATGGCCTCCGACGCGACGACGAAGAACCAGCCGCCCGACATCGACATCATGGTGTTCCACAGCAGCCCCGGCATCGCGAACGGCAGCTCCAGCTTCCAGAAACGCTGCCAGGCGTTGAGCCGGTACAGCGTCGCCGCCTCCTGCAGGTCGCGCGGGATGGTCTTCAGCGACTGGTACAGGCTGAAGGTCATGTTCCACGCCTGCGACGTGAACACGGCGAAGATCACCGCCAGCTGCACGCCGACCAGGCTGCCGGGGAACATCGCCATGAAGCCGCTGACGGTGATCGACAGGTAGCCGAGGATCGGCACCGACTGCAGCACGTCCAGCACCGGCACCAGCACGCGCTCGGCGTAGCGGTTGTGCGCGGCCAGCCAGGCGTAGCTCAGCGTGAACACCAGCGACAGCACGAGCGCCGCCAGCATGCGCAGCACCGTGTACAGCCCGTAGGCCGGCAGCGCCCACGGCGACAGCGAGATCGGCAGCTGCTGCCCGAGCTGGTACGGCACCGCCATCTCGCGCCCGGCGTGGCTGACGATGAAGAACAGCGCCAGCACCAGCGGCAACGCGACCAGGTCGCGCCGGTTGGGCACGGGCAGGGGCAGTCGGCGCAGGGCGTTGGACATCGAGATCGGCGGCGTGGGCTCGAACGGGGGCGGCTCGAAAGGGGCGAAAGGGAGGTGGCGGGCGCGTAAGTGCGGCCGCGGCGCCGCCGGGCCGTGCGGCCGCATGCACCGCGGGCACGCGGGAAAATTGTGCTCGCGCCGCGGCAGGCCTGTGTGGATCCAGCCCGCAAGTCTATAAGTTTCAATTTGACATTGGCGTGACTACGCGGTTGCGACGCATGAGCGGACCGCTGCCCGTGGCCTGACCGAACCGCGCCGGCGCGGCACAATGGCGACCTGACGCCCCTTTCCGCACCCGCCGCTTCCGCCCGATGCGCCGCTACCTGTACGTCTCGCTCGCCGCCGCGTTCGGGGTCATCGCGCTCAAGCTCGGGGCCTGGTACCTGACCGGCTCGGTCGGCTTCCTGTCGGATGCGCTGGAATCCCTGGTCAACGTGGTGGCGGCGGGTTTCGCGTTGTTCATCGTCGGCATCGCCGGGCGCCCGCCCGACACCGACCATCCCTACGGCCACACCAAGGCCGAGTACTTCTCCAGTGCGCTGGAGGGCATGCTGATCGGCGTGGCCGCGCTGGCCATCGCGGCCGAGGCGGTCCGCCGGCTGCTCAGCCCGCAGCCGGTGCACGCCGTACCGGCCGGCGCGGCGCTGAACCTGCTGGCCACGCTGATCAACCTCGGCGTGGCCCGCTGGATGCTCGGCGGCGCGCAGCGCATGCGCTCGATCGTGCTGGAGGCCGACGCGCGCCACCTGCTCGCCGATGTGTGGACCAGCGTGGGCGTGCTGATCGGCGTCGCGCTGGTGCCGCTGACCGGCTGGCTGTGGCTGGACCCCATGGTGGGCATCGTCGTCGCCGGGCACATCACCGGCGAGGGCTGGCGCCTGGTGGCGCGCTCGGTCGACGGCTTGATGGATCGCTCGCTGCCGGCCGCCGACCTGGCCGAGGTGGAACGCGTGCTGCAGGGCTTTCGCAGCGACGAGGTGCGCTTCGACCACGTGCGCACGCGGCGCGCGGGGACGCGGCGCTTCGTGGGCATGCACATGCACATGCCGGCGCACTGGAGCCTCGGGCGCGCCGCGGACTTCCGCCTGCAGGTCGAGGGCTCGCTGACGCGGCACATCGCCGGCGTGGTGGTGACCATCGAGATGCTGCCGCAGGGACAGGAAAGCCTGCAGGAGGGAGGCACGGAGGCTGGCGGGGGTGCCGTGGGCGAGCACGCGAGCCGCCAGCTGCAGGACCCCGCGGTCGCGGCGCAACCCCGCGCCCCCCTCGCCGACTGAAATCCCCGCGCGCGGGCTACCATGGAGATCCATGGCGTCGCGACCACGGCGCACGTGCCCGCGACTTCCCCCAGCCCGTCCAGGAGACCGTCATGCGACTTCGCAGTGATTCCTTCCAGGATCAGCATGCCATCCCACCCGCCTGCGCCTTCTGCAAGCCGGCCGCGGTCGGCCATGTCGCGCTGTCGGACAACCGCAACCCCCATCTGGCCTGGGACGACGTGCCCGCGGGCACGCGCAGCTTCGTGCTGCTGTGCCACGACCCCGACGTGCCCAGCTCGGCCGAGGACGTGAACCGCGAGGGCCGCACGGTGCCGGCGTCGCTGCCGCGCGTGGACTTCTTCCACTGGGTGCTGGTGGACCTGCCGGCCGATGCGCGCGAGATCGGCGCCGGCACGATGAGCTCCGGGGTCACCGCGCGCGGCAAGCCGTCGCTGCCCGGGCCGGCGCCGCGCCACGGCATCAACGACTACACGGCGTGGTTCCGCGGCGACCAGGACATGCAGGGAAACTATTTCGGCTACGACGGACCGTGCCCGCCGTGGAACGACTCGCTGATGCACCGCTACGTGTTCACGCTGTACGCGCTGGACCTGGCACGCTGCCCGGTCGACGGCGACTTCTCCGGCCAGCAGGTGCGCGACGCGATGGTCGGACATATCCTGGCGCACGCCAGCATCACCGGCACCTACACCCTCAACCCCACGCTGGCCGGCGCATCCTGAGCCGAGCCGGCGTCCGGCGCGGCGCGGCGCGCTAGACTTCGCGCGGCCTGCTCCAGCCACTCCATACTCCGCCGATGTCCAGTTCCCCCTCCCCGCGCAAACCCTTCAGTCCGCACCTGCAGGGCCTCGTCGGAGTCGCGATCGGCGCGATCGTGGTCGCGATCATGCTCGTCGCGCTGCACCTGCGCCGCGACCATCTGGTGGTGGACCCCGGAGAACTCGCGATGAGCGAGACCTCGATGTGCATGGCGCAGGCGATCCAGCAGGCGCAGACCGGCGGGCACCAGATCACCTACGCCGAGCTCGACCGCCTGAAGGATCGCTGCGGCTCCTGAGCCGGGATCCGAGCGGGCGTGAACGCACCGGCCGCGAGCCTGCCTCAGGCACTGATCGCCCACCGCCTGGGCGCGGCGCTGGGACCGGAGAACTCCGGGCAGGCCTGCCGCGCCGCGCTGCGGGCGGGTTTTCGCGCCTTCGAGTGCGACGTCAAGCTCAGCACCGACGGCGAGGCCTTCCTGCTGCACGACGACTCGCTGCTGCGCAGCCACGGCTGCCCGCTGCGTGCCAGTGCTCTGCCCTGGAGACGCCTGCGTGCGCTGCCCGGCGGCGCTCCGCTGGCCAGCCTGCGCCAGTTGCGCGACTGGCTGCGCGAGTGCCCCGAGCCGACCTGGGTGAACCTGGAGATCAAGGTCGACGACGACGTCTCCGCGGTGCTGCAGGCGCACTGGGGGCGCCGCATCGCGCAGCAGGCCGCGGCGCTGTGGGGCGACGCGCAGGCGCCGCTGCTGTCGTCGTTTTCCCTGCCCGCGCTGCAGGGCGCCGAGGCGGCGGCGCCAGGGTTGCCGCGCGCCTGGCTGTGCGACCATCTGCCGCACGGCTGGCGCGGCGTGGCGCAGGCGCTGCGCCTGAGCGCGCTGCACCTGGCGGCCGCCGGCTGCACCGCGGCGGAGCTGGCGCAGCTGCGCGCGGCCGGCCTGCAGGCGCGGGTGTATACCGTCAACGATCCCGTGCAGCTGCGCCGCTGGCTCGACGCCGGCGCGCAGGGCGTGTTCACCGATGCCGTGCCGCCGCGCGGCGTGCTGGAGTAGCTCCGTGGCCGAACCCCGCAAACCCCGCATCGGCGTGCTCAGCGCGCTCAAGGCCGAACAGCAGATGCTGCTGCAGGAGCTTCTGGCGGCGCGCCCGCTGCAACTGCACGGGCAGCGCGCCTACCACCGCGGGCGCCTGTGGGGGCACGACGCGGTGCTCGTGCTTTCTGGCGTGGGCAAGGTGGCGGCAGCCACCAGCGCGACCAGCCTGATCGCCGAGTTCGGCTGCCAGGCGCTGCTGTTCACGGGCACCGCCGGCGGGCTCGGCGACGGCGTGGCCATCGGCGACATCGTGGTGGCCGAACAGTGCCTGCAGCACGACCTCGACGCGTCGCCGCTGTTCCCGCGCTTCGAGGTGCCGCTGACCGGGCGCAGCCATTTCGCCGCCGACCCGGGCTGGAGCGAGCGCCTCGCCGATGCCGCGCAGCGGGCGCTGCAGGGCATGCTGGCCGACGTCGCCGGGCACACCCGGCTGCATGGGCTGGGAATCGACTCGCCGCGCCTGCATCGCGGGCTGCTGCTCAGCGGCGACCGCTTCATCTGGGGCCCGTCGCAGGCCGCCGATCTGCGCGCCGCGCTGCCCGATGCGCTGGCGGTGGACATGGAAAGCGCCGCGGTGGCGCAGGTCTGCGCCGACTACCGGATACCCTTCGCGGCGCTGCGCTGCATCTCCGACCGCGCCGACGCCAGCGCGCACCTGGATTTCGAGCGCTTCACCAACCTGGTGGCCCGGCACTACAGCGCCGCCGTGCTGCGCCTCGCGCTGCGCGGCTACTGATCGGCCTTCGCGTCGCGTCGGGTTGCCGCCGGCAGGTCCGCCGGCGTGGCGTGCGCCCCATCCGCCATCGGCTTGCGCGCAGGGCGGCCGGCCACCAGCGCGAAGGTGAACAGCCGGCACTCGATGGGGCCGTTGTAGAGCACGTGCCGGCGCGAGGCCTTCAGCCCCAGGCCGCGCTCGGCGCGCAGGTCGGCCAGCAGCAGCGCGGCGTTCCAGCCGGTGAATCGCTGCTTCAGCCGGTCGCCGAGACGGGCCAGGAAATCCTCCGCCTGCGCGCCCTTGGCCTCGATGCGCTCGGCGTAGGGGGGGTTGCTGAGCACCCAGCCGGACTGTCCGGAAGCCAGTTGCAGCGGCGGCGCGCCATCCAGCGCATCGGCCTGGCGCAGCTGCACCGCGTCCTCGACCCCGGCGCGGCGCGCGTTGTCCTGGCTCAGGCGCACCATGCGCGGGTCGATGTCGGCGGCCACGATCGGCGCCGGTGCGCTGCAGCGCGCGGCCTGTGCCTGCTCGCGCAATTGCCGCCACTGCGCCGCGTCGAAGCCCAGCAGGCGCTCGAAGCCGAAGCCGCGCTGCAGCCCGGGGGCGACGCGACAAGCCAGCTGCGCGGCCTCGATGGCGATGGTCCCGGCACCGCAGAAAGGGTCGTAGAGCACGGCCTGCGGGGTCCAGCCCGATAGCCGCAGCAAGCCGGCGGCGAGGTTCTCCTTCAACGGCGCCTCGCCATGCGCGGCTCTCCAGCCACGCTTGAACAGCGCCTCGCCCGAGGTGTCCAGGTACAGCAGCGCGCTGCTCGCATCGAGGTGCAGCTGGATTCGCACATCGGGGTTCTCGCGCGCGACGTTCGGCCGCTGGCCGTCGCGCAAACGAAAGTGATCGCACACTCCGTCCTTCGCGCGCAGGACCGCGAAGTGCAGGCTGGGCAGCGGGCTGCGCTCGGCCGTCACATCCACGCGCAGGGTGCGCGTGGCGTCGAACCAACGCTCCCAGGGCTGGCGCAGCGCCAGCCGGTAGACGTCGTCGGCATGCGCCACCGGCGCCTGCGCGATGCGCAGCAACACACGCGAGGCGATGCGCGAATGCAGGTTCAGCAGCATCACGTCGCGCAGGCTGCCGCGCAGCGCGACCCCGGCGTTGTGGCGGGCTTCCAGGCGGGCGGTGCAGCCGTCGATGTCGCCGATCTCGTCCAGCAAGGCCTGCTCGAGACCGCGCGGACAGGGCAGATACAGACTGTGCAGGTCGGACATGGGAAACACCGGAAGAGGAGGGTCACGTGACGCGTCGCGCGCAGCGCGCCGGACCCGTCATGCTAGTCGCCACGGTGCCGCGGGAGTCGCCGACATACACGTCGCGCCGACACTCTGCTAGATTTTTGACCGAAGCCGCGCCGGCGGCTCCACCTGCCCCGACCATGCCCCAGACAGCTTCGCGCCGCGTGCGCCACCTCCCGCCCCTGCTGCGATGCTGCCTGCCCGGGCTGCTGAGCCTTGCCACGGCGCTGCTCATGCCGGCCCAGGCAGCGCCCGTGCCCGCCGCGACGGCTCCCGGCGCGCCGCAATTGCTGCGCGTGCAGAACGGACTGGTGCAGGAGAACGAGGTCGCGCTGGCCGACGGCGCGCAGCGCCTGGCCGACACCATCGGGCGCGCCACCGGCCGGCGCACGCTGTGGGTGGCGCACGACGCGCTGGGTCCGGCGCTGGCGGCCCAGCCCGCTGCCTGGGCCTTCGTGAAGCCACCGAGCATCAGCGCGAAGCTGCAGGCCAAGGGCTGGCAATTGGTCGCGGTGGCGCTGCCGCCGCACGGCTTCGGCACCGATTTCATCGCCCAGCCCTGCCCGGGCCACGCCGACTCGGTGCTGCTCGGCGGCCCCACGCTGAGCACGCTGGGAATCGCCGGCAGCGGACTGGCCTCGTGCGTCGCGGTGCGCGACGTGTGGAACTCACCCGCCGCGGTGCTGCTGGCGCCGGCCAAGGGCAGCCTGGTCGACAAGGTCGCGGCCAAGATGTGGCTGATGCACGCGCACAAGCTGCCGCCGACCGTGCACGTGCAGTACCAGAACGCGGTCACCGACTTCATGCAGGTCACGCACGCGGCCGTGATCGGAGTGGTCACGCCGCTGGTGTCGGCGCAGTGGCGCGCCCATGGCGGGCTGGTGCTGGCGCACCAGCAGATGCCCTTCTGGACCGTGCTGGCGGCCCCCGGAGTGCCGGCCTCGCAGGTGGCGAAGGTGCGCGCGGCGCTGATGGCGCCCGACGCACAGCCCCTGGACCGGGCGCTGCACGTGGCGGGCTGGGAAGCCGGCAACCCGCAGGTCTACGCCGACTTCCTGCACTGGCTCAAGCCCTGACGGCGTCTCAGCCCAGTGCCTGCTGCAACGCGTCGATGAAGCGCGCGGCGACGTCGTAGCCGGTCTGATCGCGGATCTCCACGAAACAGGTCGGGCTGGTCACGTTGATCTCGGTCAGGCGCTCGCCGATGATGTCGAGTCCGACCAGCAGCAAGCCGCGCGCGGCCAGCGCCGGGCCGATCGCCTGCGCGATGGCACGGTCGGAGTCCTGCAGCGGCTGCGCCCGGCCGAGGCCTCCGGCCGCCAGGTTTCCGCGGGTCTCGCCATGTTGCGGGATTCGGGCCAGCGCGTAGGGTACCGGCTCGCCGGCGATCAGCAGCACGCGCTTGTCGCCCTGCGCGATCTGCGGCACGAAGCGCTGCGCCATGATGGTTCGCCGCCCGGTGTCGGTCAGGGTCTCCAGCACGACGCCCAGGTTCGCGTCGGGGGCGCCGTCGGCACCGCTGCGCAGACGGAACACGCCGCTGCCGCCCATGCCGTCGAGCGGCTTGACGATGACGTCGCCATGCTCGCGCGCGAAAGCGCGCAGCGCCGCCTGGTCGCGGCTGACCAGCGTGTCGGGAATGAACTGCGGCCATTCCAGGATCGCCAGCTTCTCCGGGTGGTCGCGCAGCGCGCGCGGGCGGTTGAACACCCGCGCGCCCTCGCGCTCGGCCTGCTCCAGCAGGTGGGTGGCGTAGAAGAACTCGCTGTCGAACGGCGGATCCTTGCGCATCAGCACCGCGTCGAAATCGCGCAGCGCGCGCTGCACCACCTCGATCTCGCTGAACCATGGGCGCGCGCCGTCCAGCGGCTCGATGTGCCGGCACGGCGCGCTCACCGGCTGCGCGCCGCGCGCGTCGCGGCCCCATTGCAGATGCCGTGGCTCGCAGGCCCACACCGCGTGGCCGCGGCGTGCCGCCTCGCGCATCATGGCCAGCGTCGAGTCCTTCTTCGGGTTGAAGGCTTCCAGCGCGTCGGCGACGAACAGCAGGTTCATGGCGGTGGGCGGCCCGCGGCGGCGGCGCGGGCACGCGGGTTCATTCGGATTCGGCTTCCGGATCGGTGCGCTCGAGCTCGTAGCTGGCGGCCACCAGCGCCAGGCGCGCGACCACGCCGTACATGTGGAAGCGGTTCGGGCCGCTGGTGCCCGGCTTGGCGTCCGGGTTGGTGACGTTGAACTGCTCGTCGAAGGCCAGCGGCACGAAATGCATCCCGGGCGAATTCAGGTTCTCGTTCGGCCCGCGGTCGGCATGCACGCGATAGAAGCCGCCGACAACGTAGCGGTCCATCATGTACACCACCGGCTCGCACACCGCCTCCTGCAGGCGCTCGATGCTGGGAATGCCCTCCTGCACGATCACGTCGCGCACTTCCATGCCTTCCTTGACCACGCTCATCTTGTTGCGCGTGCGGCGGTTGAGGTCGCGCACCTCGCTGGCGTCGTGCACCATCATGACGCCCATGCCGTAGGTGCCGGCATCGGCCTTCACCGCGACGAAGGGCTTCTCGTGGATGGCGTATTCCTTGTACTTGCGCCGCACCTTGCCGAGCACGCCGTCGACCGCCTCGGCCAGTTCATCCTCGCCGCGCCGTTCCTGGAAATCGATGCCGCTGCACTGCGCGAAATACGGGTTGAGCATCCAGGGATCGACGCCGATCAGCTTGGCGAAACGCTTGACCACCGCGTCGTAGCTGCGAAAGTGGGTGCTCTTGCGCCGCGTCGTCCAGCCGGCGTGCAGCGGCGGCAGCAGGTACTGCTCGTACAGGCCCTGCAGCTCCGACGGAACTCCCGACGACAGGTCGTTGTTGAGCAGGATCGTGCAGGGGTCGAAGTCCTTCGTGCCCAGGCGCCGGCGCCCGCGCAACAGCGGCTCCAGCAGCAGGCTGGCGCCGTTGGGCAGGTTCACGGTCTTCGGCTCGGTGATGGTCTCGTCGACGGTGCCGACATGCACGTTGAGCCCCGCCTGGTGGAAGATCTGCGTCAGGCGCGCCAGGTTCTCGAGATAGAAGGTGTTGCGCGTATGGCGCTCGGGAATCAGCAGCAGGCCCTTGGCCTCCGGGCAGATCTTCTCGATCGCCGCCATCGCCGCCTGCACGGCCAGCGGCAGCATCTCCTCGGAAAGGTTGTTCCAGCCGCCGGGAAACAGGTTGGTATCCACCGGGGCGAGCTTGAAGCCGCCGTTGCGCAGGTCCACCGACGCGTAGAACGGCGGCTGGTGCTCCATCCATTCGAGGCGGAACCAGCGTTCGATCGACGGCTGGGCTTCGAGCAGGCGCTGCTCGAGTTCGAGCACCGGCCCGCTTTCGGGGGAAACGAGATGAGGGATCATGCGCTGCGCACTTTCGGGACGTGGGCGGCCGCGAAGGACCAGGATTTCGATTGTTGCAGACCCTGGGCAAACGCGTATCGCTCTGCGTCAAGGTCGCCAGGGCGTGGATGTCGCGGACGATCCTTGCATCTGGGGCCGCATGCGGGGCATCGCAAGGGCCGCGGCAGACAAAAACAAAAAAGCGCCCGGGGGTCCGGGCGCAACATTCCTGCTCTGGAGACTGCATCTGCCGGGCCCTGCGGGGCCCGGGGGGGCGCCAGGCATGCCTGGCGCCGCGTCCTTACAACACCTGCTCGCCGTGCAGGCTGATGTCCAGGCCCTCGCGCTCCTGCTCCTCGCTGACGCGCAGGCCCAGCAGCATGTCGACCACCTTCAGGATCACCCAGGTCACGACGGCGTCGTAGACGATGGTCACCGCGACCCCCTTGGCCTGGATCAGCAGCTGCATCGTGTTGCCTTCGAGCACGCCGGCAGTGCCGCCGATGGCCTTCACCGCGAACACTCCGGTGAGCAGCGCGCCGAGGATGCCGCCGATCGCGTGCACGCCGAAGGCGTCCAGCGAATCGTCGTAGCCGATCATCTCCTTCATGTAGACGGCGGTCCAGAAGCACACCGCGCCGGCGGCCAGGCCGATGATCAGCGCACCGCTGGGGCCGACGAAGCCCGACGCCGGGGTGATCGCCACGAGGCCGGCCACCGCGCCCGAGCAGATGCCCAGGATGGTCGGCTTGCCGCGGGCCATCCACTCGACGAACATCCAGCTCAGCGCCGCCGCGGCGGTGGCGATCTGGGTCGCCGCCATGGCCATGCCGGCACGGTCGCTGGCGGCCACCGCGGAGCCGGCGTTGAAGCCGAACCAGCCCACCCACAGCAGCGAGGCGCCGATCATGGTCAGCACCAGGTTGTGCGGAGGCATCGGCTCCTTGCCGTAGCCCACGCGCTTGCCCATCACCAGCGCCGCCACCAGCCCGGCCACACCGGCGTTGATGTGCACCACGGTGCCGCCGGCGTAGTCGAGCACGCCGTCACCGCCGAGCCAGCCGCCGGGACCCCACACCATGTGGGCGATCGGCGCGTACACGGCGAGCAGCCACAGGCCCATGAACCACAGCAGCGCGGAGAACTTCATGCGGTCGGCGAAGGAGCCGACGATCAGCGCCGGGGTGATGATCGCGAAGGTCATCTGGAAGGTCATGTAGGTCGTCTCGGGAATCGTCGGGGCCAGCGAGTTCACGCTGTCCAGACCCATTCCCGACAGGAACAACCGACTCAGGCCTCCTATGAACCCGGAGCCGCTGGTGAAGGCCAGGCTGTAGCCGGCGATCATCCACAGCACCGTGACCAGCGCGGTGATCGCGAAGCTCTGCATCAGCGTGGCCAGCACGTTCTTCTTGCGCACCATGCCGCCGTAGAACAGGGCCAGGCCGGGGATGGTCATCATCAGCACCAGCGCGGTCGACGTGAGCATCCACGCGTTGTCACCGGAGTTGATGAAGGCCGCCGGGTTCGCCGGCGCCGCCGCCGCGGGTGCGGCGGCCGTTGCCGGGGCGGTGGCGGTGGCGGTGGCGGTGGCGGTGGCGGTGGCGGTGGCGGCCGGCGCCGAGGCGCTGACCGTCTGCGCCCACGCCGCCAGCGGCGAGCCCAGCATGACCAGGCTCAGCGCGATGCTTGCGAAGTACTTTTTCATGTCCTTGACCTTTCGGGATGGCTGGGCTGTCACAGGGCGTCGCCGCCGGTCTCGCCGGTGCGGATGCGCACCACCTGCTCGAGATCGGAGACGAAGATCTTTCCGTCGCCGATCTTGCCGGTGCGCGCGGAGGTCTCGATGGCCTCGATGGTGCGTTCCACCAGGGTCTCGGGAACCGCCGCCTCGATCTTCACCTTGGGCAGGAAATCGACCACGTACTCGGCGCCGCGGTACAGCTCGGTGTGCCCCTTCTGACGCCCGAAGCCCTTGACCTCGGTGACGGTGATGCCGGTGACGCCGATTCCCGACAGCGCCTCGCGGACCTCGTCGAGCTTGAAGGGCTTGATGATGGCCATGATCATCTTCATGGATGGCTCCTTGGATGGGACGGTTCGGCGACTCAGAAGGAATACGCGGCCAGCAGCTCGAAGGAGGTCTGCTTGGTCTTCGCGCCGCTGTCGAAGATCGCCAGGTCCGACTTGTCCTGGCGCAGTTCCGCGGCGAGCTTGACGTTCTTCACCGGCGCGTAGTTCAGCGCCACGGTCAGCTCCTTGAGCTTGTTCGGAGTGCCCAGGGTTCCGGACACCAGGCCCTGCTTGTCGTCCAGGTATTCACCGCGACCGGACAGCGTGAACTGGTCGTTGATCGCATAGTTGGCGTACAAGGCGTAGCCGTCGGCCTTCGCGTTGCCGGTGCCCACGCCCTGGTACTGGTCCTTGGTGACCAGGTCGACGTTGAGCCCGAAGTTCAGCGCGTCGGTGACGTTGAGGTTGCCCACCAGGTCCAGCAGCTGTTCCTTGCTGGGGATGGTGCCGGCGAAGTACGAGCCGGTGCCGGTGTAGTAATAGGCCACCGAGTAGCTGAACATCTTGGTCGGGCTGCCCGAGGCGCCGAGCTCGACGGTGCTGGAGTTGCCGGTGACCTGGGTGGCATGGTTGAAACCCTCGTTGACCCCGCCGGTCACGGTCAGCGCACCGTTGACCGCGTACGCCGCGCGCACCCCGGTGTGGTAGATCGGCTCCAGGTCGTAGAACAGCAGGGAGCGCGAGATCTCGTTGTCGGCCAAGGGGCTGACCACTTCCATGCCGGCCAGCGTCGGCAGGCGCCCGGCCATCACGGTGAGGTTGCCCGCCGCGTATTGCACGAAGGCGTTCTCCACCCCGAGCTGGGTGCCGCCGGGCAGATAGGTGGCGTCGCTGCCTCCGAGCAGCGTGACCGAGGCCCCGAAACCGCTGCTGGGCAGGTAGGCCGCGGTCAGCGAGGCCTGGTTCAGCGTGAAGCCGTTCTGCGTGGTGTCGAACTGGCGCTGTGCCGGCTTGCTGGTGTCGAAGTGCGTGTAGGTACTTGCGACGTACCCGCTCAGGCTCAGGCCCGGCGTGGCGGCGATGACGGCGCCGAGACTGGGCGTGGCCGGCGTGGAAGCGGGCGCGGCCGGCGCGGTCTGCGCGACGGCCAGCCCGGGACACGCGAAGGCCGAGGCCAGGCAGGCTGCGAGGGCGGCTTGTTTCATCAGGAATCTCCTCAGGAGTTGCGGGATCGGAAGCGAAGGCGAACGGGAAATCGGTATCGGGGGCGAAGTCGCCCGGGCGGGCCCGGTGGCGAATCTCTTCTGCAGCTTTCGTGCCAGGCCCGGGGCGGCCCA
>JAJYTY010000242.1 GCA_021792835.1 Pseudomonadota bacterium
CAGATCCAGCTGCAGCGGGCCGGGAGCAGGACGCGGCAGCGGCGCCTGCAACTGCAGCAGGCGCCCGTCGCGCATCACGTGCGCGCTCCACGCCTGCCCCGGTTCGCTGCGCCGGTACTGGCGCGCCAGCGCCGCCAGGCCGGCCTGCAGGCCGTTCACCGCCACCAACACGTCGCCGGCGCACAGCCCGGCCTGCTCGGCCCAGGACCCGCTGCGCACGAAACGCAGCAGCGGCCAGTTGCTGCCGCCGTCGAGCCGCAGCCCGAGAGCGTCGGGGGCATCCGGCGCGGCGTGGCTGCAGCGCACGCCGAAAGCCGCCAGCAGGCGCGGCAGCGGAAGTTCGTCGCGCCCGCTCACGTGGCGCGCGAACCAGGCCCGCACATCCAGCCCGCAGGCCTCGCGTACCAGCGCCGGCAGCGCGTCCTCGGGCACGCCCTGCTCGCGCAGCGGCGCGTCGGCACGCCCGTAGCGCCGCCACAGCAGGCGCATCACGTCGTCCAGGCTGCCCTTGCCGCGGCTGCGCAGCTGCAGGTCCAGTGCCAGCGCGAACAGCCCGCCCAGCGTGTAGTAGCTGACCGTCGCGTTGGCCGTGTTCTCGTCCGGGCGATAGAACTTGATCCAGGCATCGAAACTGGCCTCCTGCAGGCTTTGCAGGTGGCGCCCCGGGGTCGCCTGCACCGCGCGCATCGCATCGGCCAGCAGTTGCAGGTACTGGCGCGGGTCGATCAGCCCGGCACGCCGCAGCATCAGGTCGTCGTAGTAGGACGTGAAGCCCTCGAACAGCCACAGCAGCCCGGTCAGGTTCTCGCGCTGCAGGTCGAGCGCAACCAGCGCCTGCGGGCGGATGCGCTTGACGTTCCAGGCGTGGAAATATTCATGGCTGCACAGCCCGAGCAGGCGACGATAGCCGGCGCCCGGATCGACGCCGTCGCGCGGGTGCGGCAGGTCGGCCTCGGCGCAGATCAGCGCGCTGCTGTCGGCGTGCTCCAGCCCGCCCCAGCCGGTCGGCGACGGCGCCAGCAGGAAGGCGTAGCGCTTGAAGGGCGCGCGCGGCGCGTCGGGCTCGAACAGCGCGATCTGCGCCTCGCAGATGCGCTTGAGGTCCCCGCGCAGGCGCGCCTCGTCGACCTGCCCGCGCAGCCGCGACGCGTGCTCGATGACCATCTCGTGCGGCGTGCCGCAGGCCCGGAAAGCCACCCGCAACTGCTCGCCGCAGGACACCGGGTGGTCGATCAGCTGCCCGTAGTCGCGCGCCGCGTAGATCCCGAAACCCTGCGCATCGATCTTTCGCGCCTGCAGCGTGGTGGCCACGCTCCAGCGCAGCGGCGCGGGCGGCGGCTCGACGTGCAGTTCGTGCTCGGCCGTCTCCAATCCGGCCGCCGCCAGCAGCACGCTGCCGGGGTTGAAGAAGCCGCGCCACGGGTCCAGCCAGGCGGCGCGCACCGAGGCGTCATGCGCGTACACGCTCCATTGCACGCGCAGCGCACCATCGCAGGGATCGACCCGCCAGCGGTTCTTCGCCACCTTGCGCACCGGCAGCTCGCCGTGGCTCGAGAAGGCCCGCAGCTGCAGCACGTGGCGCGCGAATTCGCGCACCAGGTAGCTGCCGGGAGCCCAGACCGGCAGCCACAGTTCCTGCCCGGCCGCATCGGGATGGCGGATCTCCAGCTCGATGTCGAACACATGCGCGTGCAGTTGCTGCATGCTCACGCGGTAGCGCAACGGGGCTGGCGCCGCGGTGCGCTGACGTGCCACGACGGTGCGGGAAGCGGTGCGGGAAGCGGTGCGGGAAGCGGGGGCGGGGCTTTTCGAGGAACGGGGCATGGCATGCGAATGGGCTGCGGCCCGCTGGCCGGGTCCGGGCTTCATGCTAATCTGCCCAGCCGCGCGCCGCGCACCGGCGCGCGCGGCGCGCCACCCGCGCCGCCTTCCGGCCTTCGACGACATCCGCAGTGGAACGAGACGTCTTCAGCGAAATCGCGGTGCATACGGGCTCCGGCTCGCCTTCGCTCGTGTACCAGCCGCAGGTACGCTATCCGGGCGGCGAGGTCGTGGGCCTCGAGGCCTTGTTCCGCTGGCGCGCCGACAGCGCGCCGCGTCGCCACTCGCCGCTGGCCTTCCTGCCGCGGCTGTCGGTGTCGCAGACCAGCCAATTGTTCTTCTGGGTCATCGACACCGCGGTGGCGGAAGCGCGCGTGCTGTCGAACTGGACCGGCTGGCAGGGCCTGGTGGGCGTGAACGTGGAAGCCGACCAGCTCGGCGACCCCGAACTGGTGCCGCACGTGCAGCGAGCCCTCCACGACAGCCGCTGGCCGGCGCAGCGCCTGTCGCTGGAAGTGACCGAGCGTCGCCCGATCCCGGTGTTCCCCAGCGTCGTGCGCAACATCCAGGCGCTGCAGCAGGCCGGGGTGCAGATCGCGATGGACGATTTCGGCGAAGGCTATGCCTCCTTCGAGTACCTCAAGCGCCTGAGCCCGTCGCAGATCAAGCTGCCGGCCGGATTCACCGGCGGCTTCGAGCGCGACCCGCGCAACCGCGAGATCGTGCGCAGCCTGGTCGCGCTGGGCCAGCGCCTGGGAGTGCAGCTCAGCGCCGAGGGCGTCGAGCGCCCCGAGGACGCGCAGGCGCTGCGCGAACTCGGGGTGCAGGTGATGCAGGGCTACCTGTTCGGCGAACCCCGCCAGCTCGAGGACTGGGCGGAGTTCCTCAACCACGGCGGCCGCCTGCGCGGCGCCTGAGACGCTGCCGCCCGGCGGCTCAGCCGACGTGCCGGGCCAGGAAGGCCAGCGAGCGCTCCATCGCCAGCTTCGCCGACGCCGCGTCGTAGCTGCCGCGGGCGTCGCAGTTGAAGCCGTGGTCGGCGTCGTAGACGTGGAAATCGGCCTGCGGATTGGCCTTGCGCACCGCCTCGCGGTCGGCCTCGGAAATGTGCGCGTCCTTCAGCCCGTAGTGGAACATCAGGGGCGCCTTGGCCTGTTCCCCGACGAACATCACGTTGCGCCCGCCGTAGTAGCTGATCCCGGGCAGGCCCAGGCGGATCGCCGCCAGGTAGGTGACGGTGCCGCCCCAGCAGTAGCCGACCACGCCGACACGGCCGGCGCGCGCGACTTCCCCGGCCGCCGCCTCGACCGCGGCCAGCGCGCGGTCGAAGCCGAGCTTGCCGACCAGTTCCAGGCCCTTTTGCATGCCTTCCTGGTCATAGCCGAGTTCGACCCCCGGCTGCACCGGATCGAACAAGGCCGGCGCGATGGCCAGGTAGCCGGCCGCGGCGTAGCGGTCGGCCACGCTGCGGATATGCGCGTTCACGCCGAAGATTTCCTGCACCACCACCAGCCCGCCCTTGGGGGTGCCGGCCGGCTCGGCGAGGTAGGCGCCGATACGGCTTCCATCGGGGATCTGCAAGGAAAGGGTCTTGCCCATGAGCCATTCTCCGTAGGGTTGTAGGGAATCGTTGTCGGGAGGGCGGTGGGCGCGCGGCGCGCCTTCCCCCGCCAGGGCCGCGGGCGCCGTGGCGCGCCCGGCTCGGCGACGCGCGACCCGCTGGGCGCGCGTGCTGCGTCGAATGGTACAAGCGGAATACGTCGCGCGCCGGGCCCTCGGAGCCGGCGCGCGCGCCGGCGTTCAGCGTGCGCCGCGCTGCTGCAGGACCCTGGCCAGGTACGGCGCGGTGGCCGACTCCGGCTGCGTCGCCAGTTGCTCGGGCGTGCCGCATGCGACGATGCGTCCGCCGCCGGCGCCGCCCTCGGGGCCCAGATCGAGAATCCAGTCCGCGCTGGCGATCACGTCCAGGTTGTGCTCGATGACCACGATGGTGTTGCCGGCGTCGCGCAGGCGCAGCAGCACGCCCAGCAGCATGTCGATGTCGGCGAAGTGCAGTCCGGTGGTCGGCTCGTCGAGGATGTACAGCGTGCGCCCGGTGTCGCGCCGCGACAGTTCCAGCGCCAGCTTCACGCGCTGCGCCTCGCCGCCGGACAGCGTGGTCGCGCTCTGCCCCAGGCGGATGTAGCCCAGGCCGACCTCGCGCAGGGTCTGCAGCTTGCGTGCGATCGCCGGCACGCTGCCGAACTGCTCCAGCGCCTGGTCCACGCTGAGCTCGAGCACCTCGGCGATGTTCAGGCCGCGCCAGGTCACGTCCAGGGTCTCGCGGTTGTAGCGCTTGCCGTGGCAGACGTCGCAGGGCACGTACATGTCGGGCAGGAAGTGCATCTCCACCTTCACCAGCCCGTCGCCCTGGCAGGCCTCGCAGCGCCCGCCCTTGACGTTGAAGGAAAAGCGCCCGGCGTCGAAACCGCGCTCGCGCGCCAGGTTGGTCTGCGCGAACAGTTCGCGCAGCGGCGTGAACAGGCCCGTGTAGGTGGCGGGATTGCTGCGCGGCG
>JAJYTY010000033.1 GCA_021792835.1 Pseudomonadota bacterium
CTCCGAGCAACTGGGCAAGGCGCGGCGCCTGGACGACGCGGCCGGGCGCTACATCGAGTTCTGCAAGAGCACCTTCCCGAACCACAAGACCCTCAAGGGCCTGAAGCTGGTGGTCGACTGCGCGCATGGCGCGGCCTACCACATCGCGCCCGCCGTGTTCCACGAGCTGGGCGCCGACGTCGTGACCCTCGGCGTGCAGCCCGACGGGTTCAACATCAACCAGGGGGTCGGTGCGACCGCGCCGCAGGCGCTGATCGAGGCCGTGCGCGAGCACCGGGCCGACTACGGCATCGCGCTGGACGGCGACGCCGACCGGCTGCAGATGGTCGACTCGGAAGGCCGCCTGCTCGGCGGCGACGAGTTGCTGTACCTGCTGGCCATGGACCGACGCCCCCCGGGTGTCGTCGGCACCCTGATGACCAACCTCGCGGTGGAGCAGGCGCTGCTGGCCCGGGGAATGCAATTCGTACGTGCCGCGGTGGGCGATCGCTACGTGCTGGAGGAGTTGCTGGCGCGCGGCTGGCAGCTCGGCGGCGAGGGCTCCGGGCACCTGCTGCTGCTGGACCGCCAGACCACCGGCGACGGAATCGTCTCGGCGCTGCAGATGCTGGAACTGGTCGTGCGGACCGGCAGGAGCCTGACCGAGCAGCTCAGCGCCCTGCGCCTGCTGCCGCAGACCCTGCTCAATGTACGCGTGCGCGATGGCGTGGACTGGAAGAGCCATGCCGCGCTGCAGCAGGTGCGTCGCGACGTGGAGGCGCAGCTCGGCGAGCAGGGGCGGCTGCTGGTGCGCGCCAGCGGCACCGAGCCGGTGCTGCGCATCATGGTCGAGCACCCGGATCCGGGTTTCGGCCGCGCCTGCGCGCAACGCCTGGGCGACGCGCTGCACTAGGTCTGTGCCCGCAGAGCGCGACATTTTCGGTCGGTCACCAAAATGTCATAATTCGCCCGTCCAATGAGGTTCCAGACACCGGGCTCTGACCGGTGCATGACCTCAGGAGAAACTTGAATGTCGATCGATACGTCTCGCCGTCAACAGCTCAAGCTGGCTCTGGCCAGCGCCGGGCTGGTGCTCGCCACCTCCGTCGTTCCGATGACCGCTCACGCGGCGGACGTGACGCTGCTGGAGACCGGCTCCACGCTGCTGTACCCGCTGTTCAACCTGTGGGTTCCCGACTACACGAAGGCCCATCCGGGCGTGCGCATCACCACGCAGGGAACCGGCAGCGGCACCGGTATCGCGCAGGCGATCTCCGGTGTGGCGCAGATCGGCGCGTCCGACGCGTACATGAGCGACGGCCAGATCAAGCAGAATCCGAGCATCCTGAACATTCCGCTGGCCATCTCGGCGCAGACCATCAACTTCAACGTGCCGGGCCTGAACAAGGACCACCTGAAGCTCGACGGCCCGGTGCTCGCGGGCATCTACGGCGGTTCGATCAAGAACTGGGACGACGCGGCGATCAAGGCGCTGAACCCCGGCGTGAAGCTGCCGAACCACGCCATCGTGCCGATCCACCGCACCGACGGCAGCGGCGACACCTTCATTTTCAGCCAGTACCTGTCGTTCTCGACCCCGAAGTGGAACAACAGCGTGGGCTACGGCACCACCATCAGCTGGCCGGCGGTGCAGGGTGGCGTGGGTGCCAACGGCAACCCGGGCATGGTGCAGGCCTGCCAGCAGACCCCGTATTCGATCGCCTACATCGGCGTGAGCTTCCATGAGCAGGTCGCCAAGGCCGGGCTGGGCACCGCGATGCTGAAGAACCGCGCCGGCCACTTCCTGCTGCCCAGCGCGAAGACCGTCGGCGCCGCCGCCGCCGGACTGATCGCGAAGACCCCGGCCGACGAGCGTCTGAGCCTGGTGTTCTCGCCGGGTGCCGAGTCGTACCCGATCATCAACTACGAGTACGCGATCGTCAATTCGAAGCAGGCCAACCCGGAAGTGGCCAAGGCCGTCAAGGAGTTCCTGGGCTGGGCGGTGGAGTCCGACGGTGGCAACGCCTCGAAGTACCTGGAAGCGGTGCGCTTCATCGCGCTGCCCAAGCGCATCCAGGAACTGAGCAAGGCGCAGATCGCGAAGATCCAGTAATCGAGCAGTTCCGATGCGCCCTCGGGCGCGTCGCCCAGGCGCTCGGCACCCGCGAGGGTGCCGAGCGCGTTCGCAAAATCCGGACCCGACAGGCAGGCACACAGGCATGAAATGGTTTCGACACGGGCTGCGAGCGATCTCCGCGCTGATCCCGCTGGCGCTGCTTGCCGTGATCCTGTTCCTGACCGTGTACTCGTGGCCCGCGATCCGCTTCAACGGCTTCGGATTCCTGTTCTCCCAGACCTGGAGCCTCGGCAATCTGTATGCCAACCCGGTGCACGTGCGCGGCATGCTGGTTCCGCCGGCGGCCCATTACGGCATCTGGGTGTTCATCGTCGGCACGCTGGCCAGCTCGGCGCTGGCGCTGCTGCTGGCAGTGCCGGTGGGGATCGGCGTCGCGCTGTACCTGGTCGAATATGCTCCGCACCGCCTCAGCGGCGCCTTCGCGCAGATCACCGAACTGCTTGCGATGGTCCCCAGCGTGGTGTACGGTCTTTGGGGGCTGGAGGTGCTGGCACCGCTGGTGCTGAAGGTCATGGCGCCGGCGATAGCTTCCGCGTTGCCCTTCCTGTCGTTCTTCTCGACCCCGGCGAGCAGTGGCTTCGGCCTGTTCACGGCCAGTCTGGTGCTGGCGCTGATGGTGCTGCCGGTGATCTCCAGCACGCTGATCGAGGCCTTGCGCCGGGTCCCGCGTGAATTGCGCGAGTCGTGCTTCGCGCTCGGCGCGACCCGCGCCGAGGTGCTGCGGCGCGCGCTGCTTCCGGCGGTGCGCACGCCGCTGATCGGCGCCGTGATCCTCGCGCTCGGCCGTGCGCTCGGCGAGACCATGGCTGTGCTGATGGTCAGCGGCGGCGCGCTGAACTACCTGCCCCACACTCTGTACAGCCCGATCACCAGCATGGCCGCGTTCATCGCCTCGCAGCTCGACAGTGCGCTGCAGGACACCAGCGGCATGGCGGTGCGCTCGCTGGCCGAAATCGCCCTCGTACTCCTCATCATCGCGGTCATTGTCAATGTCATCGCTCGCTTCCTCACGCGGCGCGTTGCGCTCGGGTCCTGAGCCCGTACTGCGGGTGTCCCGGCGCCGGCGCGTCGATGCCGTGGTATTCGGCATCCTGTGCGCGCTGGCCTTCCTGCTGGTCGTCGTTCCGCTGGCCGACATCCTCTGGACCGTGCTGTCGCGCGGCGCGCAGGCGCTGAACCTGACGGTGTTCACGCAGGTCACCAATGGCATCAGCGGGGGGCTGCTCAACGCCATCGAGGGCACGCTGGTGCTGAGTGCCGGCGCGATCGCCTTCGCGGCGCCGGTGGGCGTGCTCACCGGTGTGTACCTGGCCGAATACGGCAGCGGCCTGTGGGGCAACTCGGTGCGCTTCCTTGCCGACGTGCTCACCGGCGTGCCGTCGATCGTGCTGGGCTATTTCAGCTACGTCACGCTGGTCGAGGGCCTGGGCTGGCAGTTCTCGGCGCTGGCCGGGGCGATCACGCTGGCCATCCTGATCGTGCCGTACATCGCGCGCTTCACCGAACTGGCGATGCGCCAGAACCCGTCCAGCCTGCGCGAGGCCGGATACGCGCTGGGCTGCAAGGAGCACCAGGTGGTGTTCAGGATCCTGCTGCCGGCGGCACGCTCGGGGGTCCTCACCGGTGTGCTGCTGTCGCTGGCGATCTCGGTCGGCGAGACGGCGCCGCTGATCTACACCGCCGGTTGGTCCAACTACATGTGGAACGGCCAGCTCACGAAGGAGCCGATCGGCTACCTGACCTACGTGATCTGGAGTTTCATCAACCAGCCTTTCGCGTCGGCGCACGCGCTGGCCTACGCGGCCGCCTTCCTGGTGATCGCCGTGGTGCTGGTGATCAACATCGCCACGCGCATGTTCCTGCGCAGGCGCCTGTGAGCCGCGCCGAACCGTGCACCGCATGCTCGACACCCGGGATCCCACGATGAATGCAGAGGCCCACGAACCGGTCGCCGCGCCCAGCGCGCGCCTATCGGTGCGAAACCTGAACTTCTACTACGGCCGCTTCCATGCGCTGAAGGACATCAGCCTGGACATCGCGACGCGCCAGGTGACGGCGTTCATCGGGCCTTCGGGTTGCGGCAAGTCGACGCTGCTGCGCGTGTTCAACCGCATGTTCGAGCTCTACCCGGAGCAGCGCGCCGAGGGCGAGGTGCTGGTCGACGGGCGCAACATCCTGGCGCGCGAGGAGGACGTCTCGCTGCTGCGCGCCCGCGTGGGCATGGTGTTCCAGAAGCCCACGCCGTTCCCGATGTCCATTTCCGAGAATGTGGCTTTCGGAATCCGCCTGTACGAGAAGCTGCCGCGCGCCGAGATGGAAGAGCGCGTACAGTGGGCATTGACCAAGACCGCGCTGTGGGACGAGGTGAAGGACAAGCTGGGCCAGAGCGGCCTGAGCCTGTCCGGCGGACAGCAGCAGCGCCTGTGCATCGCGCGTGCCATCGCCATCCGGCCCGAAGTGCTGCTGCTCGACGAGCCGACCTCGGCGCTGGATCCGATCTCCACCGGCAAGGTGGAGGAACTGGTCACCGAGCTCAAGAGCGACTACACGGTGGCCATCGTGACCCACAACATGCAGCAGGCGGCGCGGGTGTCGGACTTCACCGCCTACATGTACCTCGGTGAGCTGATCGAGTTCGGCGACACCAACCAGATCTTCCTCAAGCCGCGCAAGCAGCAGACCGAGGACTACATCACGGGCCGTTTCGGCTGATACCGAGGCAGGAGGCAGCGCCATGGACAAGCACCTTTCCACCCAGTTCGACGCCGAGATCAGCGCCATTTCCACCCGCGTGCTGGAGATGGGCGGGCTGGTCGAGTCGCAGATCGCGCAGGCCGTCTATGCCTTGCGGCACTTCGATGCCGAGGCGGCGCGCGGCGTGCTGATCAACGAGAAGCGGGTCAACCAGATGGAGGTCGAGATCGACGCCGACGTGGCGCAGATCATCGCCAAGCGCCAGCCCACCGCGCGTGACCTGCGCCTGATGCTGGCGATCTCCAAGACCATCACCAACCTGGAGCGCGTCGGCGACGAGGCCGATCGCGTCGCGCGCATGGCGCGCGACCTGATCGAGGCCGGCGCCAACCTGAGCATCTCGTTCAACGAGATCACGCGCGAATCCGATCTCGCCGTGGCGCAGATCCGCAAGGCGCTGGACGCCTTCGCGCGCCTGGACGAGCGCGCAGCGGTGGACATCGTCACCGCCGACAGCGCGGTCGACGCCGAGTTCGACTCCTTCATGCGCAAGCTGATCACCTACGTGATGGAGGATCCGCGCAACATCTCGGCCAGCCTGGACATGGTGTTCATCGCCAAGGCCATCGAGCGCATCGGCGACCACGCGAAGAACATCGCCGAGTTCGTGATCTACGTGGTGCGCGGCACCGACGTGCGCCACAACAAGGAAGCCTTCAACGAGGTGGCGGGAACCCTTTGAACGCACGCGCCGCAACGGCTGCGCGTGCCTGAGCGACCACTATGGCCAGCAACATCCTGATTGTCGAAGACGAGCCCGCGATCGCCGAGCTGCTGGCGGTGAACCTGCGCCACGCCGGGCACTGCCCGATCCTGGCGGCGAGCGCCGAGGAGGCGCTGCGCCTGATCCGCGACGTGCTTCCGGACGTCATGCTGGTGGACTGGATGCTTCCCGGCATGTCGGGCGTGGCGCTGCTGCGCGAACTGCGCCAGGGAGAGCGTACCCGCGGCATCCCGATGATCCTGCTGACCGCGCGCAGCGAGGAGAGCGACACCATCGTCGGACTCGACGCGGGCGCCGACGACTACATCACCAAGCCGTTCTCGCCGAAGGAGCTGCTGGCGCGCATCCGCGCCGTGCTGCGCAGGCGCTCGCCGCAGCTCACGGACGAGCCGGTGCGCGCCGGGGGACTGGCCGTCGATCCCTCGACGCGTCGCGTCACCTTCACCGCCGCCGGCGGCGCGGAGCAGGACCTGCGCCTGGGGCCGACCGAATTCAAGCTGCTGCATTTCATGATGACCCATCCTGAGCGCGTGCACAGCCGCGGCGCGCTGCTCGACAAGGTGTGGGGCGATCATGTGTTCATCGAGGAGCGCACGGTGGACGTGCACATCAAGCGCCTGCGCGAGGCGCTGGCGCCGGCAGGCTGCGCGGAACTGATCGAGACCGTGCGCGGCGCCGGCTATCGTTTCACGCAACGCCAGGGTGCGACCGCTGCCGGTTGAGGCGGCGGCGGGCGGCACCTCCGGCATGCGTTCGGTGATCCTGCGCCTGGGCATCATCGCGGTGGCGATGGTGCTGGCGATCGTTCTCGGCGCGCACTGGCTGAGCCTGGCTCACGGGCTGGCGTTCGCCTGTCTGGTCGCGCTGGCGGTGATCGGCTTCGACACGCTGGCGCTGACCCGCCTGCTGGCGTGGCTGCGCTTTCCGCAGCGTGATACCGTGCCGCAGTCCTTCGGTACCTGGGGCGAGGTGTTCCACCGCAGCGCGCGCCAGCTGCGCCTGTGGCAGAGCCGGGTGCAACGCGAGGAAGGCAGGCTCAGCCGCTTCATCGAGGCCTTGCAGGCTTCGCCGAACGGCGTCATGCTGCTCGACGCGAACGGCCAGATCGACTGGTGCAATGCCACCGCCGCGGGCCATTTCGGGCTCGATCCGCGGCGCGACCTGCGCCAGCATGCGGTGCACCTGATCCGCAACCCCGAGTTCGTCGCCTACCTGGCGGCGCACCAGTTCGCCGAGCCGTTGCTGATGCGCCGCACCGGCAGCCACGGCAACTTGCTGCTGAGCGTGCAGGTGATTCCCTATGGCGATGGCGACGGCGACCGGCTGCTGCTGTCGCGCGACGTGACCCAGGTGGAGCGCACCGAGGCGATGCGGCGGGACTTCGTCGCCAATGTCTCGCACGAGATCAAGACCCCGCTGACCGTGATTGCCGGATTCGTCGAATCCCTGCGCAGCCTGGACCTGTCGGCCGAGGAGCGGGACCACATCCTCGGCTTGATGCAGCAGCAAAGCGACCGCATGCGCCATCTGGTCGAGGATCTGCTGACCCTGGCACACCTGGAGGGCGACCCGCACCAGCCGGCCGAGGAACTGCTGGACATGCCGGCCATGGTGGCGCGCCTGGCCGCCGACGCGCGCGCGCTGTCAGGGGGCCGGCATCGCATCGAGGCCACCGCCGACCTCAGCAAGCTGCGCGGCGCCGGCACCGAACTGACCAGCGCCTTCGGCAACCTGGTGAGCAATGCCGTGCGCTACACGCCGCCCGGCGGCGTGGTGCAGATCCGCTGGCGCGTGCTGGACACCGGCATCGGCGACGCGGCGGGCGAGTTCAGCGTGACAGACACCGGAATCGGCATTCCCGCCGAGCACATCCCGCGCCTGACCGAGCGGTTCTACCGCGTCGACCGCGGGCGCTCGCGCGAGTCCGGCGGCACCGGGCTGGGCCTGGCCATCGTCAAGCATGCGCTGCTGCGCCACCAGGCCGAGCTGCGCATTGCCAGCGAACCGGGGCAGGGCAGTACCTTCAGCGCGCGTTTCCCGGCGCAGCGCGTGGTGCTTCCCGAGCCGGCGCCCGCACTCGCTTCCGAGGACGAAGCCAGCTAATCCTGATCCGGCGCCGGGTTGCGCGAGTCGATCAGGGCCTGGTGGCTGCCGGCATCCCTGTGCCAGCCGCGGGCACGGCGCCAGGCGCCGGAGCTGTCCATCTCCCAGGCATTGCCGGGGTGCAGCCAGTGCATGCGCAGGCCTTCGCGGATGACCTTGGCCTTCGCCGCGCGGTCGAGGATCGGTGCGGCCACTTCGACGCGGCGGAACAGGTTGCGCTCCATCCAGTCGGCCGACGAGATCCACACATCCTCGGCACCGTCGTCATAGAAGTAGAACACCCGCGAATGCTCGAGGAAGCGGCCGATGATCGAACGCACGCGGATGTTCTCGGACAGTCCCGGCACCCCCGGCCGCAGCATGCAGGGGCCGCGCACCAGCAGGCGGATCTCCACGCCGGCCCGGGCCGCCTTGTACAGCTCGGCGATCACCGTAGGCTCGACCAGGGCGTTCACCCGCGCCCAGATGCGCGCGCGGCGTCCCGCGCGCGCCGCGCGGGCCTCGTGGCGGATGGACTTGATCAGGTTGTCGAGCAGCGAGAAGGGCGACTGCCACAGGCGCCGCAACGGCGAGAAGTGCGAGGAGCCGGTAATTTCCAGGAACACCTGGTTGACGTCGGCGCAGATCGCCTCATCGGCGGTCAACAGTCCGAAGTCGGTGTACAGGCGCGCCGTGCGCATGTGGTAGTTGCCGGTTCCCAGGTGCACGTAGCGCCGCAGCTGCTCGGCGCGCCGGGCGCCGCTGCGCTCACGGCGTACCACCATGAGCATCTTGGCGTGGCACTTGAAGCCGACGACCCCGTACACGACGTGTGCGCCTTCGGCCTCCAGGCGCGCCGCCCAGTTGATGTTGGTTTCCTCGTCGAGCCGCGCCATCAGCTCCAGTATGACCGTGACTTCCTTGCCGTTGCGCGCGGCTTCGATCAGCGCCTCCATCAGTTCCGAGGTATGGCCGGCTCGATAGATGGTCTGCTTGATCGCCAGCACCTGCGGGTCGCGTGCCGCGGTGCGCACGAGGTCGACGACCGGCGCGAAGCTGTCATAGGGATGGTGCAGCAGCACGTCAGCGGCGCGGATGCGCTCGAACAGCGCGGGCTCCGCCCCGGGCCATCCGGGAAGCGCCGCCGGCACGTGCACCGGGTACACCAGTTCGGGGCGCGGCACCATGTCGATCACCGACTGCAGGCGCGCCAGGTTCACCGGTCCGTCGACGCGGAAGCAGTCGTGCGGTTGCAGGGCGCTCTCGCGCATCAGGCGGTCGAGCAGCGGCTGCGGGCACGCGCGCGTGACCTCAAGGCGTACCGCGTCGCCGTAATGGCGCGCGCGCAGCTCGCCTTGCAGCGCCGTGCGAAGGTTGGTGATCTCGTCGTCGTCGACGAACAGCTCGCTGTTGCGGGTGACCCGGAACTGGTGCACGCCCTGCACCTTGAGCCCGGGGAACAGGTGGCCGGCAAAGGCCTGCATCAGCGACGAAAGCAGCACGAACACATGCCGGTGACCGCCGTCGACGATCTCGCGCGGCATCGCCAGCACCCGCGGCAGCGCGCGCGGGGCCTGGATGATGCCGAGGTCGACGTTGCGCCCGAAGGCATCGGTGCCGTCGAGCATCACGGCGAAGTTCAGGCTCTTGTTGAGTACCTTGGGGAAGGGGTGCGCGGGGTCGAGCCCGATCGGCGTCAGCACCGGCAGTACCTCGCGCTCGAAGTAGCCGCGCGCCCACTGCAGCTGGCGTTCGCTCCACTGGCCGCTGGTGGCGAAGCGGATGCCCTCGCCCTGCAGCAGTGGATAGATCGACTGTTGCAGGACCTGGTACTTCTGCGCCACCAGCGCGTGCGTATCGTCGGCGATCAGGCGCAGCGCCTCGGAGACGGGCAAGCCGTCCGGGGTCAGCGTCGACGGGTCGTGTTCCAGCAGGTCCTGCAGTTGCGCGACCCGCGTCTCGAAGAACTCGTCCAGGTTGGACGCGACGATGCACAGGTAGCGCAGGCGTTCGAGCGCGGGGATCGCCGGATCCAGCGCCTGGGCGAGCACGCGTCGGTTGAACGCGAGGATTCCCAGTTCCCGGTTGAGCAACGGTGGTGGCGGCTGAAGTGGGGCCATGGATGCTTCGAAAATACGACTCGATCCCGGACAGTATTTCCCCAGAATCTCACATTTGCGTGAAATCTACATGACATCGTCAATCCGTTGTCATGTTCTCGATCGCGGGCGCAGTGCCCAGTCTAGTGTCCTGTCCCGGAAGGAACTTCCGTCTCGCCGTGCCGTATCGGGGCGCCGGCGAGGTCTTTTGCGCTGCGCCGCATCATGAAGGGCGCGGCGCCTGCCCGCTGCCCGTAGACTCTGGCTGCGCCGCTTCGGCTTTTTCTTCCCGCCCGTCCGTTCCATGTCCGCGCCCCCCCAGCACCTGGCCGCCGTCGACCTCGGCTCCAACAGCTTTCGCATGCTGGTGGGCAAGGCTGCGCAAAGCCCGCACGGTACCCAGATCTATCCGCTGGATTCGCTGCGCGAGCCGGTGCGCCTGGGCGCCGGGCTGGACGAGAACAAGAATCTCACGGAGGAAAGCCAGCAGCGCGCGCTGGCCGCGCTGCGGCGCTTCGGCGACCGGCTGCGCCAGTTCCACCCGGAGCGGGTGCGCGCGGTGGCGACCAACGCAGTACGCGTGGCGAAAAACGCGCCGGCCTTCCTGGAGCGCGCCCAGCAGGCGCTGGGATTCCCGATCGAGGTCATCGCCGGTCGCGAGGAGGCGCGGCTGGTGTACATCGGCGCCGCGCACTCGGTGGCGCCTGCCGACGGCAACCGTCTGGTTGTCGACATCGGCGGCGGGTCCACCGAATTCATCATCGGCGCCGGACTGGAGCCGCGCATGATGGAGTCGCTGTACATCGGCTGCGTGTCGATGAGCCGTGAGTTCTTTCCGGCGGGAAGGGTCGACGAGCAGCGCATGAAGTCGGCCGAGCTGGCTGCGCGACGCGAAGTCCAGATCATCGCGCGCAACTTCCGCAAGGCGGGATGGTCCGCCGCGGTGGGCTCCAGCGGTACAGCGCGCGCGCTGGCCGACATCCTGGCCGGCAGCCAGCTCAACGACGCCGGCGCCGGGCTCGGCATCACCCGCGGCGGGCTGCGCAGGTTGCGCAAGATCTATGTGCAGGCGCAGGACCTGGGCACGCTGCGCATGCCCGGTCTCAAGCCGGATCGCATCCCGGTCGCCGCAGGCGGACTGGCGATCATGCTGGCGGTGTTCGAGGAGCTGGGCCTGAAGGCCATGGAGGCCACCGACGCCGGGCTGCGACTGGGGGTCCTGTACGACCTGCTCGGACGCGAGCAGCACCAGGACATGCGTGCGCTGACGGTGCAGCAGTTCATGCATCGCTACGGCGTCGACGCGCGGCAGGCGGCGCGTGTCGAGCACATCGCGCTGCGCCTGCTGCAGCAGATGGACCCGCTGGCCACCCCGCAGCGCCGCCAGTCGCTGGGCTGGGCGGCGCAACTGCACGAGGTGGGGTTGTCGATCTCGCACAGCGCATACCACAAGCATTCGGCCTACATCGTCGGCAATGCCGACATGCCGGGCTTCTCGCGCAGCGAACAGGCGGCGATGGCCGAGATGCTGCTGTGTCACGGCGGCAAGCTGAAGAAGCTGGGCGGACTCAGCGGGCCCGGGCTGGACCTGCGCGCGCTGCTCGCGCTGCGCCTGGCGGTGCTGCTGGCGCGCAATCGGCGCGACGTCGAGCTCGACGGCCTGGGGCTGCAACCCGGGCCGCACGGGGTGTCGGGCAGCCGCATCCAGGCCGATGCGCGCTGGCTGCGCGCGTCGCCCCTGACCCAGTACAGCCTGGAGCAGGAAGTGGCGGAGTGGCAGCGTGTCGGCCTGGACCTGCAGTTGCAGCTCGGCGCGTGAAGTCCCGTCGCGCTGAAGCGGCGGGCAGGACGCGGCTTCACGCAGCGTCGAGGAAGTGTCTGGCGTAGCGCTGCTGCACGTCGCCCAGGCGCATGAGCAGCGGGAAGTCCGCGGTGTTGAAGTCGGGATCCCAGGCCGGTGCGCCGCAGATGCGCGCGCCCACGCGCAGGTAGCCCTTGAGCAGCGCGGGCGCCTGCGCAGGCAGGTCCTGGCGCAGGTTGTCCACCGGAAGCGCCAGCCGTGGCTGCACGTGGTCCTCCACCGGCGCCAGGTGGCTGGCGCGCAGGCGTGCCCACAGGCTTGCGGCGTAGTGCCCGCCGTCGTGCATCGACACGCTGGAGCAGCCGATCATGGCCTGCAGTGCGTGCCTGCGCATGTACTCGGCCAGCCCGGCCCACAGCGCCAGGATGACGCTGCCGCTGCGATGCTCGCGATGCACGCAGGCACGGCCGAGCTCGAGCAGGCGCTCGCGCAGATGCACGAGCCGCGTCAGGTCGAATTCGGTCTCCGAGTACAGGCCGCCGACGCGCCGCGCCTGATGCGGCGGCAGCACGCGGTAGGTGCCGATCAGGCGCCCCTCGCCGTCGCGCGCCAGCAGGTGGTCACAGTAGGGGTCGAAGATGTCGATGTCGTACCCCGGCTGCGGGCTCGACACCCGCGCGCCGAGTTCATCGACGAAGATCTTCCAGCGCAGTCGTTGCGCCTCGTGGATCTCGTCGGCGTGGCGCGCCCATGAAATGCGAATCCCGGAGCGCGCGTGCGCTGCGCCCGCGTGGGCCGCGGTGGGGACGAGAACGTCCGCGGGATCGTCCTTGAACATGCGTTGCTCCTTGCTGGTCTCGTTGGTTCGAGACACGATACGCAACACACATGTCGTTTGCGTGACGAATCGGTGACGTCGGCGTGACGTTGCCGCAGGGCCGTCGAGGGATCGTGCAGGGGGGGCCTCGCCTCAATCGAGCAGGTCCGGGCTGATGCAGGCGCGCAGCAGCCGGTTGGAGCTGTCGCCGCGTTCGCGCTCGCTGACCCAGATCAGGCCGCCCTTGCGCAGGGTGAACGGCGCGTCGGCTCCGCTGAGCCAGCGCAGCGCGGCACTCCCCAGCGAGGGCTGGTGGCCGCACAGCACCAGCGCCGCGCCGGAGTCGCGATGCTCCTGCACCAGGCGCAGGATCTCGCTCGGGCCTGCCTGCGGCGCCAGCAGCGGCTGCTCCACCGGGTAGTCCACCAGCGCCAGCGCGCTCTGCCGCGAACGCAGCGCGGGGCTGCAGCACACGGTCCACGGCTTGGGGACATGGGCCTTGATCCACGCCGCCATCGCGCTGGCGTCGCGCCGGCCTTCGCGGGTCAGCGCGCGGCGCAGGTCGTCGGCGTCGGGCGCGGCCTCCTCGGCAGCAGCGTGGCGCCAGAAAATCACATGCAGCAAGGTACTCATCGCGGGCGTCCTCGACAGCGTCGCCGCGCCGGCGGCGGCTGGCTGCACGCACTGTAGCGCGCGCGGCGGGGTTCGCGCAGCACTGGCGCGGCCCCGGCCCAGTGGACGATCAAGAAGCCTGCGAGTCGGTGTGCCGCTCGATCGGGGCGCCGTGCAGCGCGGCCTGCAGCTTGCGCGCCATGCCTTCGAGGTCGAGCTCATGCTGCGCGGCCAGCTCGCGCGCGCGGCGGTGCAGCAGCGACGGGTGCGGCCAGGCAGCGGCGCGCCGCGCCAGCGCGATGGTGTTCTCACCCTGCTCGGCGTCGATCGCGGCCACGCCCGACTCGAAGCTGGCGCGCATGCGCGCGATCGCCTCATCGCGCCTGGCCTCGGGCGCCCAGATGTTGGACACCAGCACCCCGCCGGGGCGCAGCGTGCGTGCGCAGGCATCGTAGAAGTCCTGGGTCGACAGCGCGTCGGGCAGGCCGCCGGAATCGAATCCGTCGAGCAGCAGCACGTCGCAGTCCTGCGGGTGTTCGCGCACCCATTGCGCACCGTCCGCTTCGACCACCGCGAACTTCTCGTCGTCCGGAGGCACCGCGAACAGGCCGCGCATCGCGATCACGTCGGGGTTGATCTCCACCGCGGTGAAGCGGCTTTGCGCGAGGTGCGCGCGGCAATACTTGGCGATCGAGCCGCCGCCCAGCCCGATCATCACGATGTGCCGCGGCTGCGGATGCAGCAGCACGAAGCTCATCACCGCGCGTGTGTAGTCGAGCACCAGGCGGTTCGGCTCGGCCGTGCGCATCCTGCTTTGCAGCGCGGCCATGCCGAAGTGCAGGGAGATCTCCCCGCGCTGCTCGCATACGAAGGGCTCGCCGGCGCGGCGGCGGCGGCGCATCATGGGTTGGCGCTGCGGCGCAGGGCCGGGAACAGGATCACGTCGCGAATGCTGGGGGCATCGGTCAGCAGCATGACCAGGCGGTCGATTCCGATGCCACAGCCACCGGCCGGGGGCATGCCGACTTCCAGCGCCCGGATGTAGTCGGCGTCGAAGTACATGGCCTCCTCGTCGCCGGCTTCCTTCGCCGCGACCTGGGCGGCGAAGCGCGCGGCCTGGTCCTCCGGGTCGTTGAGCTCGGAAAAGCCGTTGGCGATCTCGCGTCCGCTGATGAACAGCTCGAAGCGTTCGGCCAGCGACGGGTCGGCGCCGCTGGCGCGCGCCAGCGGTGAAACCTCCACCGGATAGTCGATGATGTAGGTCGGCTGCCAGAGCTTGTCCTCGACCATCGCCTCGAACACGCCGAATTGCAGCTCCGCGACGCCCCAGTGCGCCGGCGCCGGCTCGCCGGCCGCCTGCAACACCGCACGCAGTGCCTGCGCGTCGTCGAGCTGCTGCTGCGCCACGCCGGCGTGCAGTGCCACCGCGTCGCGCACGCTCAGGCGTGCGAAGGGCGCGCCGAAGTCGATCTCGCGGCCCTGGTACTCGATGCGCGCCGAGCCGCGGGCGCGGATCGCCGCCTGGCGCAGCAGGGATTCGGTGAAGTCCATCACGTCCAGGTGGTTCCAGTACGCGCAGTAGAACTCCATCATCGTGAACTCGGGATTGTGGCGTACCGAGATCCCTTCGTTGCGGAAATTGCGGTTGATCTCGAACACCCGCTCGAAGCCGCCGACCACGAGTCGCTTCAGGTACAGCTCGGGGGCGATGCGCAGGAACATCTGCTGGTCCAGCGCGTTGTGGTGCGTGATGAAGGGCTTCGCGTTGGCGCCTCCCGGGATCGGGTGCAGCATGGGGGTCTCGACCTCGACGAAGCCGGCCTGTTCCATCTCGGCGCGCAGCGCCGACACGATGCGCCCGCGCTGCACGAAGCGCTCGCGCGACTCGGGGGTCACCAGCAGGTCGACGTAGCGCTGCCGGTAGCGCGTCTCGACGTCCTCGAGGCCGTGGAACTTGTCGGGCAGCGGGTGCAGGTTCTTCGACAGCAGGCGCAGTTGCGAGGCCTGCACGGTCAGCTCGCCGCTGCGCGTCTTGAACAGCGTGCCGCGGCAGGCGACGATGTCCCCGAGATCGAAATGCTTGAACGCGGCATGACCGGACTCGCCGGTATGGTCGTTGGTGACGTAGATCTGGATGCGCCCGCTGCCGTCCTGCAGCGTGCCGAAGCTGGCCTTGCCCATCACCCGCTTGAGCATCAGCCGCCCGGCCACCGCGACCTGGCGCGCCAGCGCCGGCAGCTCGTCGGCGGGGATCGGGTCGTACTCGGAGTGCAGCCCGGCTGCGCGGGCGTCGGGCCTGAAGTCGTTCGGGTAGGCCTGGCCCTGCGCGCGCAGCGCGGCCAGCTTGGCGCGGCGCTCGGCGAGCAGCGCGGAGGGATTGGCCGCGGCGGCTGCCGGGGTCGCGGAGGGGCTTTCGCGCCCTTCGGCGGGATGCTTGCTCATTCGATGTGGTTCCGGAGGTAGTCCAGCGAGGCGGCGGTCTCGGCGCTCAGGCCCTGCGCGTCGCGCTGCTGCAGTGCGCGCTCGATGCGCGACGCCAGGGTCTTGCCGAGTTCCACCCCCCATTGGTCGAAGGGGTTGATGCCATACAGCCAGCCCTCGACCACGGTCCGGTGCTCGTACAGCGCGAGCAGCGCGCCGAGTTCGCGCGCGCGCAACTCGCGCATCCAGATGAAGGTCGACGGTCGTCCGCCGGGGCAGGCGCGGTGGTGCGCGGCGCGCAGCGCCTCGTCGGCCGCCATGCCCTGCTGCTGCAGCTCGCGCTGCCAGCTCGATGCGTCCTTGCCGTTCCACAGCGCGTCGGCCTGTCCCAGCGCGTTCGACAGCAGGGCCAGATGCTCGGCGTGCCGCCCGTGCCAGGCACGCGCGACGGCGACGATTTCGTGGAACACCGGGACCGCCGCCTGGTGCAGCAGCTGGAAATAGGTGTGCTGCACCGGCGTGCCCACGCCGCTGATCACGGCCGGGCCGCTGACCGCCACCGGCTGCACGCCGTCGGCGGCGGTGGACTTGCCCAGCGACTCCATCAGCAGCTGCTGCAGGTACAGCGGCATGTGCGAGAAGGCGTCGCCGTACAGGCCGATCGACAGCAGCGGCAGGCCGAAACGCACGCGATAGGCGTGCGACAGGCCGGCGAGCAGCCCGGGCGCGCTCGATTGCAGCGGCTGTTCGAGGAAGTGCCGGTCCATCTCGAGCGCCCCGGCATGCAACTCGGCCACGACGTCGGCGCCGAAGGCCAGCAGCAGCACCAGTCCGTGCGCGCTCCACAGCGAGAAGCGGCCCCCGATCTCGGGCAGCGAGCGGAAGATCTGTGACATCGGCATGCCGAAGCGCTGATGCGCATGCTCGGCGTTGGAGGTCAGCGCGAGCAGGCGCGAGCGCGCCTGCTCGGCACCGATCTGCTCACCCAGCCAACGCACCACCGACTCGGCGTTGCGCATGACCTCCTGCGTGCGAAAGGACTTGCTGTTGATCAGCACCCAGGTGCGGCGCGGATCGCTGGCCTGCAGCGCCGCGTCCAGCGTGGCGCCGTCGAGGTTGGCGACCCAGTGCACGCGGCAGCGCGGCGCGTGCAGCACCGACAGCGCGGTGTGCAGCGCCAGCATCGGGGTTTCCGATCCGCCCGCGCCGAGGTGGATGATGTCCAGCGGCTGCCCCTCGCCGCTGACCAGCGCCTCGGCCCATTCGGCCATGCGCGCATGCTCGGCGTGCAGGAACGACGCGGCGGCCGAGGAAGGGGCGTCGTGTCCCTGCGCGTGCAGGCGCGACAGCATGTGCCATGCGGGGCGACCCTCGCTGCCGTTGAGCACGCTGTCGGACACCAGTTCGGTCGGGCGTTGCGGCAGGGTCGCCAGCGTGGTGCGGGCGGTGGCCAGCGCCTGCGCGCCGTGGCGCGTGAACTCCAGGCGCAAGCCGGCAGTGTCGATGAAGGATCGTGCGGGCATGTCGGGTCGAGCCCCGCGCCGGGGCGCCGGGCGCTGCGTGGGTTCAGGTGCGCGCGGGCGGTTGCCGCGACCGTGTCTGGCGCAACGGCCGCCCCCGCGCACGCGCAGTCCGCATGGATTGACCACGCGGTGCGAAATCCCAGGATTCTAGCCGCTCGGGGCGCTGCGCCGCCGCGCCGGCGCCCGGGCTTCTAGAATGCCCGCCACCCTGGCCGCATTCGTGGCCGCCTTTTCCCGCGGAGTCGCAAGTCCATGATTTTCATTACCGGAGCCGCCGGATTCATCGGCGCCAATTTCGTCCATCACTGGCTGGACAGCCACGACGAGCCGCTGCTGGTGCTGGACGCGCTGACCTACGCCGGCAACCTGGAGAGCCTGGGCGACGTGCGCGCCGATGCGCGATTCGGCTTCGAGCGCGTCGACATCTGTGAGCGCGCGTCGGTGGAAGCGCTGCTGCGCAGGCACCGGCCGCGCGCGCTGCTGCATTTCGCCGCGGAGAGCCACGTCGACCGCTCCATCGAGGGGCCGGGCGCCTTCGTGCGCACCAACATCCAGGGGACCTTCGAACTGCTGGAGGCGGCGCGCGCGTACCACGCGCGACTGGGGGCGGACGAGGCGGCGGCGTTTCGCTTCCTGCACGTGTCCACCGACGAGGTCTACGGCTCGCTGGGCGAGCACGACGCGCCGTTTCGCGAGACCACGCCCTATGCGCCCAACAGCCCCTACGCGGCCAGCAAGGCCGCCAGCGACCATCTGGTGCGCGCCTGGCACCACACCTACGGGTTGCCGGTGCTGACCACGAATTGCTCGAACAACTACGGGCCGTACCAGTTCCCGGAGAAACTCATTCCGTTGATGATCCACCATGCGCTGGCGGGCAAGGATCTTCCGGTGTACGGCGACGGCGCCAACGTGCGCGACTGGCTGTACGTGCAGGACCATTGCCGCGCGCTGGCGCGGGTCCTGGAGGCCGCGGCGCCGGGGTCCTGCTACAACATCGGCGGACGCAACGAGGTCCGCAACATCGATCTCGTTCGCGGCCTGTGCGCACTGCTGGACCGGCTGCGCCCGCGCGCCGACGGCGTGTCGTATGCGACGCAGATCCGCTTCGTCGCCGACCGTCCGGGCCATGACCAGCGCTACGCGATCGACTGCTCGCGCATCGAGCGCGAACTGGGATGGGCTCCGCAGGTCGACTTCGCCGGCGGTCTGCAGCGCACCGTACAGTGGTACCTCGAACATGGCGAGTGGGTCGAGCACGTGCTCAGCGGGCAGTACCGGCAGGCCGACCGGGGCGCGGCATGAACCCGCCCGGCCTGCTGCTGCTGGGAGCCGACGGGCAGCTCGGCTGGGAGCTGCGGCGCTCGCTGCTGCCGCTGGGCGAGCTGAGTGCACTGGGGCGCGCGCAGGCCGATCTGTGCGACCCGGCCGGCCTGCGCGAATTGCTGGCTCGCCTGCGTCCGGCGGTCATCGTGAACGCGGCGGCATACACGGCGGTGGACCGCGCCGAGAGCGAGCCCGAGCTGGCGCGCCAGGTCAATGCCGACGCGGTCGCGCTGCTGGCGGAGCACGCGGCGCGAAGCGGCGCCTGGCTGGTGCACTATTCGACCGACTATGTGTTCGACGGCAGTGCGCAGCGCCCCTGGCGCGAGGACGACGCGCCGGATCCGCTGAGCGTGTACGGGCGCACCAAGCTGCAGGGCGAGCAGGCCATCCGCGCCAGCGGCTGCGCGCACCTGATCCTGCGCACCAGCTGGGTGTTCGCGGCGCGTGGCAACAATTTCGCGAGGACCATGGTCCGCCTGGCGCAAGAGCGCGAGCAGCTGCGCGTGGTGGCCGACCAGTTCGGCGCGCCCACCTCGGCCGAACTGATCGCCGACATCAGCGCGCTGGCGCTGCACCGCTTGCTGCGCGAATCGCGACTGGCGCAGGACAACACCGGGCTGTACCACCTGAGCAGCAGCGGCAGCACCAGCTGGCACGGTTACGCGCAACACGTGCTGCGCCACGTCGCGGCGCGCGGCATGGCGCTGCGCTGCGACGAGCACGCGGTGCAGCCGATCTCCACCGCAGAGTACCCGCTGCCGGCGCCGCGTCCGGCCAATTCACGCCTGGACTGCGCCGCGTTGCAGGACTGGCTGGGGGTTCGGCTGCCGGCCTGGCAGCCGCAACTCGAGCGCATGCTCGACGAGGCCTTCGACCTGCACGCGCGCTGACGCGGTGGCGCGCAGGCCCGCCGCGATGCTCAGGATTGCTGGATCTCGATCTTCACTTCCAGCACCTCGAGCGACTCGTGGCGTTCGAGCTTGACCTGGATGTCGTTCGGGTCGATGCGCACGTAGCGCGAAATGACTTCCATCAGGTCGCGCTGCAGCGCGGGCAGGTAGTCGGCCGGGGCTCCGGAAGCACGCTCGTGCGCCAGGATGATCTGCAGTCGCTCCTTGGCGATGCTGGCGGTCTTCTTCTTCTCGCCGAGCAGGAAGGACAGGATGGACATGGGCGATCTCCTGCTCAACGGCCGAACAGGCGCTTGAACAGGCCCGGCTTCTGGTAGTCGGTGAAGCGCAGCGGGCGCTCCTCGCCCAGAAAGCGCGCGATCACGTCCTGGTAGGCGCCGGCCACGTCGCTGCCCTCGAGGTGGATCGCCGGCGTGCCCTGGTTGGACGCCTGCAGCACCGCCTCGCTTTCCGGGACCACCCCGATGAGCCTGAGACGCAGGATCTCCTGGATATCGTCGATCGACAGCATCTCGCCCTCGGCGACGCGCCGCGGGTTGTAGCGGGTGATCAGCAGGTGCTCGCGGACCGGCTCGGCGCCTTCGATGGCGCGCCGGGTCTTCGAGCCGAGGATGCCCAGGATGCGGTCGGAGTCGCGCACCGACGACACCTCCGGGTTGGTCACCACCAGCGCCTCGTCGGCGAAGTGCATCGCCAGCAGCGCGCCGCTCTCGATACCGGCCGGGCTGTCGCAGACGATGTAGGTGAAGCCCATCGCGTCGAGCTCCTGCAGGACCTTCTCCACGCCTTCCTTGGTCAGCGCGTCCTTGTCGCGGGTCTGCGAGGCCGGCAGCACGTACAGCTGGTCGCACAGCTTGTCCTTGATCAGCGCCTGGTTCAGGTTGGCCTCGCCCTGGATGACGTTGATGAAGTCGTACACCACGCGGCGCTCGCAACCCATGATCAGGTCGAGGTTGCGCAGGCCGACGTCGAAGTCGATGACCGCGGTCTTGTGCCCGCGCAGGGCCAGGCCGGACGCGAAAGCCGCGCTGGTCGTGGTCTTGCCGACCCCGCCTTTGCCCGAGGTGACGACGATGATTTTTGCCATGGTGACTGGAAACGTTGGGAATGGGCTGCTGGTGAGGGATCTGGGGGAATGCGCTCGCGCGGGCTTCAGCGGCCGCGCAGGGGTTCGAAACGCAGGCTGTCACCGTCTAGCAGCACCTGCGCGCTCTTGCCGGCGACCTCGGGCGGCAAGGGCTGCTCGGCGGTGCGGTACACCCCGGCGATCGCCACCAGCTCCGGCTCCAGGCAGCTGCAGAAGATGCGCGCGCTGGTGTCGCCGTGCGCGCCCGCCAGGGCACGCCCGCGCAGCGGCGCATAGACATGGATGTTGCCGCCGGCGATGATCTCGGCGCCGTGGCTGACGGCGTCGAGCACGATCACGTCGCCGGCCGAGTACACGCGCTGTCCGGAGCGCAGCGGGCGGTCGACGAGCACCGTCGAGGGCGCCGCGGCGGGTGCACCGGCGGTTGCTCCCACGTGGGCCTTGTCCGCCGTGTCGGCCGTATTCGACGAGTCCGTGGCCCCCGAGTCCGTGGCCCCCGAGTCGGCGCCGCGGCGCTGCGGGACATGCAGCAGCGGCAGGCGCCCGCCGGGCTCGCATCCGGGCTGCGCGACCAGTCCCAGCGGGCGCAGCCCGCGCTCGGCGAGCCATTCGGCCAGCGCGTCGGCGTCCAGGACGGCGTCGTCGGGCAGGCGCCGCAGGTCGATGACCACCGCGGCGTCGCGGAAGAACTCCGGCGACGCGTCCAGGTGTGCTCCCAGCGCCTCGCGCAGGGCCTGCCCGTCGCCGGTGCGCGGACTGAGCTGCAGTGCCTCGACGCTGCCGGCCCGCAGGTCGAAGAGCTGGGGTTTGCGCGGACTCATCGGCACGCGCTCCCGGGGAGGCAAGACTGTGGACGCAGGCTGGGCGGCGGCAGGCCACGCAGCAGCGATGCGGGGGGCGCAACCGGGGCCTGGTGGCTCCTGAAGCGCGGGGAACGGGGCGGCTTGGGCACGGTCGGGTGATTCTTGGCCGGCGATGCCGGCTACGGGCTGGGGTCGGGCAGGCGGCGCGCGCGACGCCGCATCGTTGCCGCGTATGGTACTTGGCCGCGTACTTGCCGCGCGACGGCGCCGGCCCTATAACGGCGGTGCAACGGCGGCCGTCGTCGCCGAATCCGCGCGCGCGCCTGGCGCGCGCCGCAACGCGATGCACGACTGGACCACCCACGACGTCGACAACGTGGTCGACCCGCCGACCGGCTACAACCTGTACGACACCGACCTGGCGCTGCGCGAGGCGGTGCTGCGCGAGGGCGCGGCATGGGCCGACGATACGCTGCATGGCATCGGTGCCGAGCTGGGCCAGCCGCGCCAGGGCGAACTGGCGCGGCTGGCCAACGCCTGCGTGCCGCAAGCGCTGCCCTACGACGCGCAGGGCAGGCGCGTGGACCGCCTGCAGTTCCACCCGGCCTGGCACGAGCTGATGCGCGACATCTGGCGTCGCGGGCTGCATTGCTCGGCATGGGCGCAGCCGCGCGACGGCGGCTTTGTCGCGCGCGCGGCCGCCTTCGTGCTGCAAGGCCAGCTGGAAGCCGGCACGTTGTGCCCGACCACCATGACCTTCGCGGCGGTACCGCTGCTGCGCGAGCAGCCGCAGCTGTGGCCGCGCCTGCAGGAGCACCTGTTCAGCGCCGACTACGACAGCGCCGACGTGCCGCTGGAGTCCAAGCGCGGCATGCTGGTCGGCATGGGGCTGACGGAAAAGCAGGGCGGCTCCGACCTGCGCGCGACGTCCACGCGGGCGCGCCCCGCGGGCGAGGGCCATGCACTGATCGGCCACAAGTGGTTCTACTCGGCACCGCAGGCGGATGCGCACCTGGTGCTGGCGCGCGTCGGCGAGGCCGCGCCGAGCTGCTTCCACGTCCCGCGCTGGCTCCCCGACGGTCGGCGCAACGCGGTGCGCGTGCAGCGCCTGAAGGACAAGCTCGGCAACCGCTCGAATGCCAGTGCCGAGGTGGAGTTCGAGGACGCCTGGGGCGTGATGGTCGGCGAGCCGGGGCGCGGAATTCCCACGCTGCTGCGCATGGCCCATTACACCCGCATGGACAACGTGCTGGGCTCGACGGCGCTGCTGCGCGCAGGCCTGGTGCAGGCGCTGCACCATGCGCGGCGACGTCGCGCCTTCGGCAAGGCGCTGGAAACGCATGCGCCGATGCAGGCCGTGCTCGCCGACCTGATGCTCGAAGCCGAGGCCGCGACGGCGCTGGCGCTGCGCCTGGCGAGGTCCTTCGACCACGTCGGCGCCGACCCGCTGGCCGCGGCGTTGCAGCGCGTGCTGGTTCCCGCCGCCAAGTTCTGGGTCTGCAAGCGCGCGGTGCAGGCGCTGGCCGAGTGCATGGAGGTGCTGGGAGGCAATGGCTATGTCGAGGAGTCGATGCTGCCCCGACTGCTGCGCGAGGCGCCGGTGAACTCGATCTGGGAAGGCAGCGGCAACGTGGTCGCGCTCGACGTGCTGCGCGCGCTGCGCAGCGAGCCGGACGCGGCGCCCGCGTTGCGCGAGTGGCTGCACGCGCAGCCGGGGCTTCCGCGACCGGCTTTGCACGAGCTGGATACGCTGTGCGCGCAGGCGCTGCAGGACACCTCGCTGGCGCGCCTGGTGGCGCAGCAACTGGTGCTGCTGGTGCAGACGGCACTGCTGCAGGCGCATGCGCCGCAGCAGGTGGCCGACGCTTTCTGCGCGACCCGCCTGGGGCGGGGGGGCTTCGTGTTCGGCGCCGCCGGTGCCGCAGCGGTCGGCGACGCAGCGCAGCTGCTGCGTCGCGCCTGGCCGCTCGACTGAGTCGCGCTGGAGCCCCGTTCAGGGCGCGCGCGTCAGCGGCGCGCGTACCCGGCGAGCGCCAGCACGCGTGTGGCCAGCCAGGCGGAGAACAGGCCGATGAACGCGCCGCCCAGCACGTCGGCCGGGAAGTGCGCGCCCACCGCGATGCGTGACCAGGCCACCCACGCGGCGAACACCACCAGCAGGGCGCGCAGCGCCCAGTGCGAGCCCGGCAGCAGGCTGGCCATCGCGGCGAAGGCGAAGGCGACGTGCCCGGACGGGAAGCTGTGGTAGTACTCGGGCCGCCCGACCACGTGCACCGCCTGCAAGCCGAGCGCAAGGGGCGGGCGCGGGAAGTCCAGCGCGTGCTTCAGGATCACGACCGGCATCCAGTTGATCAGGTAGGCGACGAAAAAGCCCAGCACCGCGCGCGGTGCCAGCAGGTTCGGGCGCTTCAGCGCCAGGGCCAGCGCGAGCGCCGCCCAGACCGGAAAGTAGAGGTGGTCGCCGGCAGTCGTGCCCCAGGCCGCGAGGGTGTCGCGCAGCCCGCCGGCCCCGGCATGGTTGATGAGCAGGAACAGGCTGTGGTTGAGCCCGCCCCAGGCGTACCACCAGGCCGAATTCATCCGATGAGGCCCCAGCCCAGCGCGCCCACCCAAAGTCCGACGCCGACCAGCGCGCTGAATATGGCCACCCCGAACAACCAGCGGCGCCCGGTCAGCGCGGTAATCGAAGCCAGCGAGATGGCGATCTGCAGCGCGATGATGCTTCGCAGCATCGCTGCGTGGGGATGGCTCAGGCGTTCGGAGCGCAGGTTGGCGTGTGCCGATTCCTCGTCGAGCTTGCGCGCCTTGGCGGCGATCTGCTCCTTTTGCTGGACGTACTTGGCGATCTTCGCGTCGGCCGCTGCGCGTGCCTGCGTGCGGTCGGGCGGCAGCAGGTCGCGCGCCAGTTCCATCAGGTGCTGCTTGGTGCTCACCGCCTGGTAATAGTTCCACTGGTCGGTTGCATGGGCCTTCTCCAGCACGGCCTCGTTCTTCGCCAGCAGGACTTCTTCCATCAGCAGCGAACCCTGATAGCTCACCAGGGCGCCGATCGCCGCCAGCAACGCGGTGAACACCGCGATCCACTGGCCGATCCGGCCGGAGCCTTGGGTTGCCGCGTGGTGCAGCATCTCCTCATGGGGGGCGTGCGCATGGACTCCGGTTTCACTCATCGCCGTGACGTTGCAGGTTGCTGGTCCGGCAGGATGGAAGTATGCCGGGGGAAGGCGTGAATTGTAATGTTTTGTTAATCACTTCACTCATAGCGCAGCGCTGCCGCCGGCTGCAGGCGCGAAGCGCGCCAGCTCGGGTACAAGGTGGCCAGCAGGCTCAGCCCCAGCGCGATCAGCGTGATGGTCAGCACATCGCCCACGCGTGGATCACTGGGCATGGTGTGGATCAGGTACACGCTGCTGGGCAGGAACTGGGTGTGGAACAACCACTCCAGGAACGACACGATGGGATCGACGTTGAAGGCGATCAGCAGCCCCAGCGCGACCCCTGAAAGCACGCCGAACACCCCCGTCACGGCGCCCTGGATGACGAAGATGCCCATGATCGAGCGCGGGCTGGCGCCCTGGGTGCGCAGGATGGCGATGTCCGACTGCTTGTCGGTGACCGTCATCACCAGCGTGGACACCAGGTTGAATGCGGCCACCGCGACGATCATCGCGAGAATGATGAACATCATGCGTTTCTCGATCACCACCGCCTCGAACCAGGTGCGGTTCTGCGTGGTCCACGGCTGCGCCACCAGGGTCGGCGCAAGCTGCGCCTGCAGCTGCTGCGCCACCAGCGGTGCATCGTCGACCGAGCGGGTCTGCACGCGCAGTCCGGTCGGCGCGCCGGTGAGGAACAATCGCTCGGCGTCGCGCAGGTCGAGCAGCGCCAGGCTGGAGTCGTATTCATAGTTGCCGATGCGGAACAGCCCGACCACGGTCAGGGTGCGCAGGCGCGGAATCATTCCCGCCGGGGTCAGCGAGCCGCTGGGCACGACCATCGTGACCAGGTCGCCGGGGCCGACTCCCAGGCGCTGCGCCAGATCCTCGCCCAGCACCACGCCGAACTTCCCCGGCTGCAGGCTCGACAGCGAGCCGGCGACCATGTGCGAGGCGATGCTCGAGACCTGCGGCTCCAGCGCCGGGTCGATGCCCCAGGCCAGCACTCCGAACAACGAATTGCCCTGCGCCAGCAGGGCCTGGCCCTGAACCACCGGGGCGACCCCGGTAACCTTCGGGTCGCGGCGCAGCCGCGCCTCCAGGCTGGGCCAGTGCGGCCCCAGCGCGGCGCCGTCGGCGCTGAGCACCTGCACGTGCGGTATGACCCCCAGCATGCGGTCGCGCACCTCCTTCTGGAAGCCATTCATGACCGAGATGACCACGATCAGCGCAGCCACCCCGAGCGCGATTCCGGCGACCGAGACGAAGGAAATGAATGAAATGAAGCCGTTGTTTCGCGTGCGCCGGCCGGCGCGCGTATAGCGCCAGCCGATCAGCAGTTCGAAGGGCCACGAGGAGGTCTCGGGAAGGCGGGGGGCGGGGCTGGACATGGCTCGAAGTGTACGGGGCGCCGCTCGCGCGACGCGGCCCGCGACTCGTGAAGTCGGCGGTCATGGCAGCGCCCGTGGCGCGAGGCCGTGGCCTGTCCGGCGCGCCTGCTAGGG
>JAJYTY010000243.1 GCA_021792835.1 Pseudomonadota bacterium
GACCTCGACGACTACCAGCGCTGGGTGCTGGAGCGCGCGCGCGAGCGCCAGCCGCAACAGCTCGGCGAGGCGCAGCTGGCGCCCGCGGACAACCGGCGCGAGCAGCGCCGCGCCGCGGCACGCCAGCGCGAGCAGCGCGAACGCCAGCTGGCGCCGCTGCGCCGCGAGCAGGACTGCGCGCACCAGCGCCTGCAGCAACTCGAGGCGCGCCGCGCCGGGCTGGAGGCGCAGCTGTGGGCGCCCGACACCTCGGCCGCCGCGCGCGCCGAAGCCGGGCGCGAACTCAAGCAGCTGCAGCGCGATGTCGAGGATTGCGAGCTGCGATGGCTGGAGCTGGAGCAGCGCATGCAGGAACTGGCGTCACAGCCCTGAGATCGACGAGGACCGGGCCCGCCGCGCCCGCGTCGCGAGCCCCATGCGGACGCTGGCTCAGCGCGCCGCTTCACGGCGCCACAGGCGCAGCATCTCGTCGCTCTCGCCGGGGCGGTGGCCGCTCCACAGCAGCGCGCCTGGCAGCGGGTGCGGCATCCAGGAGCCGCGCGTCAGGGTCAGCACGTAGGGCGCGCGCCGGGCCTGCGGCCAGGCCCCGGGCTCGAAGTGCGCCGAACTCCAGTAGCCCAGCAGTGCCTGCTGGGCCGGGTTCAGCCCCAGGGTCTGCACGCGCGGCGCCGGCCCCGCGCCATGCTCGCGCAAGGCGTCGGCGATGCCGAAGCCGAGAGCGCGATAGCTGCTGGCGTAGTCGAGCACCGGCAGCCACAGCGTGCCCACCAGCAGCCACACCAGGGTCACGCCGCCGGCCGACAGCACCATGCCTTTCCACAGCGGATGGCGGTGACGCCCGGCGCGCCACGCCACCACCGCCGCCCACGCCGCCGTGGCCAGCAACGCCAGCAGCAGCGGCAGCAGTCGCAGGTGCGCGTGGTAGCCGGGAGCCAGGCGCGCGATGTTGGCCGCGGGGTGCGCCGGCTCGCCGGTGAGCAGCGCCACCCACAGCACCCACACGACCAGTGCGAGCAGGCTGAAGAACATCAATGCGAACCAGTCCAGCGCCGCCAGGCTGCCGCGACGCATCACCGGCAGCGCCAGCGAGCCCAGCACGGCGGCCGGAGGCAGCACCAGCAGCAACGGCGCACTGCCCGAACTGCTGAGCAGCGCCGACAGCAGGCACAGCAGCGCCAGCGCCAGTGGCGCCAGCACGTGCCACGCACCGAGCGAGGCGCGCCAGCGCCACACCGCCCAGCATGCGAGCGGCCAGGCCGGCCACAGGAACCACGCCAGCACGCCGACGAAATGCTGCGCCGAAGCCGCGCTGGGCCAGCGCGCCGCGGTGGCGCCGTGCAGGTGCACGAGCACCGCGACGCAGGCACCCATCGCGGCCAGCAGGGTCAGCGCCGGAAGCACGCGCCAGCCGCGCAGCAGCGGATGCACCAGCAACGCGCCGGTCAGCAGCGCGGCGAACAGGCCCAGCCACGCAGCGCCGCCGAAGGCCAGCGCGAGCAGTCCGGCCAGCATCGCCGCGCAGGCGCCGAGCCTGCGCCCGGGCAGCAGCGCCAGGCCGAGCAGCAATGCGCCGACCCCGGCCAGCTGCACCAGCGCGGGCGTGGTTTCGTGCCCGCGCACCAGCAGGCCCAGGCAGGCCAGCAGGCTGAGCAGCGCACCGTCGGCCATGGCCCTCGCGTAGGCCTTGCGCGGCACCGGCTCGCCGAAGGCCGGGCGTACCGGCTGCGCCTCGTCGCGCAGCGCCAGCTGGTACGCGGCATGCCAGATCTGCAGCAGGCAAAGCGCCAGCAGCACCATGAAGGGCAGGCGGCTGGCCGCCGGCGCTCCCAGCCAGGCGGCGGACAGCTTCAGGCTCGCCGCTCCCAGCCAGTACGCCAGCCAGCCTCCGCCGACGGCGTGGCCCCACAACTGCGGATGAAGCCAAGGGGAGTGGCCTTGCGCGATCTGCCACGCCACGCCGAAGGTCTGGCCGTCGCCGGTCCAGGGGTCGCGCCCGATGAAGCCCGGCAGCACGTAGGCCAGGCACAGCAGCCATAGCGGCCAGCGCGGCAGCCGGGCCAGGCTCTCGCTGCTGACCACCGGGCGCGGCGCCGGGGGGCGCGGGGCTTCGGCGCTGGTATTCATCGCGTCGCGTCAGGGGGGGCGGAGGGGCGGGCGGGGGAGGGGCGCGGCCGGCCGACGGCCAAGCAAAACGGGCAGCCAGGCTGCCCGTCTTCATCCCAAGGGGACGGGCCGGCCCCGGCCGGTCCCGCGAGGTCTTACTTCCTGGCGCTCGCGGCGGCAGCGCGCGCGAACTTCTGGCGGAACTTGTCGACACGTCCGCCCAGCGAGTCGATGCTCTTTTGCGTGCCGGTGTAGAACGGGTGCGATTCCGACGAGGTGTCCAGCTTGAACAGCGGCAGTTCGCGACCGTCGTCCATTTTCACGGTCTCGCGGGTCTGCGCGGTCGACGGGATGACGAACTTGCTGCCGTTGGACAGGTCCACGAAGCACACGTCGCGGTATTCGGGGTGGATGCCAGATTTCATGTCGTATTCCCAGGAGTGCGGCCAGCCGCAGCGCCCACCGCGCGTGCCTCGGGACGGCGCGGTGGCTGTACTTAACCAAAGACGAACATTATCGCACGAACTCAGCCGCCCCTACGCATCAGGTCGAAGAACTCCGCGTTGTTCTTGGTCTGCTTCATTTTCTCGAGCAGGAATTCCATCGCCTCGATCTCGTCCATCGGGTACAGCAGCTTGCGCAGGATCCACGCCTTTTGCAGGATGTCGGACTTCAGCAGCAGCTCCTCGCGGCGCGTGCCCGAGCGGTTGAGCAGGATCGCCGGGTACACGCGTTTCTCGGCCAGCCGGCGGTCGAGGTGGATCTCCATGTTGCCGGTGCCCTTGAATTCCTCGTAGATCACCTCGTCCATGCGGCTGCCGGTGTCGGTCAACGCGGAGCCGATGATGGTCAGCGAGCCGCCTTCCTCGATGTTGCGCGCGGCGCCGAAGAAGCGCTTGGGACGCTGCAGCGCGTTGGCATCGACCCCACCGGTCAGCACCTTGCCGGAGGCCGGCACCACGGTGTTGTAGGCTCGCGCCAGGCGGGTGATCGAGTCGAGCAGGATGACCACGTCCTTCTTCAGTTCGACCAGGCGCTTGGCCTTCTCGATCACCATCTCGGCCACCTGCACGTGGCGCAGCGCCGGTTCGTCGAAGGTCGAGCTGACCACCTCGCCCTTGACCGAGCGCTGCATCTCGGTGACTTCCTCCGGGCGCTCGTCGATCAGCAGCACGATCAGCACGACCTCGGGGTGGTTGGCGGTGATGGCGTGGGCGATCGACTGCAGCATCACGGTCTTGCCGCTTTTCGGCGGGGCCACCAGCAGCCCGCGCTGCCCCTTGCCGATGGGGGCGATCATGTCGATCACGCGACCGATGATGTTCTCCTCGGCGCGGATGTCCCGTTCGAGCTTCAGGTGCTCCGTCGGAAACAACGGAGTCAGGTTCTCGAACATGATCTTGTTCTTGTTCTGCTCCGGGGTCACGCCGTTCACGCGGTCGACCTTGACCAGCGCGAAGTAGCGCTCGCCGTCCTTCGGCACCCGCACTTCACCCTCGATCGAATCGCCGGTGTGCAGGTTGAAGCGCCGGATCTGGCTCGGCGAGATGTAGATGTCGTCGGGAGATCCGAGGTAGTTCGATTCCGGCGCCCGCAGGAATCCGAATCCGTCGGGCAGCACCTCCATCACGCCGTCGCCGAATACCTGCTCACCGGTGCGAGCGCGGCGCTTGAGGATCGCGAACATCAGCTCCTGCTTGCGCAGGCGGCTGGCGTTCTCGATCTCCAGGCCGGTTGCCATCTCGAGCAACTGGGAGACGTGCATCGCTTTGAGTTCGGACAGGTGCATGGCGGGGTGCGGGAGGGAAGGGCTTGGCCGGTAGGCCGTGCGCGGGACGGGCCTGCATGAGGCAGGTGCCGTTGCCGGCGCGGCGCCGTTCAGGCGCGTCGTGCGGATCGGGCCGCGGTGGGGCTCAGGGGAGGGAATGCGGCTTGCGGGCCGCATGCAAAGCGGGAGTTGTTCGCTTCGGGTGATTCACCGGCGAAGGACCCGGCCTTGCAGGGGTCGTCTCGCTGGAGGCTTCTCGTTCGGATCGGGCCGGCGCCTGGCGGATCGCGCGGCGGCTGCGGCTCGGGGTCCCGAGCTTTCGGTCGGGTGCCGGTGGGGTTGGCCGCCGGCGCATCGGTGCCCGGCGGCACCGGTGTCGCCGCTGGCGTCACCGGTGCCGCGCGGCAGATTATATATTCGCGTCGAGGAAGGAAGTCAGTTGGGTCTTGGAAAGCGCGCCCACCTTGGTGGCCGCGACTTCCCCG
>JAJYTY010000244.1 GCA_021792835.1 Pseudomonadota bacterium
TTCCGATCTCCGAGTTCGCGCGACAGGCGCAGCGCGACCTCGCAGGCGCCGCCGGAGCTGATGCCGCAGAACAGCCCCTCCTCGCGCGCCAGGCGGCGTGCCATCGACTCGGCGGCGGACTGGCTGACCGGCTCGATGCGGTCGACCCGCTGCGGCTGGTAGATCTTCGGCAGGTACTCCTCGGGCCACTTGCGGATTCCGGGAATTCGCGCGCCCTCCTCCGGCTGCGCGCCGACGATCTGCACCGCCGGATTCTGCTGCTTCAGGTAGCGCGAGGTGCCGATGATGGTCCCGGTGGTTCCCATCGCCGACACGAAGTGCGTGACCGTGCCGTCGGTGTCGCGCCAGATCTCCGGACCGGTGGTCTCGAAGTGCGCGCGCGGGTTGTCGCCGTTGGCGAACTGGTCCAGCACCAACCCCTTGCCTTCGCGCTGCATCTGCTCGGCCAGGTCGCGCGCGTATTCCATGCCACCCGCACGCGGGGTCAGCACCAGCTCGGCGCCGTAGGCGCGCATGGTCTGCGCGCGCTCCACCGACAGGTCCTCGGGCATGATCAGCACCATGCGGTAGCCGAGGATGGCCGCGGCCATCGCCAGCGCGATCCCGGTGTTGCCCGAGGTCGCCTCGATCAGCGTGTCGCCGGGGCGGATCTGGCCGCGCTCAGCGGCGCGCCGGATCATCGACAGCGCCGGCCTGTCCTTGACCGAGCCGGCGGGGTTGTTGCCCTCGAGCTTGGCCAGCAGCACGTTGCCGCGGCGTTCGTTGTCGGCGGCGCCGATGCGCTGCAGGCGCACCAGCGGCGTGCCGCCGATGGTCTGTTCCAGGGTCTTGTACGAAGGCATCGAGATCTCTCCTGGCTACATTCTGGCATTTCCCGGCGCCACGTGCCCTGCCCTCAGCCGACGAAACGCTGCACCAGCCACACCAGCGGCGCGCACGCCAGCAGGAAGGGCAGGCTGATGCGATGGAACTCGGCCAGGTTGCCGCGGCCTTCCAGGCGCAGCGCGATCAGGTTGGCCAGCGAACCCAGCGCGAAACCGAAGCCGCCGACGTTGACGGCCACCGCCAGCGCCGTCGCCCGGCCGACCTGCGGCCACAGCAGCACCGTGGCCGGCACGTTGCTGAGCAGTTGCGACAAGGCCACGCCGCCGAGGTACACGACGCCGGGTGCATGCCAGTCGACCCGGCCCAAGGCCTGCTGCAAGGGTGCCCAATGGCCGAGATGGCCGAGTCCGACGAACATCGCGCCCAGCGTCGCCAGCAGTCCCCAGTCGACGCGCCGCAGCACCTCGCGCCACGCCGCCAGATACATCGCCAGCACGAACAGCGCGGCCAGCGCCGGGCGCGCCTCCTGCAACAGGGCCAGCACGCCCAACAGCGCCAGCGACGAAGCCGCCGCCAGCCGGCGACGCAGCGGCGGCACGCCGGACGGCGCGGCATCCGCCGCCACGCGCAGCGGGCTCGCGGGGACCAGCAGCCACACCGTCAGCAGGAGCAGGCAGAGCATGGTCGCGGCGCTGGGCAGCATGCGCCATGCGAACTGCGCCATCGACAAGCCGGAGTACCGCCACAGCAGCAGGTTCTGCGGATTGCCGAAGGGACTCAGCGTGGAGCCCGCGTTGACCCCCAGTGCCTCGAGGATGACGACACGACGGGCCGGCAACTGGCTGCCGCGGCCCAGCGCCAGGGTCAGCGGCACCAGCAGGAACAGGCTGACGTCATTGGTCAGCACCATGGCCAGCAGCGCCGCGCCGCCGACCAGCATCAGCGCCAGCGCGCGCTGGCTGCGCGCATGCCGCGCCAGTGCCTGCGCGGCATGCTGCACCGCGCCGCTGGCGCGAATGCCCTCGATGCACACCAGCAGCGCCAGCAGCCCGAGCAGCGTGGGCAGCGCCAGCCACTGCAGCCAACGCAGCGGCGGCGCCGGATCGATCAAGCCGAGCAGCAGCGCGACCGAGCCGAAGACCAGCAGCAGCCGCTCGCGGCGCAGCGCCGCGAGCAGGCGGCGCCACGCCGCCGCCTTCACGCTGCCATCACTCAGGCAACGCCGCCGCCCGCGCCGTCGTCATTGGCGAGGTCGACGGCGGCGAGGCGCCAATGCCGCATGGCCTGGTCCTCCCGCTCGATGCGCTCGTGCAGGCGGGCCAGCGAGGCGTGGATCTGGCCGCGCAGGCGTCGCTCGTCGGGCTGGCATTGCTCCAGCGCGCGCTGCAGGTATTGCTGCGCCTTGCCCCACAGTTCGAGCTCCGCGCAGCAGCGCGCCGCCAGGAAACTGGCCTGCGCCTCCTGCGGCCAGCGGTCCATCCAGGCCTCGGCCTGCGCGACGAAGCTCGCGTCGATGCCGTCGAGCATGCCGCGCAGCGGCGGCATCAGCGCGGCCGGCTCGGCGTCCGCCACGTGCAGCGCCTCCACCAGCAGCGCACGCGCCTGGACCGCCTCGCCGGCCTGCGCGAAACCCCGCGCCGCCGCCACCGCGACCTGCGGGTCGTGGCGCAGCGACGCATCGAAGGACTTCCACATCGCGCGCAGCGCCTCGGCGTCGTGGTCGGCCTGCCGGATCAGGCCGAGCGCGGCAGCGTGGATCATCGCCTGCGCCGCTGCCGGATGCAGCCCGTGGTGCTTGCGCAGCGCGCCGGCCAGGCGCAGCACCTCGGCGTGGTCTTGCAGCGCACGCGCCGCCGCCAAGGCCAGGCGCATGGTCTGGGTACGCCGTTGCACGCCCCCGGACAACCCGCGCAGCGCGCGCTGCGCGGCCTGCGCGTCGCGCGCCTCGATCTGCCACTGCGCCTGCAGCAGCGCGCCGGTCTCGCGCGCCGCCGGCGGCAGCGCCTCCAGGTAGGCGTCGCGGCGCTCGTAGGCCTGCATGGCCTGGGCCGCCTGCGCCGCGGTCAGCAGTGCGCCGGGACGAAACGCGTCGACCTCCGCGGCGCGCGCCGCGGCGCGCTCGGCGCGCCGGAAGCGCCCGCCCAGATGGTGCAGCAGCGATTCATGCAGCGCCGCCCCCGCCACCTGCAGGCGCCGGCGACTGCGAAAGCGCGCCGCCGCGCGCGGCAGCCCGAGCAGCAGGTTCAGCGCCCGCACCGCGACGTACAGCAGCACGAAGGCCAGCAGCAGCAGCAGCACCGCCAGGTTCAGCGACAGGTCGACACGGTACGGAGGCAGCAGGATGGCGATGTTGCCGGGGCGACCGCTCGCGGCCATCGCCAGCAACGCGGCACCGAGCGCCAGGGTGACCAGCCAGGCCAGCCAGCGCATCAGTTGCTCCCCAGTCCGAGATTGGCCAGCACCAGCAGCGACTGCAGGTTGGCCGCCGGCTGCGCCGTCAGGTCCACCTGCTCGATCTGGGCGGCCAGGGCGCGCGCCATCGCGGTGGCGGGCTGGTGGGTGTCGAACTGGGTGCGCAGCACGCGCTGGATGTCCTGCATGTCGGATTCGAAGCCCACGGCATTGCGCGACAGCAGGTCCAGGCGAGCATTGAGCACGCGCAGCTTCAGGTTGGCGCGCAGGAACTGCTGCTGCGTCGGCGACGCGAGCAGCGCCTCGGGGTGCTCGATGCGGGTGACCGTGACCAGCGAGCGCGCCTGCCGCCACGCCTCCCAACCCCAGTGCGACAGCCAGGCCTTCCATCCCGCGGCAACCGGCGCCGAGCTTGGCGCCGGCGGCGGCCCCGATTGCAGCGGACTCGCCGAGCCCAGCACCTGCAGCCCGTCGACCATCGCGGCGAGCTGGTCCAGGCGCTGCGCGGCCACCGGCACGTCGGGGACGACGGTCGACTTCAGGTGCGTGAGGTCGGCCTGCACCGCGCGCGCCACCAGCAGCGCACGCGGGCTTCCCACGCGCTGCAGGCGCGTCAGGCTGGCCTGCAGCGTGCTGATCAGCGGATGCAGCGAGCCGGTCAGCTCGGCCTGCTGCTGCGCCAGCCCGATCAATTCGGCCGTCTGCCCCAGGAAGGCGTCGTCGCGGGTCCTGGCCAGTTGCTGCACCAGCTGCTGCAGGGCCTCGCGCTCGGCCGCCAGGTCCTGCTCGCGCGCCTGCAGCACGGCGATCTTGGCGGCCAGGTCGCGCGTGGCCTGCACGTTCTGCGTGGCGATGGTGCGCGCCTCGATGGCATGGGTCTGTGCCTGCTGCAGGCGCTGCGCGATCTGCTCCTGCGTCTGGTACAGGCGCTGGTTCAGCCACCAGGCGACGCCACCCACCAGCACCAGCAGCACCACCAGCGCCAGCCACACCGCGGGCCCGGCGCGCCCGCCGCGGGAGGGCGCCACCAGTGGGGGCGCCATCGCGGCCGCGGCCGCGGGCGCGGCGCCGGCCCCGGGTCCCGGCGCCGCCGCTGCGGGAGCAGGCCCGACAG
>JAJYTY010000245.1 GCA_021792835.1 Pseudomonadota bacterium
TGTTGGTCGCGAACGCGGCGCCTATATCCCGGGACCCGCGGGTCCCCCATCAGGAGTCGACATGAAAGTCGTCGCTTTCGAACGTCAGGCGCAAGGTACCGGTGCGAGCCGCCGCATGCGCAAGGCCGGCAAGGTTCCCGGCATCGTCTATGGCGGAGATCTCAAGCCGCAGCTGATCGAGCTCGATCACAACGCGCTGTATCACGCGCTGAAGAAGGAGCAGTTCCATTCGTCGGTGCTGGATCTCACGGTGGGCGAGCAGCAGAGCAAGGTGCTGCTGAAGTCCTTCCAGGCGCACCCGTTCAAGGCCCTGGTGCTGCACGTGGACTTCCTGCGCGTCGCCGCCGATCGCAAGATCTCGATGAAGGTCCCGCTGCACTTCAAGGGTGCCGAGGAATCCCCGGCGGTCAAGCTCGAGGGGGCGATGATCAGCCACGTGATCAGCGAGCTGGAAGTTTCGTGCCTGCCGGCCGACCTGCCCGAGTTCCTCGAGGTCGATCTCAGCGGCCTGCACAAGGGCCATTCGCTGCACGTGGGCGACCTGAAGCTGCCGGCGACCCTGACCGTGGTCACCCACGGTGCGGAGAACCCGGTGATCGCCACCGTGCTGAGCAAGGGCGGCGAGTCGTCGGCCGAAGCCGCCGAGGCGGGTCCGGAAGGCGCCGCGCCGGCCGCGTCCTGAGCACCTGCCGCCGCAGGGCCGGGCCAAGCCCGGCCGCGACGCCGCCTTCGGGCGGCGTTTGCATTGCTGCGTCGCGCCGGCCCGGGTTGCGGCTACTCGGCCGGAACCTGGCGAGGGCGACGGTCGGTGCCGACGGCGACGTAGGTCAGCGTGGCCTCGGTGACGCGGAACACCTGGGTGTCGGGAATTCCGCGCTCGGCGTAGACCTCGACCTCGATGGTGATCGAGGTGCGGCCGACCCGCACCACCTTCGCGTACAGCGACAGCAGGTCGCCGACCATCACCGGGTGCTTGAACACGAACTGGTTGACGGCCACCGTGGCCACGCGGCCCTTGGCTCGGCGCGCGGCGGCGATGCCGCCGGCGATGTCGACCTGGGACATGATCCAGCCGCCGAAGATGTCCCCGTGCATGTTCACGTCGGAGGGCATCGGCTGGATGCGCAGGATGGGTTCTGGCTGGGTCGGAAGGTTCTGGGTGGATTCCACGGCAATGAAGAGAATGAGGCTCCCGTGCGCAAAGCAGGGCAAGGCCCAATAATGCATCAATCGGCGGCCGCGCGCGCGGCCGCGCCACCGCGCGCCGTTTTCGCGCCTGCCTGAACCCGCGCATGCGAGACCACTCCCGCTCCACCTTGTCGCCCGATTCCGCTCCCCCGTCGCCGCCGGGTGCGCGCTGGGCGGCGCTGCGCCATCTGGCCCCGTACCTGTGGCAATACCGCGTGCGGGTGGTGCTCGCGCTGGTGATGCTGGTGGCCGCGAAAGTGGCCAACGTCGGCGTGCCGATCGTGCTCAAGCACATCGTCGACGACCTGCAGCTCAAGCCCGGGGATCCGCGCGCGGTGCTGGTCGTGCCGGTGGCCCTGCTGGTGGCCTACGGCGCGCTGCGAATCGGCGTGTCGCTGTTCACCGAATTGCGCGAGGTGGTGTTCTCGCGGGTCACGCAGGGCGCCGTGCGGCGCATCGCGCTGCAGGTGTTCGAGCACCTGTTCTCCTTGTCGCTGCGCTACCACCTGCAGCGCCAGACCGGGGGCATGTCGCGGGACATCGAACGCGGTACCCGCAGCATTTCCAGCCTGGTGTCGTTCACGCTCTACAGCATCCTGCCCACGCTGGTGGAGATCGGACTCGTCATCGGCATCCTGGTGGCGCGCTACGACATCTGGTTCGCCGCGATCGCGCTCGGAGCGCTGGTGCTGTACGTGGGCTTCACCATCGTGGTCACCGAGTGGCGCACCGGTTTGCGGCGCACCATGAACGAACAGGATTCGCGTGCCAACCAGCGCGCGGTGGACGGGCTGCTGAACTACGAGACGGTGAAGATCTTCGGCAACGAGAGCTGGGAGGCCCGGCGCTACGACGAAAATCTGAAGCGCTGGATGCACGCCGCGGTGCTGTCGCAGAACTCGCTGTCGGTGCTGAATCTGGGGCAGAACGTGATCATCGCGCTGGCCGTCACGCTGCTGGTGTGGCGCGCCACCGCCGGGGTGGTGGCCGGGACGATGAGCCTGGGCGATCTGGTGCTGGTCAACGCCTTCATGATCCAGCTGTATGCGCCGCTGGGCTTCCTGGGCGTGATCTACCGCGAGCTGCGCCAGTCGCTGACCGACATCGAGCGCATGTTCACGATCCTGCACCAGGAGCGCGAGGTGGCCGATTCGCCGCGGGCCGTCGAGCTGCGGGTCGGCCCCGGCAGCGTGCGCTTCGAGGACGTGCGTTTCGCCTACCAGCCCGGACACGAAGTGCTCAAGGGTCTGAGCTTCGAGATCCCCGGTGGCGCCACGGTTGCCGTGGTGGGCCCGTCGGGCGCCGGCAAGTCCACGCTGTCGCGCCTGCTGTTTCGCTTCTACGACCCGCAGTCCGGCCGCATCCTGATCGACGGCCAGGACATCCGCGAGACGACCCAGTCCAGCCTGCGCGCCGCGCTCGGACTGGTGCCGCAGGACACGGTGTTGTTCAACGACACCATCGCCTACAACATCGCGTACGGGCGCCCCGACGCGAGCCGCGACAGCATCGAGCAGGTCGCGCGCGCGGCGCAGATCCATGATTTCATCGTGCGCCAGCCCGCCGGTTACGAGACCCAGGTCGGCGAGCGCGGACTCAAGCTGTCGGGCGGCGAGAAGCAGCGCGTGGCGATCGCGCGCGCGCTGCTGAAGAACCCGCCGGTGCTGATCTTCGACGAAGCCACGTCGCAGCTCGACTCGGCCAACGAGCGGGCCATCCAGGCCGAGATCCGCGACGCCGCGCGCGACCGCACGACCCTGATCATCGCCCACCGCCTGTCCACCGTGGTCGACGCGCACCAGATCCTGGTGCTCGCCGACGGGCGCATCCAGGAGCGCGGTACGCATGCCGAGCTGCTCGCCGCCGGCGGCCTGTACGCGCGCATGTGGGAGCTGCAGCAGCAAGGCGACGCGGCGGTGCCGCAGTCCGAGCCGGGGTGGCCGAAGGTGGCCTGAGTCCTACCATCGCTCCCGTACGAGGCCGCGCTCGCGCGGCGAGTCACCGAGATCTCCATGCAAGCACCCGAGCAAAGCCTTCGCATCACGCGGCCCGACGACTGGCACCTGCACCTGCGCGACGGCGACGCGCTGGCCTGGACCGTGCCGTGGAGCGCGGCGCAGTTCGCGCGCGCCATCGTCATGCCCAACCTGAAGCCGCCGGTGGTCGACACCGCGCAGGCGCTGGCCTACCGCGACAGGGTGCTGGCGGCGCGCCCGCCGGGCTCGGATTTCGAGCCGCTGATGACCCTGTACCTGACCGATCGCACCGCGCCGCAGGAAATCGCGCGCGCGCGCGCGAGCGGCGTGGTGCACGGCGTCAAGCTGTACCCGGCGGGCGCCACCACGAATTCGGACAGCGGGGTGACCGAGCTGCGCCTCGTGCGTCCGGTGTTGGAAGCCATGCAGCGCGAAGGCATGCCGCTGCTGGTGCATGGCGAGGTCACCGACCCCGAGGTCGACGTCTTCGACCGTGAGGCGGTGTTCATCGAACGCCATCTGCAGTCGATCCGGCGCGACTTCCCGGCGCTGAAGATCGTGCTGGAGCACATCACCACCTCGCATGCGGTGGATTTCGTGCTGGCCCACGCCGCGCGCGATGCGCGCGGCGCGCCGCTGCTCGGCGCGACCCTGACCGCGCATCACCTGCTGCACAGCCGCAACGCGATGTTCCGCGGCGGCCTGCGCCCGCACTACTACTGCCTGCCGGTGCTCAAACGCGAGAGCCATCGCCGGCGCCTGCTCGAGGCGGCGTGCAGCGGCGATGCGCGATTCTTTCTCGGCACCGATTCGGCGCCCCACGCGCGCGGCGCGAAGGAGGCCGACTGCGGCTGCGCCGGCTGCTTCAGCGCGATGCACGCGCTGGAGTTGTATGCGCAGGCCTTCGAGCAGGCCGGCTGCCTGCCGCGCCTGGAGGCCTTCGCGAGCCATTTCGGCGCCGACTTCTACGGCCTGCCGCGCAACCGTGGCAGCATCGAACTGCGACGCCACGCGTGGACCGTGCCCGACAGCCTGCCCTACCTGGACGGGCAGATCGTTCCGGTGGATGCCGGCGTCGGGCTGGGCTGGCGTGCGATGCCCGTTGTTGCATCGCAGCAGCAGGCATAATCCGCACTGGCGAAGCAGACTGGGCAGCCGCGCCGCGCAAGCGGTGAGGAAGGTC